>JBCCXW010000001.1:0-106387 GCA_039191105.1 Pseudomonadota bacterium
AACGAGACGGGCCATGACGGCGTGTTTCTCGTCAGAGAGCGTGATGTCGAGACTTACAAGAACACCTACTCGCCGCAAGCGTTGAGGTATAGTCGCAAGACAAAGGTCGATGAGCGGTTAATTTACAATTTTGGTGAAGCCAAAGGGATGACGTTTTCAAGGGTGATTATCTATCCGCCAGGCACGCTGAAGAAATTCATCAAGACGGGAAAATTCTCAGACGCCGGGAAAGATCTCGCAAAACTTTATGTTGGCATAACAAGAGCGAGACAGAGCGTGGCGATCGTGATGCCCAATTCAACAACGACATGCGCGTTTCCAGAGATCGTCGTGCATGAGCCCGTTTAATCTTGTAGACGTCAACGAACCAAGTGCGTCATCGTGTTTATCCTTCAGTATATCCAATCATCAGATATTAGAAAGCTTTCGACATACATGCTCGATTTTTTTAACTTTCTGAAATGTGACCTGACCAAGCGCGGTGTCGGCGTCAATGAAATAGAGCGGCCTACGAACGGTCAACTTGAAGCGGGTCAGCGACCGTAAGGCAATTTGTTGGTTTTGCTTGACGAGGCTTTTTGGCTCATCGAAACTGCCTCAAGGACTGAAAATGAGCAAGGAATCCGAAAGTGCCGAACAGCTCTATAGTGTGGGCTAATTGTAAGGATGTTAGCGAGTCAGTGTTGTGGCTCCGATACGAGTTTCGTCGCCTGGCATAGCTGACCTTCCGTTGGTTTTGGTATGTTTCGGAGAGTGTCGCTTCTGTCTGCAAGACCGAAAATCGGTCTCGCTACACAACGTCGGCTTTACACGTTTACCAGTAGCTCGACATGATTTCGTTAGGCCATTCAGGTGCGCGCAGTGCACCTCGACGTTCAAAGCCAGACATGACCAGTTCAATGTCCAGAACTGGTGTCCCGGACATCGGGTCTAAACCTTTGACATGCACTGCGAGCCCTTCATCGGATTGGACTCCGCAGATAGTCGCTCCTAGTCTACTTGGTCGGTTTTTTTTCCGCGCTGAGCGAAAATCTCTAGTTTGAGCCAGTCAGTTCTGACTCTTGGATGCCGCGTACTAGTTTCGATTTTATCCTGAGGCACACGATCAAATAGGAAGATATTTTCGACGTGTGAAAAATCGTCCAGTCCGGTGAGAGCGTCCGAACGAAATCTCGCCGTTTCCAAAACAGTTTAAGTTCTCAAAGAATCCCAATCATCATCTCACGGTGTGTCTCTCTCAGATTGAACCCAGCCTATTGGGCGGATAGTGAATTCTTCGGTCATCAAACGCCCCCGTTATGGATACCTTTAAGTGAAAAGCTTACCCATCTAATGTCCGCTGGCGTCGGCGAACTAGATAATTTCACAGTATAGATGCCATCTACAAAGGCTGCCTGTTGAAACTTAGCGAAGTGATTCGCTTTGCATTAGGCGGTTGCACGCTTGATTCACTCACATGTGACTCGGACGAAAAGAGGCTACGTGCAGAACACCTTCTTCATCGCGGTCTCAACTTTGTCCATTTCAGGCTCGGTCACGACGCAGATTGATGTCCAGGTAGATTTTTCACCTTCATAACCGCCAGTTCTGACCAGAATACTCTCCGCGCGCATCTTTTTGTGAAAGTCTGCCACAGGCCCGCCAACATCAAACAAGACCCCGTTATGCATTGGGTCAGGCACGTAGTTGAGCCCAAGACCGTCGATCAATCCGACAAGCCGAGCCCGACCGGCCTTGAAGCGCTCGCGCATTTCTTCCTGGTACGCAATATCTTTGAGGCTGGCCAAACCGGCGACGAGACCGGCAAGATTGATGTGATTGGTCAGCAAGCTGTGAATCTGGTCGACAAGGTCAGCTGGGCCAATTGCGTAGCCTATGCGCTGCCCGGCAAGACCATGCATTTTCGAGAGCGTTCGAGAGACGATGACATTGTGCCCCTCAGGCACCAAGCCCACCATTGAGTTTGCCGGGTAATCTGGAGACATATCCAAATAGGCTTCGTCAACAAAGATGGGGCCGAACTTTGCGGCCTCGATAACGAATGCGCGCAGCTCATTCGGATCCGACAATCTGCCCGTGGGCCCGTTTGGATTGCAAACATAAGTGCCGATAGTGTTCGCGCTGAGCGCTGACGTCATGCCTGCAAAATCCCAATCATAAGATCCTGTGAGGGGCACGCGAACAAGCTCGGCACCAAAAGCTTCCGCGGAGCCATTCAGAACCTCATAGGTCAGGTTTGTTGTGACCAACTGACCGCCCGTCTTTGCGAAGAGCGCGCCGGTTGCTGCAAGGATTGGCTTAGACCCATTTCCGAGAACGATCTGCTCTGTGGCCACGCCATTGGCCTCTGCAAGGTGAGCAATCAGCGCCTCTTTTTCAGCGCCAGCATAGCGGTTGGCACCATTAGCATGCGCCATCATCGCCTCGAGTGCGTTTTGGGAGCACCCCCAAGCGTTTTCCGCCAAATTAAGCCGTATAAGGTCGTCGGCTATAGGGACTGCGGCTGCGCTCATCAAAGACGCCTCCTCGACATCGCGTCCACTACAAGCGGTAGTGAGGCCAGCTGCGATCAAGCTGCTGGTCAGCAGGAACTCTCGGCGTCCAACGAAACTGTTCATGTCGCATCCCCTTCAAAGCTCAATACTGAAGCGTTGAACCACACGGAGACCGTAGATCAACAAAATCCTGTTACAGATTTGGACGGAGCATGCATCTGCCTAGTCGCTAGACTAAATCCACTTAAGACGAATGTCTGCCAGTCAGCGTTCATTCCATGCACCGCAAAAAGGTAAGCGTTGGTCAGCGGGCGCAAGACAGGCTCGAAGCGGAAATCAATATACGGCTGATGGACGTAACACGACTGCTCAAGGCGGTCGATTTTGACACGGAACTTCACCTACCAGCCTTCGAAATCGACGAGTTCAACGTGGATGCGGAGCAAATCGCAGCAATGCTGCGGCGAACCTGGCTAGTCCCGAGAGAGCCGCTCAAGGTTCTTGTTGGCAGGATGGAGCGGGCTGGGGTTATTGTGTTCCACGCTGCTTTGGACGGGCGCGCCGCGGATGGCGTGACAGTACGGCCCCCGCCTTTACAGCCTTGCGTGTTTTTGAATCGAGGGCAACCGGCAGACCGTCAGCGTTTTACGCTGGCGCATCAGTTTGGACATATTGTTATGCACGGGCGTCCCTCTCCTGAAATGGAAGATGGGGCTAACGCATTTGCATCAGCGTTGTTGATATCAGCGGCGGATACAAAAAGCGCGCTTGGCCTCAAAGTGACGTCGCAAAAGCTTGCTGCGCTCAAACCGATTTGGCACGTCTCAATGAATGCGCTTCTCTTTCGGGCGAAGACGGTGGTTGCAGTTACATCAAACCAGGCGCAATGCCGTTGGCTTCAGTTGGGAGCGCTCGGATACTGGCAGGCCAAACCGCCAGAACTTGCATTTGAGCCGGAGCACGCACCGGTTCTTTCGGAATTGCTGCGGGTTCATTTGGAGGACCCCGGCTATACCGTAGAGGACTTATGTGCATCGCTTCATGTTTTTGAATTGAACCTGCTGCGCATTCATGATCTACCTGAAGACACAAAAGGGTCTCATTTGTATATCGTTCAGTGAGCAGATAAAGCCCAAGCGTCATTCAATTTTTGTGTGGCCGTCCCAGCATCTTTCGCATGGCTTTAGATGCACACGAGACTTTTTCACTTTTTGCGTCGTGACCCGACCCAAAGCTACATCAGCGACAATAAAATAGAGCGGGCTCCAATTGATGACTTTTCCCAAGACAAGGCAGGGACCGCTCTCTTGGTGAAGGCGTGCGACGGGCGCGTCGAGCGCCCGCAGTTCAGCAGGTGCTTCGGGGACGGAGTAGCGACGGAAGACGGGCTTCGGTTCGATATCATTTATAATGATCTGACTAGCCTCAAGTTGACGAGACGTCTACAGAGGCAGGCCGTCCGTAAAGCTCAAGGCTATGGCTCTCAAGGGCATAGCCCAAGCGCGCGGCAATCCGCTTTTTGAGATCTTCAAGCTCAGGGTCACGAAACTCAATGACCTTGCCGCTGGCGGTGCAGATAAGATGGTCATGGTGATCTTCTTCCTTGGCTTCATAGCGGGTGCGATTGTCGCCAAAGTCGTGGGTAATGATCAGGCCAAGATCGCTGAGGGTTTTCAGCACGCGGTAGATCGTTGCTAAGGAAATTTTCTTGTCGGTCTTTCGCGCCCGAGCAAAAATCTCTTCCGCATCGGGATGATCATCTGAGCGTTCGAGAATAGCGCATACCAGCTTGCGCTGCGGTGTGACGGTGCCGCCAGCTGCTCCAAGGCGTTCAATCATCGACCTTTTGGGCAAACACTCCTCCGACTAGTTTTCAAACGCTTCGCCGCTTAGCTTAATCGATCGCGAAATCCCGCGAACTATCCCTAAGACGCCTTTAGCGGCGAAAGCGGGACTTAAGGGGCCCGAAAAGTGCGCTGTCTTCGGCTCAAGGACGCGGTTTCTTGAATTTCGGCACTTTCAAGTTACGATAATGACATCCGTTCGCAACGAGTGCCTATTCTCAAATTGGCATCGATTTGAAGCGGATATGCGGAATTCGCATCCGCCCAACAACGGTTTGATTTAAGGCAGGCGCTGAGGTTCAAGAAGAATAGTGGTAGAGCGCAGCGCACATCGGGGATCGCCTTTAGGCCGTGAGCTGTCTACCGATGTCGACGACGGTTTCGCCCACTCCGCGGAATTGGAAAACGACGTAACCCGGCTGTATGCGGAGGAAGTTGATGCATTGGCAGCCTATTTAAACCAGGCCTTTGGCTCTGGTCCGCCCGACCCAGATGACATTGCGCAAGAGGCATTTCAGCGGCTTCTTGAGCATACGGACCTTGGTGGGATCAAAAACCTGAAGGCCTTTTTGTGGCGGACCGCCCGAAACCTCACCATCACCAAGAAGCGCTCGATAAACCGTCGATCGAAATATGATTATGAGATTGAACACCTGTTTTTTGCCTATGCAAGTCCCGGTTCCGACCCTGAACGCGTCTTAGAAGCGAAAGAGCAGCTGCTGATTATTGACCAGGTTTTGAAAGCAATGCCGGAACGCCGCCGAAAAGCCTTCCTATTAAACCGGGTGGACAAGATGAACTTTACCGCTGTCGGTAAAAAGCTGGGCATCACGCGGCGCGCCGTGTCGCGCCATGTGATCGAGGCAGCATGCGCGATACAGACCGCTCTTCATGAGGCGGCGGAGCGTAACGATTGATGTCAGACGGCGATCCAGAATTCTCTATCGCGCTGCGCAATCAAGCGCTGAAATGGCGTATCTTGTTCGATGAAGGTGAGCTTGATCGCGCGGAAACAGAGGCGTTTCAGGAATGGCTGGCTGCCGATCCTTTGAATGAGCAGGCCTTTGATCAAGCGACCACAATGTGGGACGCCTTCGGAACGTTGGACCGTGAGAAAGTTCGGCCCGAATATCTGAATGACACAATCATAGACCGCCTGCGCGCTATGCTTGCCGGGGTCAAAGTCCCGGCATTCAGTGTGCGAGCAACAGGTTTCGCGCTAACGGGTGTTGCGGCGTCAGTCCTCTTAGCCATTATGGTGTTGCCGCAAATCGGTGAGCGGACGATTGTGTCCGAACCAGAGGTCACGGCATTCGCCACTGAGCTTGGCGGTATTCAGAACATAACTCTTTCTGATGGCAGCGAGGTCACGCTGGGGCCGGCCAGCAGGCTCGAAGTGGCGATGTCCACGAACAAACGCGATGTTAGGTTGATCAGCGGCGCGGCCGTTTTTGATGTGACCAGCGACCCTCAACGGCCTTTTATTGTTAGCGCTGAGGCATTTGAAGCGCGTGTTGTCGGAACGGTGTTCGACGTTCGCAACAATGGCGGCGTCGTTCGGCTTTCCGTCGCAGAAGGCACGGTCGCCGCAAGCAATCCTTTTGTGATCGGGGAGACGTCAACGAGCCTCATATCGACGAAAATGGTCACGGCAGGACAGCGCGTTGAGGTCAGGCCCAATTCGGGCCTTTCAAAGGTTCAACCTTTTGAAGCGGAGCGTTTTGCCGTCTGGCGGGAGAATAGATTGCGATACAATGAGGCGCCTCTGACGGAGTTGGTCGCTGACGCAAATCGGTATTCATCGGTGCCCATCACGATTGAGCCGGGCGAAACTGACATCGGGCAGCTCACAGTCACTTTCGGATATGATGGCAATGATATCGACGCCATGCTCGGCGCGCTCCCGGCGATGTTTCCAGTCGTTGTCGATCATGACAGCGAGAAATCCATCATTATCAGACCGTTAGAATAATTCTGGCCAGGCAACTCACGGCAAAAAATCAAACCTGAAATTTTTTTTCATGATTCTGCTCCCGCTTTTTCCGCTGAAGGCGTCTTAGGACTGAACGCGACTGAGACACAGTCGCATAAATTAAGGCGAAGGAAAAATTCATGGGGCATGTATCACCAAAGAAGCTCAGCAAGGCCGCGCTGTTCAGCATGGCGTCAGCGCTGGTCTTGGCCAATCCGGCGATCAGCTATGCACAAGAAGCAGCGCAGCAAGAGGTTCAGGTCCTCTCACTGGCAGAAGGCCCTTTGGGTGATCGGATCATCGACCTGAGCGAAGCGCTCGGGGTCAATATCTTTGCGCCAAGTGGACTGGTTGCGGGAAAGCAAGCGCCAGCGATCTCGGGGACGTATTCGGCTGACGCTGCAATAGACACGCTTCTGGTCGGGTCAGGGCTGGAAGCTACGCCAGGGCCCAATGGGGGTTATGTGCTCGCAGCTGCTCAACAGGACAGCTCCGTGAGACTGATTGATGACCGAGACAATTCCAGTGCGGTCTTTGGGAACGAAAGCATCCAGGAAACCATCGTCGTCACGGGCACCAACATTCGCGGGCTTACACCGGAAAGCACGCCGCTGCGCATTATTGATCGCCAAGAAATTCAAGCCAGTGGTCAAGGGTCTGTTCGCGACTATCTTCGCACATTGCCGCAAAACTTTGGTGGTGGCGCTGACGATAGTTTTCCATTCAGCTTGCCAGGTGATGCGGCGACCGGTGAGGACTTTAGTGAAGGAAGCGCGGTCAACTTACGCGGACTTGGCGCTGGGTCCACCCTCACACTGCTGAATGGCCGCAGAATTGCTCCATCGTCGAACATTGGCGCCTATACAGATATTTCAATCATTCCCGTCTCTGCGATTGAACGGATTGAAGTTTTGTCTGATGGCGCATCGGCGATCTATGGCTCCGACGCTATTGCAGGTGTCGCTAACTTCGTGTTGCGCGACGATTATGAGGGCATCGAAGTTACTGGCCGCTATGGCACCGTTACAAGCGGCGGGCTTGACGAATATCGTACCAACCTGACCGCTGGTACAACTTGGGGAAGCGGGAATGGTCTCGTGACCTATGAATATTATAGTCGTGATGGTTTGGACGTTAGCGAACGGGGTTTTTCTAGTGAGGTGCCTTCCCTGAATAGCCTACTGCCAACGCGCGATCGCCACAGCGTCCTCGCGTCGGTATCTCAATCTCTGTCCTCAAACGTTAAAATCGGCGTAGATACTCTCTATTCTAAGCGGAAGACAACCCGTTTCGGCTTCGAAAATGATGGAACCACACCCCGGGTCGATAGATCATCAAATGAAAGCTTTACGATTGGCGGTGATCTGGAATGGGAAATTTCAGAAGACTACTCGCTACGTGTTGTCGGTAACTATAGCACGTTGGAGACGATCGCTGGCGCTGATCTTGACGACCCAGGACGTTTTAATTCGGGCGATACAATCACCACCGATGCAATTTTGAATGGATCGGCGTTAGAGCTACCAGCGGGACCACTTAGGTTTGCAGTTGGCGGGCAATATCGACGAGAAACTTTCATCAACCTGGACGGCCGCGACCGCCGTCCATTCGCTGACGGAAAAAGAAATGTCTATGCGGTTTTCGCGGAGCTTTTTGTGCCAATCATTGCTCCGGAAATGGATATCTCGGGCGTTCGCCGCTTCGAGCTGAATATTTCAGGACGTTTGGAAGATTACAGCGATTTTGGATCGTCAACCGATCCAAAAATTGGACTGCTTTATTCGCCCATAGACGGCCTTCGCTTTCGGGGGACGTACAGCACATCGTTCCGCCCGCCTGCTCTCGGTCGTACTGGTGCTACAGACAGGGAAATTCGCATCTTTGGAAGCGCTGCTGTGAATGCCCTATTTGGTGCAACTCCAGCAGACCCATCAGTGGCTGATGTCGCAATATTGGAATTGCTCGGAACGGGTACTGGCCTAGAGGCAGAAAAATCGGAAAGCTATACATTTGGTGTCGATTATGAAGCGGCTTTGGGGGCAGGAGAGTTCGTATTCGGTACAACTTATTTTGATACCGTATTTGATGGACGAATTAATGCGCCTCCTGTCCCAGGCGGATTAAATTTCTTAGCCGTGAACGAATTCATTAGAGACCCAAATGGATTGGTGCCAGGTACTGTGATCCCTGCGCCCACACAAGCACAAATCGATGGTATTGTTTCTCAAGCTAATTTTCCTCTCGTTACCTTTGGAACGGACGCTGGGGTTTCTGAAGTTGATTTCATCATCAACAGCACAACTGTTAATGTGAGTAAAACGGTGGTCCGTGGAATAGATGCAAACGTCCGCTATACTATGCCGTTAGGAAAAGGTGACCTGACGGCCAGTCTAAATGGAACCTATCTTCTAGATTTTACGCAGCAAGGCGCACCAACCGTTCCGGTAATCGACTTATTGGATACGCTCTACAACCCTCTTGACCTCAATTTGAGAGGACAGCTCGGCTACCAGTTAGGTAGCTTCACTGGGAACATTTTTGTCAATTACGCGGACAGCTATAGGACAACGAGTAACAACGAGGGCAATCCTATTGGCTCCTTCACGACCGTCGATCTCTCGGCCACATATGCCTTCACTGAAGGTTCTGGTCCTGACTTCCTGAACGGCACAACTCTGCGGTTTTTTGTACAAAATCTATTCAACGAAGAACCCCCGCAGATTGGAGAAGACGCCCCGACTTCAATTATCACCGCCTTTGACCCCGCCAATGCGTCAGCCGTGCAGCGTTTCATCGCATTTGAAGTGACCAAGGCATTTTAAGTTTGGGGGCTCGCTCTCGGGAAAAATCATAACCTACCAGGTCAGGGGTGACGTTTGCGCTTAGTAGTGCGCAGCGCTTCTAACAAAAAAGATCGTCCGCTTTGTCATCTTGATTTTTTCTATGAGGCGAATAGCTCATTTTGGGTGAAATAAAATATGTTCTGGAGATTTCTTGACGGTTGCTGCTGACCATTTTGAACGCATCCGATTGGACCCTAAGTGGCGCAAAATATTGTCCCGGTCCTATCGACTTTTGTTGGCACTGGTAGGCGGCTACTTCTTGACGGCCGCGCATATCGGTTTTGTTGGGGTATTGCTGCCGGTCTTTGGAGCAAACCCCGGCGAAGCAGCATTCTTCGGACTTCTTTCGGGTCTTGTCATTTATCTCGGGGCTGCAATATGGGTCGCAGCAACCCGCCATATTATTCTAGTTTCCACATCCGTTGTTTTGCTGATTGGGGCGCTCAGGCTTTTAACACCGTTTCTTTATTCTGTTGGAGCATAAACCGTGCAAATCACCAAAGAATTTCGAGCGTCGATGAACTGGTTCCACACTTGGCTCGGAATTGCTATGTCCGGCATTCTGTTCGTGATTTTTTGGATGGGGACGCTCACCGTCTTCCATCTCGAGATCAATCGCTGGATGATGCCGGAGTTGCGATCGGTTGCACAAGTCGACGGTCCGATAGACCCGATCGTTGTGCCAAAATTCGCAGAGCTAGAGATTGAGCCGGAGAGTTCAGTATTTATTGGTCCGGCGAGTGATCGCTCGCCTTATACCCGTTTGGTAAAATTCGGGGGCACGTCTGAGCTTCAGACGTTTCATCTCCACCCTGAAACCGGAGAGGAGATTACATTAACCGAGACGCTAGGTGCGTCAGGGTTCTTCTATCCATTTCACTACAGTCTGCACGTGAGTTGGCTCGGGCTCGGCTACTGGATCGTTGGCTTGGCGGCGATGGCGATGCTCATTTTGACGGTATCTGGAATTTTCATTCATCGAAAAATCTTCCAGGACTTTTTCACTTTCAGGCCTAAAAAGGCTTCTCGGCGGTCCACGCTTGATTTGCACAATATGACGGCAATTGTAGCGTTGCCGTTTCACATTCTGTTTCCCCTTTCGGGCGTTCTAATTTTTGCACTTATTTATTTTCCGAACGCGATGCTGACCGGATATGGTGGCGATCGACTTGCGCTCGCGAAAGACAATTCGGGGTTTTATGTTCCCGAATTGGCTGGCGAGCCAGGGACACTTCCAGACAGTATCGATATGTATGTAGAGCGCGCGGAGGCGATTTGGAAGGAGCGCGGCGGTAGCCAGGCTACGGCGGACGGCATCCGTATCATCCATGCAGGCGACGCTAATTCCATCGTGATGGTGCACCACACTTTCCCGAAGCGCACGGTCGCTATGACCCAAGGCAATATGACCTTTTCAACCGCGACCGGTGAAATTCAGAACGATTTTATCCCGCAGCCCATTCAGAATACATCAGCCTGGCTCGAAGGTGCTCATTTCATTCGTTTCGACAGTTGGGCGGTGCGGTGGCTCTTCTTCCTCGGGGGGCTCGCCGGCAGCGCGATGATCGCAACAGGCATGCTTTTTTGGATGCGCTCGCGCATTCGAAAAGGCATGGAATCTATGAGCGTTCGAGTGGTTCGTGCCCTGACGATTGGTACAACGACGGGGATTATGACGGCGAGCGCCATGTTCTTGGTTGCCAACCGCATGCTGACTAACGATGCAGCTGCTTTCGGTCTCGGTCGAGCTGGCCTGGAGGTCGCAGCATTTTTCGCGGTTTGGATCGTGACATTCGTTCATGCGGGTGTTCGGGACAAACGCGCTTGGAAAGACCAATGCTGGTCTATGGCGACGCTGTGTGTCCTAGCAGTTGCTCTCAATTGGGCGACAACGGGTGGCCATTTGCTTGAAACCCTGAGCCAAAGACAATGGGCTGTCGCTGGGGTCGACCTCATTCTGATGACGACAGCTTTTTTAGCGGTCGCTGCGGCTTTACGGTTGAATGCAGTGCAAACGAACGACCCGGAAATGCTTCGCTCTGTGCAGAAAACAGCGCTCCCAGAAGTATTACCGGCCGAATGAAGATGCTGGTATCGGTTAGCCTCCTATTATCTTCAACAGCCATTTGTGCGGTGGGCATGTGTCTTTTAGCGTTTAGCCAACCGCGAAACTGGCGACTAGTTGGAGTTGCGGGAAAGCAGGCAAGACACACTCGGTTCATCGGCTGGAGCTTACTGACAGTGTCACTTGTTCTTATAATCGCGCGCGATGGGCCCAGCTTTAGCGCTTTGATCTGGCC
The DNA here is from genome assembly GCA_039191105.1 of Pseudomonadota bacterium. Taxonomy (GTDB): domain Bacteria; phylum Pseudomonadota; class Alphaproteobacteria; order Caulobacterales; family Hyphomonadaceae; genus Henriciella. The sequence continues at coordinate 11,455 of JBCCXW010000001.1, forward strand.
CATGCAGGTCGCCTTGTCCGCCATGCTGATTGGTATGCTTTTGGCGTACAGGCCAATTTGGCTGCAGCTGTTTGCTGCTTTAGTGAGTAGTAAAGAACCACCAAAGCAGTAGCTTCGAGGCTTACTTATAAATCCTTCGAACATCGCGCGCACGGGAGAAGATGAACGCGCGATTTCTTCACTCTTTGCGTGGTTGGTCTGCCCCAGAAAAACTGGCCCACGTTTTGAGAGAGGATCGGCTCTGAAATGGAGTTGAACCATGGGCAAGAAAGCCAAGCCTGAAGAGATCATCGCAAAGCTGCGCGAAGTTGAAGTGCGCCTGAGTCAGGGCGAAACGATTGCGCAAGCTGTGCGCGCGATCGGCGTAACCGAGCAGACATTCTACCGCTGGCGCAAAGAGTATGGCGGCCTGCGTGTTGGCCAGGCCAAGCGGATGAAGGAGATCGAGAAGGAGAACGCTCGATTGCGACGGGCCGTCTCCGACCTCACACTAGATAATCAAATCCTTCAGGAGGTTGTCCGGGGAAAGTACTAAGCCCTTCACGTAAACGCGTTGCGGTCGATCATGTGGTTGAAGAGCTCGGTGTTTCCGTGCGCCGAGCCTGCCGCGTGGTTGGCCAGCATCGCTCGACGCAGAGACGCGAGAAGACAGCTCGGCATGATGAGGGCGCACTGACCGCTGCCATCATATCCCTGGCGGAGCGGTTCGGCCGATATGGCTATCGCCGGATCACAGCCTTGCTTCGTGAAGCTGGCTGGACTGTCAGCACGGGTCGTGTCTATCGCATCTGGAGACGTGAAGGGCTGAAAGTCCCGCAGAAGCAGCCCAAGCGCGGGCGGCTCTGGTTGAACGATGGGTCATGCGTCCGTCTGAGACCCGCTCACAAAGGCCATGTCTGGTCCTATGATTTCGTCCAGGACAGGACGCATGAGGGTAAAGTCTTCCGCATGCTCTGCGTCATCGATGAGTTCACCAGAGAGTGCCTGGCGATCCGTGTCGAACGCCGACTGAACTCGCGGGATGTTCTAGACACACTTGGTGAGCTTTTCCTGGAACATGGGCCACCGGAGCATATCCGATCCGACAACGTCCTATGTAACGAAGCTAACATGGAAATTGGCAACAGGTCGGTTGCTGCGTGATCGGTTTCACGCGTTCGTTTTCTTTTCCCACGCGGTTTCTGCCGTCAAGATAATTGTCTCTTCCATAGCAAACACGGGATCATAATCTGTCCCAACCGTCCTTAATACGAGATCAGAATACCCAAGCAGAAAGCCTGATCATTATCTACGAGGTCGCACGGTGCGCCTCAACGGCCCTATGAGGAAGGTCTCTCCGCCTGGGACCGACACTTTCTAAGAAAGGCCGGTAATCGGTTTCGGTCTTGATGACCGCAAATGCCGTGCGCGCCATTTTCGCAGCGACGGCTGTCATTGCTTTTCGTTTCAGATCACCATTGTCAGGATCCTTCTTGATATAACGCCGATACTTGTCCCTGAAGCTGTTTTCTCTCTGGCGGATAGCCACCTGGCCAGCCATCCAAAACGCACGCCTCAGTCTAGCGTTTCCAAACTTTGAAAGTTTCGTCTGCCCGCGAAAAATCCCGGACTGATGTGTCGAGAGGTTGAAACCGCAATACTTCAAGAACTGACGATGATGACGAAAGCGCCGAAGATCTCCAGCTTCCGCCAAAACCGTCAACGCATGGATCGGGCCGATGCCTGGAATGGTTTTTAAGCGTTGGAAGTCGGGGCGCTCGCCAAGCAGATCTTCTGCATGTTGTTCGATGGCATCCCGGCGCGCGATCAAGTCGCGGCCTTGTGACAGAACCAGTTTAAACATCGCGATGGAGCGAGACTCTTCAGCGATCGGAAGTCCAATAGAATCAACGGCAACAGAGTAGATATTATCAATCAATCGATATTTTGATTGCTTCTTGCCGACCACATCCCAAGCCGCTTCGATGAAAGCCTCACGCTCCATGCAGACGATGCTTGCCGGCGTTGGAAAGACTTCCAGAAAAGCAAGAAACCAATCACTGCGAGTAGAATTTCGAAACCGCTCTGCCTCTGGAAAATAGAGCGGCAGATAGTGCGTGCATAGGCGGTGCCAGAACTCTGTCTTGGTTTTGGAAATCACTTCATGGGTCTTAGAGAGCTCCTGCAGATCATTGATCCCGTGAACCAGCGGATCATACCAAATCTGGGTCAGCCCCGTGCGCATCATGTGCAGAATAACTTGGGCGTCTTTCGGGTCATTCTTGTCCCAGGAGTTGTGCATCGCTTCTCGAGTTCGGGCCATGGCGAGCGAGGAAATCGAGTAAAGCTCGAATCCTTGCTGATGGAAATGCCAAGCCATCGGGCGGTGATAGTCGCCGGTCGGCTCGAAGCCGATCTGAACGGGCAAGCCAAAGCCAAGCAGTCTATCGCAGAGTGATCTGTAATCTTCGAGCGTATGGCGAAACGAGATACGTCGTCGTTTCTTTCCAGGAATAGCGATGAGCGCCTCATTTCGATACTTGGCAACATCGATGGCTACCAAAATGCTCTGCGCAGGTTTAACATCGTCACGTGTCATGACCGGTCTCCTTCTCTTTTGTGTGGTCGGCAAAACCACTTTAGAGACCTGTTGACCGGTCATGGCCACCTGCCTGCGTGATGGGCGCCACAGGTGGCCATGACCTCACTTCCCAATGTGCTATGGACCAGAATTTATCGCCACCGCTTTGCATGAATGGCTGGAGGCACTGGATGTCAGGACGCTCTATATCGAGCCGGGATCACCTTGGGAAAATGGCTACTGCGAGAGCTTCAACTCGAAGCTTCGAGACGAACTCCTTGCCCGTGAAATCTTCTACGACCTGCGCGAGGCGCAGGTCCTGATCGAGAACTGGAGGCTGTTCTACAACACCGCACGACCACACTCATCGTTGGGCTATAAACCACCCGCACCAGAAACCATCTTGCCCGCGACCTTCATGCCGCCTTATAGGATGGAGGCGGCATGAACGCCGCTAAAAACCAACCGTCGATCCTAACATTACGGTTGGGCCAGTCAGATCAGGCAGGCCAAGGCCATCTTTTGGAGCCTTAAAAACGAAGCGCGTGCGTTAAACAAATTCCACTGATGGAAGACATCATGTAGACGTCTTCGAGTTCGAATCGTACTGGCCGCTTCGAACTCAAAAAACACGAAATTTGCGAGACAGAAAACGAACAATTTGCGAGACTTTCAAAATCCTGAAAACTTGTAAGTAATTGATTTTATTATATTATTTTTGACTTTTGGCGCGCATCGCCCGCTCCAGATACTTTTCCAAACATTTCAATAAATTCAACTACTTAGGCGGATCGCAGGCATTGCGATCTTGTGTTGCGCTGAAATTCGTGCCACAAAACGGGCTTCAAAACGTGACACAGAGGCCGATTTGAAACCTAACCAGTTCCTTCGATATCGCGATAATCACTGGCACTATAAACGTCGTGTCCCCACCCGATATGCAGCCTATGACGACCGTGGAGTGATCCGGTTCTCCCTGAAGACAGACAGCCTCGACATTGCCCGCATTCGGCGAGACGCACAGGTCCAAGCTGACGATTTGTATTGGGCGTCTCTCGTGGGGATGGACGGTGATCCAACAGACGCAGGGCTTAAGCGTCAGCGCGAAGTTTCCCAAAAACGATACAAGGCTGCCACGCTACGGGCGCTGGCGCGAGGCTTCACCTATGCGTCAGCCGAAGAGCTCGCTGATCGCGCTGACATCAACGAAATCGTCGAACGCTTTCGTGCTGTCGACGCCAAGGACACCGGCGAGAAAAGCCCCGGTGAGCAGGCTGAAGCCGAAGCGGTTCTCGGTGGCCTAGAGGTGCCGCCCCTTCGGATTTCTGACGCGTTCGATCTTTATTGTGCAGAGATCGCAATTGATGAATTGCTTTCGAAATCGGAGATGCAAAAGCGCCTTTGGCGAAAGACCAAGCAGCGCGGCGTTCAATATCTCATCGACTTGATCGGCGACAAACCCATCAGCGCGATTACCCGCCAGGATGGGCTCAGCTACTACAACTGGTGGAAAGACCGACTTATTCCTCAAATGGGAAAAGACGCCCTGAGCCCCAACACAGCCAATCGAGACATCGGAAATGTGCGTGTGCTCTTCGATGCTTACTTCAAACACATCGGAGAAGAAGACCGCCCCAACCCGTTCAGAAATCTCTCATTCAAATCAAAGAAGGTGAAGGGCGAAGTTCTGCCATTTGAGGACGACTGGGTTCGCTCGCGTATTTTAGTGCCGGGCTTGTTCGCTGGCATCAATGATGAAGCCTGGCATATCGTCTATGCACTGATAGAAACAGGATGTCGTCCAGGTGAGATCGGTAACCTCATCGAGGAAGATATTGTCTTAGACCATGAAGTTCCGCACATCCGCATTAGACCGAAGAAAAACCGTGAAATAAAAACGGCGGCATCGGTTCGTGAGATCCCGCTTGTCGGTGTCTCACTAGAAGCCATGAAGCGATTTCCCCGTGGTTTTCCGCGGTACAGGGATAAACCCGACCTGCTTTCCGCCAATCTGATGAAGGCTTTCTCAGTGCGCCGACTCTTTCCCACGCCCAAGCACAAGATCTACTCATTCCGTCATTCTTTTGAGAAGAGAATGTTAGAGGCTGGAATAGATCATGATCTCCGTCTTACGCTAATGGGGCATACAAACAAACGACCTGCGTACGGCGATGGGGGATCGTTAGGCTTCAGACGGGGCGAACTCTTGAAGATCGCTCATCCTTTTCCGGATGGAATGTTCGCAGATTTGTCGTCTTGAGATCGGCGTTATCCAGATGGGCCCGGAGCCTTGCGGCACGTGACCGCCGATTTGATAGCTCGCGCTCTAAACGCTCAAACAAAGGCCAATATACATCGCCGTAACGATCGATGACCCGTGCTGCAACTCGTAGCGCGTTTTGGATATCGGCATCTGTTGGCTGCATGCTGATAATTATCGGCAAGGCTGACAGACCTGGATACAGTATTCCACGTGAATTTCGGCAACATCTCGCAAGCTTTCCAAAGGTCAGTCTCTAGCGTACGTTCCAAAAAGCCTTGACTTCAAGCCGACTTCAACTGGCACACATTACTCGCTTTCTAATCGACCATATTCGCTCGAAGAAAGATTACCTGTCATTAAACGCGAGAATTGCGATCACGTGCCCTTTCCAAAATCAGATGCAGTACGAAGGATCGGGCAGTGAGCTGGCATAACATCTTTAGCTTTGCCGCGATCGTTTTGACTTTTGTCGCCTTCTTTCCGTACTACCGAGCAATAATAAGGGAAGAAACAAAACCACACATATTCTCGTGGTTCATTTGGGCTTTTGGCACTATTGTTGTCTTTGTAGCGCAGCTATCAGACGGAGCCGGTGTTGGCGCATGGCCCATCGGACTTTCTGGATTAATCACACTAGGCGTGCCCTTTGTTGCTTTGGCTAAGTCTGCCGACCGCTCCATTGTGGCATTAGACTGGGTGTTCTTAGCCCTTGCCAGCCTTGCACTTCCTTTGTGGCTTGTGACTGAAACCGCGCTTTTGGCTGTCCTAATACTGACGACCGTAGATCTACTCGGCTTTGGCCCGTCGATTCGAAAAGCATATTGGCACCCTTATGAGGAGAACACTTTGTTCTTCGTTCTTGGGGCGCTCCGAAACGGCTTCGTGCTTCTTGCGCTGGAAAATGTTACGATTGTTACTGCTCTGTTTCCGCTTGCGGTTGGAGTCGCTTGCATACTGTTTGTACTGTTTATTATTTGGAGGCGGCGTTCGATCGCGCTTTAAGCATCGCCATGAGTTTTAAGCTGCATCGTTGGTTTGGTACTGAATCATACGGCCTTCAACTTTTTCCCTGGAGAAATCTGTACTCGTGAGGCGAAACTGGATGAGGTAGTCAGATATGCATGCAGTATCATGAATATCTCTCGGCAGAAAAACCTGACAGTCTCCTTTGGTCATCGAGACCGCGCCACGACTAACGAGTGATGTAACGCCGGTTTGAGAAGTGACCGGCTTATAAGTCGTCATTTGACTTTCGCCATACTGAACTGCGTAAAAGACCCAACCCTCCCCGTGATCGTGGGGCTTGCGATATTGGTCTCGGTGCTCAGAGTGGACTAACAGGATAAACCCATGATCTGGGTCGCGGTAGAGTTCGCGCGTCGCCGGTTTTTCGCGGTGAATATCAGATAACCAAGGTTCGTCATTTGGGCTTTTCGATAATGCTTGCAGCGCTCTAAGAGTGGCTTCGACTGTATTGCTGTTTAGTCCCGTCCAGCTCTGACGCACGGATCCTATGAATTGATCCAAAGATGTTTGACCCATAAGTGAACTCATTCCGTTTTTCGTTAGAGACGTACCGTAAGCGTACCAATTCAAGTTCACTTTAAGTCAAGGCCATTTCGCGTATCCGTTGCCGGGCTCAGGTGCTCTGCTTGAGCTAATCATAATTCTACTAGGTATCGCTGCTCAGCCTTCGCGTTCCTCGTTGAACAAGAATGGCCGATAAAAGCACAACTGCGATAACTGCGTATACGCGGTTCAAGCCAATCTCAGCCAGTTCGGGTGGTAGACGTTTGTGTTTTGACGCACCAGTGAACAGCTCGAACAAAGTGCTCATGATCGCCGCTCCAGACAGAAGCCCTAAGTTTCTTGAGAAGCTTACAAGTCCTGAAACCGCGCCGCGTTCACCTGATGAAGCGCTCAGCATTAAAAACGTATTGTTAGACGCTGTGAACGTTCCGTAACCAAGCGCTGTGAATACCAAACAAATGAGATAGCCCGGCACCGAAGATGAGCGATCAAGGAGAGCCAATCCAAGAGCTCCAATAAGGAGCGCTACAAGACCGATTGTGATTATGGCTCTTGTGTTCCGCTCGCTGATCGATCGACCGACAATGAAGGATACAGATGCCACGATCACCGGGCTGACCGCCATCACAAGCCCGGTTTCTGGGAGGCTGAGGCCAAGGCCGTTCATCAAATAGAACGGGCCGATCACGAAAGCTGTCATCACGACCATTGAAACCGCAAAATTGAGCAGAATAGAAACAAAAAGCTCGCGATCCCTTAGTGCGGCCATCGAGATAAGAGGACTTCGAGAGCGGCGCTGCGAGGCAACGAAAATTATCGATATCATAATCGAGAGGCTGATGAGCGCGACGGCAATCGAAGTCGAGTTCTCCGCAAAGAGTTTAACTCCGAGTGCGTAGCAAATCGTTAGACTTGCAAGCAAGATCGAACCGACAAAATCAAAGCGCTTGATGTTTCGGTCCACGATTTCACGCAAAGTATGGATACAAGCCATTCCGATGAACAGCGCCAACAGCCCGATGGGAACATTCAGTAAGAAAATCCATTGCCACCCGATGACTTCCGCAATCCAACCCCCGAGAACTGGACCTGTTGCTGTTCCAACTGCAGACATGCTGCCAACAAGTCCAATGGCCGCTCCGGCTTTGCTCTTGGGTACAATCTCGCTGATAAGGGCAAGATTCACGGAAATCAGAATAGCGGCGCCAGCCCCTTGAATCAGTCTGAACGTTGAAAGCCATTCGATTGTTGTCGCAGTACCGCAAAGCACATTGCCCGCAATGAAGACGACCATGCCGATGAGAAACAATGGCCTACGCCCATACAAATCGCTGAGGCGCCCGGCAATCACAAGAATGGATGTCAGGGAAAGCATATAGCCAATAACGACCCACTGAACCTCTGTGTAAGTGGCATCGAGTTCAACCATGAGGCTCGGCAATAAGACGTTGACGCTACTGACGGCCAACGACGCTAGAAATGTCGAAAGCAACAGCGCCGCGACTGCCCCATTTGGTTGGAGCTTTCTGTGCGGCTGTATTTGTGTTCCGTGCAAAAGCGACCCTCTCAACTTGGCATTTGTAATGAGGGTCTACGACTTCAAGCCCGCTTGAGGTCAAGCGGTTATTGCGCCCACGAAAAGTGTTGACTTCAAGCGGACTTGAAGTGCCACAAGGCCATTTTGACTCAATAAGGTTAGTACTGATGAACAAACCTCTCTTGCTCGGCGCGCTAGTTTTTGGCGCCGCCTTGACATCCTGCTCGCCGCTGGAAAACGCCGCTCCAGGAACAATCTCGCCTGATACAAGGGTTGTCGTTGTTGATGGCGTCGAGGCTCCGCTAATGCGCGAGGTATCCAGAGGACAGCCGAATCTGTCGGGGTCTGTGGCTCCAGCTTCATTCGAGGTCGTTGACGCTGAGCCCAATTGCCGTATGCCGCGTCCGAGTGGCGACGCTAAACTGGCATACGTCTATACATATGGTGGCGGGGTTCCGACCCCTCTCCAATACATTGCGGATGGCCGGGATGCCGCCGTCATCGCTGAAAGAATGCAGCGCACAAAGGCCCTAGCAACCTTCATCGCGGAGGAAGGAACTTTTACCGAATGGGCTGTCGCTCGTGGGGCTGTCGGTTTCTTCAAGGGTAATGCAGTTGAGTTGGCAAGACGCGTAGATGTTCTCGTTACAGAGACGGACACACCTGTCTTTCTCGTCCTAACTTCATATGACGCGATACTTTGGAATATTCAAACCGCTCCGGGTGTCGAAATCGATGGCATCGTGGTGAGTGGTTACGAAGGCGGCGCGATTGCAAATGGGGTAAGCAATCGCAGGACTGGGTTTATGGGATTTGATGGCGCGCCAAACCGCACATGTTATCTAAAAGGACGAGGACGACCGATTCCGGTAGAAGAACGTGTCGCTGGCGCGTACAAACGCAATCCCGATTTTGATGCCGACCATGATATGGTTTCCTACGAACTACGGTGGCAGCAAGACTATCGAGAGGGACAGCGGTTTTTTGCAGAGACGCTTACCCGTATGTTCGGAAAGAACGCTGATTGGCTTCTTTTCGATGCGCGCGGCGGAGTATTTGACGCTGTTCTAATCGGATCTGTTCCCGATCAACCTTTCGAACAATTACCCATTGAGCGGCTACAGCTTCCGTCTTACGTCGAACCATTTTGGGGAAGCCGAGAAGCCGCTTTTGAGTATTTTGGACTTGAGTAGATTACCGCAGAAAGATCGCTTCAATAGGACGGTAGGCGGATGAGTTCCTTTGAGATTCCACTACTCCGTGGGGATCGGATAATTCTGCGTGCGCACAAGACAGAAGACTTCATGCCCGCGCTAGAGATGTGGTCTGACGAAGCAACCACACGCTACATTCATAATACGCCCCTATCGCGTCACGCTACCTGGATGAAAATCATCCGCTTCACTGGTCTCTGGGCTTTCCTGGGCTACGGATATTGGGCGATCGAGCACGCTGAAACGGGCGAGTACATCGGACAAGCGGGTTTCGCAGATTTCAAGCGGGACCTGAAGCCTTTTCTCCCGTTCATGCCAGAGGCAGGATGGGCCATACATCCCGCGTTTGGAGGAAAAGGCTATGCGACTGAAGCTATGCACACGGCATTTGAATGGTTTGACAACGCTTTATTTTACAAGCGGTCCTTTTGCTTGATCCATCCGGACAATGCGGCGTCTTTCCGCGTTGCCGAGAAGCTAGGCTTTCGTGATTTGCACCATGTTGATCTTGGCTTGGACACAACCGTTGCGCTCATCCGGCATCGAACGACCGAATGACGCTGACTAGACCTCATAATTTGCGAGTCATGCAGTAACTAAAGGGGTCGTCTTTGTAGGCGCCAAATGGTCCACAATGCTCGAATCCATGTTTTTCGTACAAACGTCGCGAAGCAGCGAAGCCTTCTGATTTTCCAGTTTCCAAACTAAGCTGGTGGACCCCGAGACGCTTTGCTTCGCCGAGCAGAGCCAAAAGAAGTTCGTCGCCGATACCAGACCCACGTGCCTCAGAAAGAACATGCATGGATTTTATTTCTCCATGTCCGTCTCCGATCATTTTGAAGCCTGCGCAACCGAGTACTTGTTCATCCTCCATGAGAGCCCAATAGTGTATCTCTCCATCCTCGAGTGTTTTGGCAGAAACGGCATGTCCGCTTCCTGGCGGGGTATGTGCTTGGCAGTATTGCTGATGGATTGAAATCATCGATTTCAAACTAGGATCTGACGCGATGATCGGCTTTACACTTCTCATGGATTCGACAAGTCCACCCTTTTTAGATTAGCGATTGCCCGTAATTTTGCGTGCATATTTTCTTTTGTCCACGGACAAAGACCTGAGATCATCAAGTAAGTTTGCTAGCAGCAGGTTTGATTTTCCCCGTCGATGCCGCTTTCAATTTTTTCCGAAAGCCCTGACATTCAACATGTCTCTCAGCGACGCAATTTGCTGCCTTCCTTAAGCCGTCGCGCATGCACTTTAGCCGCTCGATAAGCGCATCCAGCTCATCTGCCTTTGAACTCAAAGCTCCCCGATCGATCGCCAAATCGCCTCGCGAACCAACAATTGACTTGATCTCATCAAGCGAAAAGCCTGCGGCGCGCCCAAGCGTGATGAGGGCAAGGCGATCGACAATGTCAGTATCGTACTGCCTACGCAGCCCACGACGAGCGACCGGCTCAATCAGCCCCTTTTCCTCGTAATACCTCAACGTTGATGACGCCAGACCAGAGCGGTCTGACACTTCTCCAATGTCCAACATAAACAATCCTCTTGACTTAAAGCTAACTTGAAGTGGCACGGTAAAGGCTCTGGAGTTCAATTCAACCCCTCAGGAGAACAGAGTGACGACATCAGCGGCAACTAACCCCGCCAAAGAATCGTCTTGGAACGGACGAGGTGGAGACAATTGGCTTTCTGCTCAAGAATTGACTGATCAGCTCTTCAAACCCATCGAAAACGCGATGGTAAAAGCCGCCGATTGCAAGTCCCCGCGAAAAGTCCTTGACATCGGGTGTGGCGTCGGCGGCACAACACGCGCGATAGCGAAAAGCCTTCCACCTGATTCGAAAGTTATGGGGATCGACATTTCTCGGGTCATGATTGAGGCTGCTATTGAGCAAAGCGAACAGTTGAACTCAACTTTCGTCTGCGCTGATGCAGCCCAGCACAAATTTCAAGACGAGACATTTGACCTCCTTGTTTCGAGGTTTGGCATCATGTTTTTTGATGATCCTGTCGCAGCATTTCAAAACCTGCATCAGGCCGCTGCTCGTGATGCCAGTGCCTTATTCTTCGCTTGGCGGTCGCCCGAAGAGAACCCTTTCATGACGACCGCTGCAAATGCGGCCTCATCTGTGATCTCGCTACCGCCACGTGACTATGATGCGCCAGGTCAGTTTGCTTTTTCAGATGCTGAGCGTGTGAAAACCATATTCGAGGCTTCCGGGTGGCATCAGATACGCATCGAAACTTTGGATTTTGAATGCAAATTCCCAAGGTCCAAGCTCGTTGATTACTTCACGCGATTGGGTCCGCTGAGCCTGGTGTTTTCTGATCTAGACCCGTCAAAACAAGAAGAAGTGATCCGTGTTGTGAGTGAAGCCTTTGCCCCATTTGTATTCGGAGAAGAGGTCCGTTTTATGGCGGCGTGTTGGCAGATGCGCATGCGCGCAAATGAGTCCGGCAATGAATAAGCGGCTTGCCTTTATACTCTTCGCGTTTGTCTTTGGTGTCTCCACTACGATCATCTTCGATCTTATAACACTTTTTCGAACCCAAGTTTTCAGTACATCATTCCCCAATTATGGGCTGGTCGGTCGCTGGATATGTCATATGGCTGACGGGCAATTTTTTCATGAATCGATCAAGTATTCTGCACCGCAGTCTGGCGAGCGACTAATAGGCTGGGTTGCGCACTATCTAATCGGTCTCATATACGCCGTGGTTTTCTTGATCACAGTCGATCCAAAATGGAGACTTTATCCTAAAATGCTCCCTGCAGTGATCTTTGGGATCGCTACAGTCCTAGCTCCATTCTTGCTTATGCAACCTGCGATGGGGGCCGGGGTGGCCGCCAGCTTGACACCTGATCCTATGGCAGCGCGCATCAGCAGTTTCATCAATCACGCTTGCTTTGGGCTCTCACTTTATTTGGCAGGCCAGCTCTTGGCGCTCTGGGGACCAAAAACGGACCATCTACATGAGTAGCTCTCCGCTCTTATCCCCTGCGACCACAGGCATCATTCTCTGTTGCGACGATATTGTACGCCCTGTGCATGACTGGCTTTCAGAATTGAAAGACTCCTCGCTCAATTTCGCGAAAGACTGTGGGATCTCATTTAAGGAGACTTTCGTAAACACCGCGGTCAGTAAACCGACTACTGAAACATCGCCCCTCGCGGCCCTCCATTTTCGGTCTCTCTTGCTTGTTGGCGGAACACTCGAGCTAGCTGTTACGCAAATAGCTATCCAGGCGATTCTCGAAGGGCATGACGTATTCGTTCTAACCGACTTGGTCTCTACACAGTCTGAAATTGACAAACCCGTGCTCTTAGATCGGCTTCGATTTCGCGGTGTCGACATCATAACGTCTGCTCAAGCCAGAATTGAGCTCAAATCCTATCCGGTTGATTTGCAGATCAATGATTAACTCTGAGCAGAGCGCGAACCATCGCAGTCTAAACAGCGACCAATGAATCTTCCCATCAGTCAGGTGGGCGGACGGTGCGTCTGCCAGAGCGCGGCCGCCGTGCAAGGGGGCGGGGCTTTGTGATCTGTGATCGTCTTTAGGCGTCCTACCTACGGCTTCCCCTTGCGCGCCGCCCTGATGCGCTCCGGCTGAGCACCTTCTCGCCGCCCACCCGACTGTCGGGAAAAGAACGCGGGCGGGGAAGGAGACTGACATGACGTACCAACTCGCCACTGCTGCACCTGTTGCAGCCAGCGCTGCACCCGCGCGAACCGATAGACCGCGCATCTACGTGGCCTGCCTTGCAGCCTACAATGATGGCTGCCTGCACGGACGATGGATCGACGCGACCACACCTGACGAGATTTGGGAAAAGGTGCGCGCCGCCTTCGACGAATACGCGGGCGAGTATCGCAGCGCGGCAGAGTTTGCGGAGCAGCTGCATGAGGACGCCGGAACTGAGATTCCCGAAAGCCTTCGCTATTACATCGACTGGCAGGCACTGGCCCGCGACATGGCGCTGAATGGCGAGATCATGGTGTTCCAGACGGGCTTTGATGAAGTCCATGTGTTCTGGACCAAGTGACTGAGATTCGCCAGGAGCGGACCTATAAGTAGTCTCGATCAGCGTTTTAGATGGGCGATCTTCGGACGCACGTCATGGGAACGTCAGATTCCAGAAACGGTGGCTTGGCGCGATTATTCAATACAATTGTTAGCGGTTGTTCTAGTTGGATCTGAATCCGACAAAGGAACGAATATGCTCCGAAACGAAATCGAAGTTCTTAACAACCACAAGCGATTCGCGGCATATGCGATTGTGTTATTCGTTTGTGGTTCTCTCGTCGCCTATCTCGGCCTGGTGCAAGCCTTTGACTTTCCTGATATCCTGCGAAGGTCACCGCAAGAGATCCTTGTAAAATTCCACGCGAACGAGACATGGGTAAGAGCGTTCTATTACATCTTTGCGGTTAGCCATTTGGTGCTCGCAGCAGCGGTGTTGGTGAGTGCGAGAGCCCTAAAAGTCGCGGAGGGACCATGGCTGACAATAGCGGTCGCTGGCGGTGTTGCTTATGCGCTTACACAAACGATCGGTTTCCTGCGTTGGCCCTTTCTCGTCCCTCAATTTGCTGACATGGCAACCAACGCAGAGAGCACTGCATCCTTAGAGGCGGCACTTCCAATTCTAGAGGCCTTTCACCGCTATGCCGGTATCGCTATTGGGGAAAATCTAAGTTTCTGGGCGATGTCTGCGTGGCTTGTTGGAATGGGCGTCACCCTGCGGAACCCGATAATTGGACATCGGAAGATTGGTGGCTTGTGGATCGCCACAGGTTGCGCAGTTATGGTCTACACATTCGAGCAATTCGGAGGAGCATTTAGCGTCCTGTCGCCACTTCTATTAACGACGCATGGCATCGCATATGGGCTTCTAATCCTTTTTGCTTGGAGCACTTTAGAAAGCACAGACGGCGAAGCCATTGGCCGTATTCATCCGATGCCGTTAGTGCTTGTTAGCCTATTCAGTATCACGATAATCGCACCCGGGATTATCTGATAGATGTCTTTCACAAGCTCAATACTCGCCAATCTGTCGATGCAGTCGTTTCGAAAGAACCTGCCGGAGTTTGACGATCAATTGGGTGAACTTCCGGACCACTACGCAAATGCAAAAAGTGACGCAGACCAAAAAAAACAGGTGCTTGCATTTGTATTCGATCGCTTTGGCCCAGTTCCTATTCTGATGGTGGGGCGCTCAATTGGCTCAGTCGCAGAGATGCCGCCAGTTGAGGCCTTACTGTCTTCAAGCACGCCGACCGTACTTGCTGAAAAATGGATGCGTATGGAGCAGTATTATCACTCCAACCATCGAACCCAGATCAAGGTCAACTCTACGCAATTCACTTGCCACCGCACCACTAAGAGTGGTGCTGATTCGCACCCAGCAGAAGACATTTTGATCTTCGGTGTTCTTATCGGACTGCTCCGATTGTACGGATGCGAAGGCGTTCTAGGGCGTATGGAGCCAATAATCGACGATGGCCAGTCGCCGATAAAAACAATAGCTCGACCTTCTGATACGAAGAACTGGACTGTGACATGGACCTCAGCACCTGAACCCACTCCCAGGCTTCAACACGCAGCGGGGCGTACCGACGTTCCGATCGATACGCTACTGAAGCAGATGTTCATGAAGGACAGTGCACGGAATTGGTCGATCGCTGAGGCGGCGAGATCAGTCGGTCGATCTTCTCGCTCGCTTCAGCGTGATATCAAGCAAACGGGACACACTTTTTCGAGCATTGTGAGAGCGGCGCGCTCCCAACAGGCCGGCAGGCTGCTTTCCCGAACAAACTGGGAATTGGCTGAGATTGGATTTTGCTGTGGTTACGCCGATCAAGCACATTTCCAAAGAGATTTCTGCCGTGCCCTCAATATGACACCAGCCGAATTTCGACGTTTGCAGTCTGTTGAACCTAGAACCGACTAGCCGGTAATCGATGTCTGGGAGAAATCGTCCCAAACGAAGCGTTGGAATTGCACGGCGTTCAAGGATCATCTAGCGAAGTGGCTCTTCCTCCGTGGCCGCGGCCTCGAAATAGGATTTAAGAGCCGTATTCATGTCGTCATAGCCTTGTGTCAAGACGTCGACCGGCAGGTCGGCAAAGCCGATGAACAAACCGCTAAAGCGCTCCGTATGCGAAAGCTCTGTGATGTCGTCCGGTCCTAGCGCTAAGTCAAATCTGTGTTCGCCGCGAAATACGCCCGGCACGCCGCCACCCCAGACCAGCGTCCGACAGGGCTCAACCTCCAGCACGCGAACATGGGGAACATCAACAACCTTGCCGTCAGGCCGGGATACCCGAACCTCCAGCGGCGCACCGACCTCAAGCGTCCCCTCAACGCGAACATGATAGGGGTTCCAGTCAGGGTAACGATCAAAGTCTGCGAGAACATCGTATACCGCACAAGGCTGCGCATCGATTTCAATGGCCGTATCAATTGACTTTGTTGTCGTGCATGCGCTTGCCGCACATAAGACCGGCAACATCCAAAACCGTCGTAACCAGATAGCGACATTGATCATGAGCTTATTTCCTTTCCTAGCTTAGGATCGGAGATGACCTTCGCGATCAGGCCGGGAACGCGGTCCATCAATTCGAGATGGCCAGCGGACGGTAGCGTCATCAGGTAAGCTTGAGGCAGTCGATCGCGCTTCCACAAAGCGTAAGAGTGGGGCGCAAATAGATCATCCGTTCCATGAAAAATATGAACTTGTATTGCGATGTCTGCTAGGTCGAATCCCCAAGGCAGATATCGCAGGCGCGCGTCTGCAGCCCCTCCGGCAACGCCTTGATTTAACGCCTCAAGAAGGCTCTCTTGAAATCTCTGCAGATTGTCCGACGTACTTAGCCAGGTTCGGTCCGCCTCGCTGAGAGACGTCGACAGGAGACGCATGAGCCAGGTCGGAGATGTCGCGGCCCATTTTATCAGACGAAAGCTGACGCCGAAGAGCCAGGGCGTATGCTGCGCAATCCAACGATAGGCTTTATCCAGTGGTGCCATCGACGATTTGAGCGCCGTATGTTCGCCTACCGGCGCCCAGCCTGCAACGTCAATTGCGAACTGGATCCGGTCTGGCGCGATATAAGCGACGCTATAAAGAGTGGCCGCGCCGCCAGATAGACTGCTGATGCTGAACGTGCCAAAGCCAAGCGCATCGGCCACCTCCAGTACATCACGAGCGTAGTCAAGCAGCGTGTAGGCGCCACAGAAATTGGATTGACCCATGCCGGGCCGGTCCATAGAAACAATCTGTAGCCCCGATACACGCGCCTCCTCGTCGCAGTTTCTCAATTCAAGCCGCGATCCCGGCGATCCGTGGAAATAAAAGACGGGGTGTCCGCTCGGTGCTCCATACCTCGCATAGGCGACACGCTGTCCTGAGCGTAGTTTGTGATAGTGGACTTTGCTCATCGCCAGTAGACGCCCTATCCGATTCCGATCAGCGTCAAATGGAAACCAATATGGGTCGCCATTGACGCTTCCAGAGAGTGCAAAACGAACACCACTGCGAAGAGCGAAGCGATCGCCGCATTCAGTAAGACCGTCTTTGCAAGGAATATAGTTGGCGCATCAGGCACGAACGCCATGATCGCTGGCAAATGGCCTAAGCCAAATACAACCGACGATAGGATGATCGCGAGGCCAAGAGCCGATAATCTACGTTTAAGCAGGGTATTGGCGGTCATCGCCACACCGCTCAACAAACCATACCGCGTGAGGATTTCTTCAGTAACGCCGCCATAGGCCAGCCGCATCATCGGCGTCGCTAGCGCCTCCAGTTCTGTTAGCTGAGCTTCATGTGCTGACTGAAACGACCCGAGGAGCGGCAGCTGTTTGGTCAGCGTCATGTCTATGAAACCAAAAGCTATGCCGCACACCATGCCGATAAAAAGAAAGATAAGCATCGAGGCGCCGAAGGGTGGGATGCCATCGACAATAATTGAACGCAGGCCCAGTTGGGGCGTCGCCCAGTAGCCGATACCGGCTGCGATCAGCGACAGCAAACTCACCTGAATTATCGACAGGGTCTTCAGCTGATACGGTTTAAGTCCTGTCTCTAAAACGATGTTAGTGGGTATCTCGAACGAGATTAGTCCGGCGCAGGCGCAAGCGACGCCAAGCGCGACAAGGGCAAAAGCGCCGAGCCGGCGACGCCGGGCGACCTTCGGTGAGCGCGCCATTCTTTCCGCCTCAAGCAACGGCGTTCTGTTGGGGCTCATGACGGCATCAGACCTTTTTCCGCCAGCACGGCGATCGCGGCCCAACGCTCAACCGGTTGGTCGAAATAGGCAATAATCGCACCGCTTGAGTTCCGGTAGCGCAGCGTTCGGCCGTCAAAGTGATAGAGGGCGGCGCCAGAACGCACCGAGGCGCGCAGCGTGCGGTTGTCAAAATGGATGAGGCGCGCCCCCTTAGCGTTGTAGGAGCGGACGGTATCGCCATCAAAATAGTAGACTGACGAGCCACGAAGATCGTGGTTGCGCAATCTCGCGCCGTCAAACGCGAAGATCTGCGCACCGCACGCGTCGCGATACCGCAGGATCGATCCGTCCACATAGTAGAGACGCGCACCCGTCGCATTCTGGTCGCGAACGGCGACTCCGGTGTTCGGCTTTGTACAGCCGATCTCCAACACTGAAGGCTGCTCGGATGTCGTTGCACATGCGCCGAGAAGGAGAGCTGCAAACGTCGCGGCTAGTATATCGCTGTTCTTCATTAAGCTCATACCTGTTTGATTGCTATGTATTCAGTCGCCGCCGGAACGGCGCGTTCAAAGTCAAGATGGCTGATCGCCATCGTCCTCGCCGATCCATTCCGTCAGCAGGTTTTCAAATGTGGCAGGCACATCAGAGAGCGACTTCACCGCAAATGCGCCGCCCTCTTGTCGGCGCTCAGAGGCCGCAAATCTCAATTCTCCAGAGCCTACATCTGTGACACGAATCGTCGCGTGGACATCGGTGTTCGTGGACCAGAGAACAGGAACTGAAAGAACAAGTTCGGGGCCGAATTCCCGCAGCGTGATTTCGACGCGCGTATCGACGGCGCCTTTAACGGCGTCGTCTTCCTCAACATATTGGCCACATGGAATGTCTTGAAACACATTCCGAATGACGTCTCTTGCCATGCGTTCGCGTTCGATGGGCTCTTTCTGGTCGGAACGCCATTGGGTCTTCAACATCACGTGCGTCACGCCTAGATCAACGCCGGGCGCACATATCGGCACTGATCTATCTTCAACGTGATGCCGTGTTTCCACGCTTGCGCAGCTACACAGGCTGGGCAAAGCGATGAACAAAAGACCTTTCATTGAAACGGCCATGAGCGAAAAGCACCTTTCAATATTCAGTGGTGACGTTGCGTGGTCATATGGCGGAGTCAGAGCCCAGTATTGAAGGATCGCGCCAAAAGGCGTGCGCGTCGAGCAAGTGTCTGTTTTGGCGGGTCGGCCCGATCTCGATCATGCGAGAAGTTTGACTGCGTCGAAGTCGATGGAGAACCGCGAATTTCACCCCACCGGGTCGCACCAGGACAACTGGTCATCCGAAGGCCCCTTGCATTCGGATTTTGAGCCACAAGGCCGTTTTGAGGCGAATGATCGTTAAAGCGCCACTGACTTTTTAAGGGTGCCGATTCAACCGCTCGCCCTGGCCATCACCAATCACAGAAGAGGGCCAAACTCCGCCTGATAACGTTTTTTTCGTATCAATCCGAACTACCGGCCAGCGTGAGTTCATCCGTTTCGCGCTGATCGGCTCTCATCCCCTTGTTCCCGTCTCATGCCGCGTGACCTGGCCGACGCCTGACGGTCTTTGAAACCAGCCATTCAAGAAAACTTCCCCGCCGCTTTGCGGCTCCTTGCGAAACAAGTTTTCTGGCATGACCGGTGCTCCACGTCGTTTCGCCCGCAAGCGGTTCAAGGCAGTCCGGCTCCGTCCTAACGGTCCGGCGTCGACGGGGACAAGGGGTCCCCCAAGACACATGGAAACGAAAGGAACCACACCATGGCCAATGCACTCGGATATGTCAGCGAAACCAAAACCGGCTTCGAAGGTGCCCTCGCAATGTTGAACCTTGCAGCAGCAATCCGCATCGAGAAGAACGCGGAAGAAGCCGCAGACGGACAACCTGACTACCGCATCTTCGCCGGAGAGACTTCAACCGAAATCGGTGGCGGATGGCTTCGCAAAGCCAAAGCGAGCGGCAGAGAATATGTCTCCATCACCCTCGCAGACCCACAGATCGGCCCGCGCAAGATTTACGCGAACCTTACTCCCGTGAAAGGCACAAAAGGTCGTCACGTGATCCTCTGGAACCCGCGCGACTAGAGATCAAATTCATCCTCAATAAGCCGCTCCTGAGTGTATCTCTGGAGCGGCATGTCTTTGTTTATTGTGCGTCTTTGGCACAGAACTTGCCGTGCTCACCTAAGGTAAATGGCGACCTCCGGCAGGCCGCTCAAGTTAAAACCTGTCGGTGTCATCATCCGTGAGATGGGGAACGCGATGACGGGCGGGTACGGCTGGAATTATACAAAACGCTACTTTGACAGACTGCTGTGGTTGTCCAATTCAGGCTGGGCTTGGGAGTTTCGGCGACGCTTGCCGGGCCTGATTGGCGAAAGCCGGACCACCCGCCTCAAACTTATTCGACTGCTCCGAGATGACGGATGCGAGCTTGTTCGCTTGCGCGCGCGCAGTCGCCGCGCTGAGCGGCACGGCCTTCATTATCTTCCCGATCCGAACCTCTCGGCCTACGAAACACCGGTGTTTTGGCTGCCAGAAGTGATGAGTACCAACCTCGAAGCCGCAGCCACTCTCGATGATCGCCTAAGAGCTTTGCCAGAGCCATTGTCGTGGCAAGACATACCGGGAAAGAAGACGCTTCTGATCGTCCCGGGCCGAAGAACGAAGCTTGCAATAGCGTCGAGGGGGTATGCGGCCCAACTCACAATCAACGAAACATCATCACCGCTACCGCTCTCGATTTATCTGACACTGCACATGCAGGCGGGGACACGAATGCTGAAAAACCTCCAATGTCTGGACTGGTTCGCGCGGCATTGTGCAGGGCTAAACTTCGACATCACACCCAAGCGTGGGTGCTCGCCAATGAAGCTGCGCGCCGCTCTAGTTGCCCTTGATGGCTGGCGCGCTAACGCCTCCCAGAGACAAATCGCGGAGGTTTTGTTCGGTCACGACGTGATTGCGAAGGATTGGCAAACCGGCGTCCATTCTTACAAATCCCGGACAAGGCGGTTGATAAAAAAAGGCCGTGATCTCATGGAAAGGGACTACCTGACACTTCTCTAACCGCCCGAATACGGGTGTCGTTTTCAGCGTCGGCGAAAACGACTCTGCCAAGGTCCCGCAATCTTTCGCAAGCTCGCACGCATCTCAACCAATGCAAAAAGGAGATGCGAAATGGCGACACATTCGAGCGGCGGAGCCCATGCCAGTCCATTTTTAAGAGCCGAGGCTGCAGCGGAATATCTAGGCCTAACCCGATCCACACTGGAGCATTATCGATGGGTTGGCGGCGGCCCCTGCTACCGAAAACATGGCGGTCTAGTTTTCTATCATATCGATGATCTGATCGAATGGTCCGAACGCCGCCGCTACCGCGACAGTGGCAACAAGGCTCCGAAATGAAGCGCATACGTACAATAATTTTTGGCGTCGGTGCAGTGTTTATCTTGTCTGTTGGCAGCGTGATTTCTGTCACTGAACCGTTGATCTGGAACCGCACCGAAAGCGCGCCATTAGGGCTTTACTGGCGGAGCGACGGGCCACTCACCCTGAACATGTGGGCCGTCGTCTCTGCCAATTCGGAGGCTGCAAACTGGGCGGCAGAGCGAGGTTACATAGGCGCTGATTGGCCCATAATAAAGCGCGTCCGGGCAATGGAAGGCGACGAGGTTTGCCGGAAAGACTATGCGATTTCGATCAACGGTGAGCCCGTCGCTATTGCTCGTGAGCACGATCGCTCCAGCCGGGAATTACCGGTTTGGCAGGGTTGTTTCAGGCTTAAATCCCATGAGGTTTTTCTCCTGAATGACCACCCAAACTCTTTGGATGGTCGTTACTTCGGGGCGACCGATATGGACGATGTTAGAGGAACGGCGGCATTATTATGGAGCCGGAGATGACTGGCCGTCTCGCAAGCGCTTGCAAGGATTGGCAGGCTTTTGGAAAGCGGACCCGGAGGGCAAGATTAAAGGGTTGGCGCCCTCGGGCTCCTAACACATTGTCTGCACATCTTTTTTCTGGCGCCTCTTGCAAAACCTTGTGGCGGCTTGCCTCTGAAGAATTCAAGGGATGCCCGAGCCTTATGAGGGCGCCAGCGATTCAGCCCAGTCGATGAGCGATGATGTTCCGTTCACGCCGCGTCTCGGCAAACCCCGCGACATTGGTCGGTCCGGCGGGCGGCGGTTTAAGAAGCAGCTGAAACGCGCTGCAGCGCGTCTGTCAGCGAGCGGAGCTCGCAAGGCATTTTCGGGTGCGCATATAGGACGCGGTAGCGCGGCGGGTCGGGCTGCTTCATTTCGACGTCACCCCTTCGCCAAATTCCGAATGCGCCGGGTGATCATCAAAACCCATATCGCCCGCGCCGGAAAAGGTATCGGCCAAGCAGCATTCAAGGCCCACCTGAAATACATCCAAAGGGATGGTGTTGATCGTGATGGCCACGGTGGTGCTCTATACAGCGCAGACCGTGACCATGGTGATGATCGCGACTTCATCGCGCGAAGTGAAGATGATCGTCATCAGTTTCGGGCGATCGTGTCGCCTGAAGACGCTGACCAACTCGGCGACTTGAAAGAGAATACGCGCGCGCTGATGGCGCAGATGGAGAAAGACCTCGGCACCAAGCTCGATTGGGTCGCCGTCGATCATCATAATACTGGCCATCCGCATACCCATATTGTCATTCGCGGAAAGGATGCGCGCGGAAAGGACCTGGTGATCGCGAGGGAATACCTGACCAACGGGATGCGCCAGCGCGCGAGCGATATCGTTACAGAACGCCTGGGACCAAGGCGTGATCTGGAGATTGCGCAAACCCAGGCAAAGGAGGTGGACGCCGATCGGTTCACTCGCATCGACCGACGCCTCGCTCGGGACGCAACAGATAATATCGTCCAACTCCAGCGCGAAGACACCGCACACGGACGCTTCGAGCAAACACTAACTCGCCGACGCTTGCAGCACCTTGAGAGGCTTCATCTTGCCGAGTCAAACGATGCATCCGGGTGGCGTCTGAAAGACGGCTGGCAAGACACGCTTCGTATGATGGGCAACAAAGGCGATAAGACTAGAGAACTCGCCGCTGCCAGCCGGGATGGTTTTCAAGGCCCCCGGGCCATATTCGAACCGTCAGTCTCAAAGCAAAAAACCATACTCGGGCGCGTCGTAGGTGACGGCCCTGAAAACGAGCTTCAGGATCGTCGCTATCTGATTGTCGATGGCGTTGATGGAACACGCTGGCATGTTTCAATCGGGAACCGCCTGCCAGGAACACTTCCGCCGTCTGACGCCATCGTAGAAGTGACAGCCCTGCCACCGAGAGCGCGCCGGGCGGATCACATTATAGCGCGCATCGCGACGCTGAATGGGGGCACATATTCGGATGATCTGCATACGGAGGCTGATCCTACAGCCAGGACTGAGTATCGCCGCGCCCATGTTCGACGATTAGAAGCCCTGCGCCGAGCCGGAATTGTCAGTCGCGATAGAGACGGAAAGTTCCATATTCCGAGTGATTATCTCGACCGCGCGGCAGCCTTCGAAGCAACGCGTAGTGGGAGCGTCAATCTGGAAGTCAAATCCTGGATCGGTCTTAGCGATCAGATTGAGCGCCACGCACCAACCTGGCTGGACGATGTCAGCAGCGTCGACAATTGGCACTCTGGCTTCGGGTGTGACGCTGCAAACGCCAAGGCAGCCCGCAACCATTTTCTGCATGATAAGGGATGGGCTACGCCGGACGGGGGGCTTGATGCGGATCAGAGGCGACGGCTCGCGACAAGTGAACTGACCCGCGCAGCGCAGGCGCATTCGGGCAGCGGTGCTTATGTTCCTTTGCCCGAGGGGACGAGATTTGAGGGCCTCTACGAGCGATCCATTAATCTGGCTCAGGGCCGCTTTGCTGTCATCGCAAAGTCGAAGGAGTTCACGCTGGTACCTTGGCGACCGGAACTGGAACGCCATCGCGGGGCCTCATTCAATTTTCGAAAGACCGCAGGCGGTATCGACTGGACGGTCGGCAAGACCCGCGGGATTGGGCGGTAAATTGGCTTGTAGCTCTCAGTGGCAACAACCAGCTATTCGCCAAGTTTGCGGAAGCTTGCGAGTTTCCGAACTAGCCCAAAGTGAAATCTCTTCCGATGCTTTAATCTGAGTCTTACTTGGATTGGAGTTCTTGGATGACGGGCACGAAGTTTCTGATTGGTACTATCGCGCTCGTTTTTACTGTCATCGTCCTGACTGTATGGGGTGCGACCCAATGGACTGCACATGAGCTGGCTTATCAGCCAGCGCTTGGAATGCCTTGGTTCCATTGGAATGAAACGCCCATTTACCGACCTTGGCGACTGTTCCAGTGGTGGTATGCCTATGAAGCATACGCGCCTGGCGTATTCACTAAAGCAGGTCTCATGGCGACAGGCGGTGGCGTGGTTGGCGCTGCCGTGGCTGTTATTGGATCATTGCTCCGAGCACGAACCCAGAAGCATGTGACGACCTATGGGTCAGCACGCTGGGCAACACGTCAGGATGTGCGCCAAGCCGGACTATATTGCGACGACGGAGTTTTTTTAGGGCAGAAATCAGGCAACTACCTCCGCCATGACGGCCCTGAACATGTCATGGCGTTTGCGCCAACGCGCTCGGGTAAAGGTGTTGGTCTTGTCATTCCGTCTCTTCTGAGCTGGACCGGCAGCGCGGTTGTTCATGACATCAAGGGCGAGAACTGGGATCTGACAAGCGGCTGGCGGTCACGCTTTTCGCATTGTCTGCTGTTCGACCCAACCAATGCTGAGTCTGTGCGGTACAATCCTCTCCTGGAAGTGCGGCGCGGCGAGAACGAAATTCGCGATGTTCAGAATATC
The DNA here is from genome assembly GCA_039191105.1 of Pseudomonadota bacterium. Taxonomy (GTDB): domain Bacteria; phylum Pseudomonadota; class Alphaproteobacteria; order Caulobacterales; family Hyphomonadaceae; genus Henriciella. The sequence goes on from JBCCXW010000001.1 coordinate 35,700, forward strand.
GCAGACATTCTCGTCGATCCCGAAGGTTCGCTTGAGCGCCGCAATCACTGGGAAAAAACAGGGCACGCACTGCTTGTCGGCGTGATCCTACATGTTCTTTATGCAGAAGAGGAAAAAACGCTTTGCGCCTGCGCGCGCTTTCTCTCTGATCCTCGCCGATCCTTTGAGACCACACTCAGCGTTATGATGAAGACGCAACATCTCAGCAGCGAACCCCATCCCGTCGTCGCACAAGCTGCCCGTGAGCTTATCAATAAATCGGAGAATGAGCGCTCAGGCGTTCTCTCAACCGCAATGAGTTTTCTCGGCCTTTATCGCGACCCGGTTATTGCACGGGCGACGGCAGCCAGCGATTGGCGTATTGCTGATCTGGTCGATGCGGCCAGGCCTTGTTCGCTCTATCTGGTCGTACCGCCGTCTGATATTTCTAGAACGAAGCCACTAGTACGTTTGATCCTCAATCAGATCGGTCGAAGGCTGACGGAAACCTTGCCCGATGAAAACTCGAAACGCAACAAAGTGCTGATGATGCTGGATGAGTTCCCAGCTCTCGGACGGCTCGATTTTTTCGAGTCCGCACTCGCCTTTATGGCGGGCTATGGCATTCGCGCTTACTTGATTGCTCAGTCACTCAATCAAATCGAGAAGGCATACGGTCCGAATAATTCAATTCTCGACAATTGCCATGTCCGGATCGCTTTCGCAGCCAACGACGAACGTACCGCCAAGCGGATATCCGACGCCTTGGGGCAGACAACAGAACAGCGGGCCCAACGCAACTATGCAGGCCATCGTCTGGCGCCGTGGCTCAGCCATGTCATGGTTTCCAGCCAGGAAACGCAACGCGCTTTGTTGACGCCCGGCGAGGTCATGCAACTTCCACTCGACGATGAAATCGTCATGGTGTCGGGGGTTCGCCCGATCAGAGCGAAGAAGCTCCGGTATTTCACCGATCGCAACTTCACACGCCGTATTGAACCTGCTGTAGACGCCTCAAATCCCCCTCCAAGTTCGCGAGATGATTGGCAGGATATGGCGACGCCCTCTGTTGCTGATCTTCCAATTTCCGGACGACATGCAAACGAGTCTTCCGACGAGGGCGGGCATGAACAAAAATTATCTCTCGACCCTCCCAAACAATCAGCGCCCAAAGTTGAGATCGAGCCTTCACCAGAATTGGCACCTAACACGGACGATTTCGACGAAGCTGCTCGCAATGGGCTTAAACCGGCGCAACGCGCGCTCGGCCTCGAACAGGGCGGCAACGACGCTCTGCCAGATTTTTAAGATGCCGAAGCCGCGTGTGAATATCCGTCTCAGTCATGAAATGCACCGCACCCTTGAGCAGATGGTGCTGGCGCCTGGCGTCACGAAATCAGCAATCATTGAAGACGCGCTGCGCGCCTATCTCGATCCGACGAAAACGGGTGGGCGGGAACAAGCCCTCATGCAACGTCTCGACCAATTCGATCTTCGTCAAAACGCGATCGAACGAGACGTCGCCCTGTCACTGGAAACGCTCGGGCAATTTGTTCTCTACTGGCTGACGCGGTCCGATCCGCTACCTGAGGGCGAGCGTGATGCAGCGCATGCGCTGGGGCAGAGACGCTTTGAGTACTTCATCGAGCAGGTGGCGCGGAAGATCGGTGCGGATGAGAGCTTGTCTGCCCGCGCCTTTCCAAATCCCGAACAGGAGCCGATTTCGGACTTATAGCGAGTTTATGCTGGTATGCGTCCGTGCATACTACTGCATACCATCTTCGGCCACGAGCAAAGCGTCATATTTGATGCTTTAGGGTCTATTTTGATATTCAATGCATCATAAATGACGCAATGCAGGGTATTGACAATCCCACCGTAATGCGTCATTTTTCCTGCATAATAAGCCCGGAATGGACTTGGTGCATCAAAAATGACGCATAAAATTGATTTTTCAACCGCTTCAAGCGAGTCGATCATTGATACCCTCTGCACGCGACTCGATGAGATAAGGCTGAGCCGGAACATCAGTCAGGCCGATCTCGCTGAGGAAGCAGGTGTCTCGCGAAGCACGATGACACGATTGGCGGACGGCAAGCCAATATCACTCGATTCCTTCGTGCGTGTGATGACCGCCTTGCGTTTGACTGACCATCTTGCAGCGCTATTGCCCGACCCAACCATCCGACCAATCGAGCGCGTACAGCTGGAGGGAACGGAGCGGCAACGCGCTAGCGCTAAAAAAGATGAGACATCGGAATGGACGTGGGGAGACAGTCAAACATGACTGAAACAGCGCGCGTTCTACTCTGGGGAAGCGATATAGGCGCCGTCACATGGGTGCCTGACCGAGGTGTCGGCGTATTCCAATACGCACCCGATTTTGCGCGCTCAGGGATCGAAGTCTCTCCGCTCATGATGCCGCTCACAGATACGCCCTACGAGTTCCCGTCATTATCAAGAGAAACGTTCAAAGGCTTGCCAGGCATGCTGGCCGATAGCCTACCGGACAAATTCGGTAACACACTGATTAACGCCTGGCTCTCTCGGCAGAGCCGCGATCCAAGCAGCTTCACGCCAGTCGAGCGCCTTTGCTATACTGGCACGCGCGGCATTGGGGCGCTTGAATTCAAACCGCGCCTCGCGGAAGCGACAACTTCCGCACGTAAAATCGAAATCGAATCCCTGGTGAGACTAGCCAACCGCGTTCTAGACGACAGGATTGCGCTCGAAGGTAAATTTACGGGCGACAACGATCAGCGCGTCATTGAGGACATTCTCCGTGTCGGGACGTCTGCGGGCGGCGCCCGCGCCAAAGCCGTGTTGGCCTGGAACGAAGCCACACAAGAATTTCGGTCTGGGCAAGCGCCGGCCACAAAGGGTTTCGGCCAGTGGCTGATGAAGTTCGATGGCGTTACCGGAAACAAAGACAAAGAAATCGCCGACCCTCAAGGATTCGGGCGCATCGAATATGCGTACTATCTCATGGCAAAGGCTGCTGGCGTTGAAATGAATGAGTGCCGCCTTCACGAAGAAGGCGGACGCGCGCATTTCATGACGAAGCGTTTTGATCGGACGCAAGATGGCGACAAACTTCATATGCAGTCATTCGGCGCAATGATGCATTATGACTTCAATGTTGCTGGTGCTTACGCCTACGAACAAGCGCTCCAAACTATCCGTCGATTGCGGTTGCCGAGAAGTGATACCGAGCAGCAGGTTCGGCGAGCCTATTTGAACATACTCGCGCGTAATCAGGATGATCACGTCAAGAACATTGCATTCTTGATGAACCGCAAAGGCGAATGGCGTCTTTCACCAGCATTCGACGTTGCCTACTCATACAATCCGACCGGAGCTTGGACCAGCCAACACCAGATGAGTTTGGCTGGAAAACGGGACGAATTCTCAATCGATGATCTCATCGAGTTTGCGGGTGTCGGAGACGTCAAAAAAGCCAGAGCGAAGAGTATTCTGTCTGAGGTCTCCAATGCTGTTGCAGACTGGGAGACATTCGCGCGTGAAGCCGACATCCCTGACAGCGATATAGACCGGATTATGAAAACGCACCGCCGCGAATTGTTCGTCTAGCGACTTCCTACGCTCAAATTGGTTATCACATTTGTGCCAGTTCTCGTATCTCAACAGAATGGCAGCTGCTCGCCAATTTCAGAAGTTGATCTGAAATTGGTCAGTGTCTGGCTTGAGGCGAGAGTAAGCCGCTCGTTGAACACAGTGACTGAACGGTTTGTCTCTAAGTCGATGTCCGCTTGTGCAATCCGGTGCCGTTCTCTTGTTCGGCATGTAAGACCAACGAAAGCCGACCTCTGCGTTTTGCCGGAAAACTAGGTCCTACCTTAAGAAACGCAGATCCATCTCTTCATATACAACGAGACCTTTCTGCGCTGGTCTGATCTTCTTTTGATCCCAGCATCGTTTTGCTTCTTCGTGCGTCAAATCTGGATGGGCATCGCGGATGTCTCTGAGGTAGTTCAAGTAATTGTTGCACTCGGCGATCTCTCGACGAAACTCCGGGTCGTCCTTGCGCGCTTCTAAAGCTTCCCAAGCCATCACAGCATCATTCAGTGTCAGACCCGGATGAGCACGCACCCAATCCATGAAATCGGAATGGCAAACGAAGCGCTTACCGACTCTGTGCTTGAAATAGCCACGGACATTGCGCCCGAAGGTGATCGTCTCTGTAATGACTGTTCCATCAGTCAGCGCCCCCTTGGCCCAATCGAACGACGGTGCAGATGGTTTCAGCCTTTGTTTCCGAACAGGTAGTTTTTCACCACTAAGCGCCGCAGCTACTCGCTCTCTAAGTTCTGCCTTGCGGCCAGAGACGGAGACGCCGAGGCGCTGGCAAAACTCTTGGAGTTCTGCTACCGGCCAGTACCAGCGTTCAAACTCATTTACATCCAAGTCTAGGCTAACACCTGGACGGATCGGATCGAGGTCGTCGTTCATAGGCCTTGCCGTAGGGATCAGTCGAAAGGACCGCTGTTCGAACGCTCGGTGATACGGTATCCGTCACCAAGCAGCTTTCGAGCGACCTCCAGACCTCTATCAGTTTCAGCTATGGGCGGTCTACGTCCGGCATCGACAACAACATTCGGGAGAACACCGCGGCCGTCAGGCGACGGTTGATCGCGCTCAAAGCGAACGAGTGGAATATCAACCTTGATGCCGGAGGATGGTAAGATCAGTGTACAGTATCCGAAGGCTGTCGCACCTGCTGCAGCACCGCCAGTCTCTTCGCCTACAAACTGGGCGCGCTCCTCACGGTCTAAGACGGAGGCAACCTTCACGGCAGCAGACCCAGTCGCGCCAGAGATGAGAACCACGATCCGGCCTTCAAATGCATCAGGGCGAGGTGCGCGCTGGCTTGCTCCCGTGATTAGGTGCCCGAAGGTATCTTTGAGCCGATACAGCGATTCCGCGAACGGCTCAGACCAGGAAGGATCGAACGCGACTTCGTTGGCATTCTCACAGTGCTGGGTAGCAGCGGGACGACCAACAAAACGTGTCAGAACGCGATCATATTCCTGAAACGGACGGTTCAGTAGGTTGTCGAGCAAGAGGGAGGAGATGTCACCTCCACCTTCATTCCGGCGCAGATCGAGGATCAAACTTGCACCTGGCCTCTCAGTAATATCATCGAAGATCGCGTTGAACTCTGTTTCCGCATCGAGCTTGTGCTCGTCGAAGTACCAATCATGAAAAGAGTTGATCGACAGGTACGCGACGCTTTCGTCCAGCCAGCGGAATTGGATGGGAGCTGCACGCGGAAGACGGCTACGATAGAAGTTCGAAAAATCGACCCAATCGAGCGCATCAGAATAGACGGTTTGGACTGTGCCTTCTTCATTCTCGATGCTGATCGAATATCGACCTCTCTCTCCAAACCAGATCGGATAATTGAGATCGAAGTAGTTCTCGTTTTGCGTGGGTGTGAAGTCCTGCAATCTGCGGAGGGCAAAGGTCTCACTGAGCCCATCACTCGGGATGGTCATACGCAGTATCTCTTGCACCTCTCGAGCAGAGCGTCCGTCAAAAGCTGTGATCTCGTTACCAACTAGGTGCTGAAGATCAGGATCAGCGACAGCCGCGACGTAGGGTGACGCATCAATCCATTGCACCGTGTAAGGAACCATCATGCGTCCCTCACGCCGTGAGGCGCGATAGGCATCTGGTGGGAATGGAATGACGTGCTCGTCTCTTGTGGCAACAGCTACACCCACAACAGCTTGGTAGAACTCCATCGGCTCCGGCGAGCGGGACGCTAATGCGTCTATTCCATCCAGCGCAGCCAAAACGTCCTCACGCTGCCCATACCGATCGAGGCTAGGATAGAGCTCGATCAGAGCTTCTCGTAAGATCGCCGCATCGTCCTCTAGAGCTTGTTTGGCTGGCGCTAGCGCTACGTCTGGCGCAGCGCACGCCGTAAGCAGCGCCGCACCAAAAGGAAGAAGTTTTGAGTAAAGACTATCCATTTTCCTGAAACCTATTCTGATAAAAACTCGGACTGATACTGATGACGCGCTCAAAGGCCCGCCTGAAGCTATCTGGACTATTGAAACCGACAGCTGCGCTTACGGATGATATTGACGTACTTGGGTTTTTGAGAAGCTGTTGGGCGTGTTCAATGCGAAGTTGCTCAACGAGCGTGGTAGCCGGGACACCGAGTTCTTTCTTAAACTGTCTTTGAAAGTGTCGCTCACTCATCCCAAGTCGAGCAGCCAAAACAGAGATCGAAAGGTCCGCCGGTAGGTTCGCTCTGATCCAGTCTAATAGCTCTGAAAACATACCCGACGTGCCAAGCTGGACGCGTAATCCCTCAGCATATTGATTTTGCCCCCCCTCACGGTGAAGATAGACGACCAATTGACGTGCCACACCCGCAGCAACAGCATCGCCTAGGTCTTCGCGCACAAGTGCCAAAGCGAGATCAATCCCAGCCGTGACACCCGCTGACGACCAAAACTTCCCGTCAGAGGTGTAGAGCCTGTCAGGCTGTACAAAAGTTCTTGGATATCGCTCCTGAAACTCTTCTTGGTGTCGCCAGTGTGTTGTTGCAGCTTTGCCGTCAAAGAGGCCCAACTCCGCAGCCAAGAACGCCCCAGTACATATCGAAACAACGCGTTGCGAGGAATTGGCCAAATTGAGCAAACGCTGGCGCTCAGTAGCGGAAGGATTGAGCTTTCGGGCGCCTGGGCCACCAACAAAGACGAGTGTATGTGGTGGTTCCACAGACTGGATTGATAGATCTGGAATAATCCGTAGGCCTGCGTTTGATTTAATTGGTCTCTCGCTCAATCCGACAGTCTCGAGTTCATAGGCATCTCGGGATAGATCGCTAGCGCTCGAAAAAACGGCCATCGGCCCCGCCAGGTCGAGTGCCTGATAACCATCGGGAAGAAAAAAACTAATACGCTTCATTCCTCGAAAATAGTTTATTACTTGACTTTGGCGCAATGACAAATATCCGACATTAAGCGCCACGCCATCGGGAATTGCGACTAGCCGGGTTGAGTAAGGTGCGGACCGTATGAGACGGAGAACGTTCGCAGCACTCGTGAGATCGGAAAGGAAACGAGGTGGGTTTGGCACAAGCGGCACCGGGTACCTCGAAGACAAAGTTGAGTATCGACGAAGAAGCGCGAACGTCCGCTTTAGGGCGCTTCAAGTCATTAGTTCGGGTTGGCTGAACGTCAGTTTGGGGCCAACCAAGTCATTCTGATTGATATAGGCCCCAGGAAGGTTGTCTTGAGCACATCTTCTCAAACAACCGATCACTCACATTTGTGAAGACTACCGAACCCTGCTGAGGGTTTGCGACATTCCGAACTATCGGAATCCCTATGAAATTCAGAGGATTGGTCCTGTTGAGCCAGCACAGGAGCCTCTCCCCCGATGTCCGCACCCGCCCGAAACGCAGAGACCGATCACCGTCGATTATCTATGCTGCGGTCTGCCTGCCAAGGCGCGGTGCGGGCAGCGCTCGACGCTGACGATGTTATCGAAATCCTCGCCAATCCCGACGGATCGATCTGGATCGAACGGGCCGGGCGCGGGATCGAGATCGAACCATCAGAGATTTCAGCCGCCGCGCGGGAACGGATAATCCGTCTCGTTGCTAGCAGTATCGGCGAGACCTGCGATCGGTCCGCCCCCATCATATCAGCCGAGCTGACCGGCACCGGCGAACGCTTTGAAGGCTTGTTGCCGCCCGTATCCGAAGCGCCGTGTTTCGCCATTCGCAAACCCGCTACCGTGCCCTTCACGCTCAGTGACTATGTCGATCAGGGCGCGCTTTCGCCCGCCATGGCTGAAGCCATACGGCAGTCACTCGAAGACCAAGCAAACATTCTGATCGCTGGCGGCACATCATCCGGCAAGACAACCTTCACCAACGCGCTCCTGTCCGAACCCGTGCTCAAAGCTGATCGCGTAGTGATCCTCGAAGACACCCGCGAACTAAAATGCGCCGCGCAAAATGCAGTGTCGCTGCGAACGCATCGTGGGCGGATCGACCTTACCGATCTTGTGCGCTCAACCATGCGGCTCCGACCGGACCGGATCGTCGTCGGCGAAGTGCGAGGCCCCGAAGCCCTCGATCTTTTGAAGGCCTGGAACACTGGCCACCCGGGTGGGATCACAACGCTGCATGCAAATTCAGCACGCGCTGCACTTGAACGGCTCGAACAGCTGACCTTGGAAGCGACGAACACAGCGCCATGCGCGCTGATCGCCGAGGCCATCGACGTTGTTGTCTTCATGAGCCGTTCTGGCGGGCAGCGCCGGGTCGAAGACGCTCTGCGCGTCACTGGTTTTGACGGCGGCGGTTACGTCACCGAGCCGCTGCTTTCGCGCTCGCTTTCCCTCGTCACCAAAGGAGACACTATATGATCCTCTACAATTTCACACGGGCGATAAACCGAACGGTTCAAGTCGCTGTTGCGATCGGCATCGGCATGTTGGTTGTGGGGCCTGCCCACGCTGCTGGCTCCGGCATGCCTTGGGAAGGGCCGCTTGATCAGATCCTGCAATCTATCGAAGGGCCGGTTGCCCGGATCGTTGCCGTCATCATCATTACCCTGACGGGGTTGACGCTCGCCTTTGGTGAGACGTCAGGCGGCATGCGCAAGCTGATCCAGATCGTGTTTGGCCTCTCGATCGCTTTTGCGGCCACCAGCTTCTTTCTTACCTTCTTCTCGTTCGGCGGCGGAGCGCTCGTCTAATGGCCGAGGGCTATGAAATCCCCCTCCATCGCTCGCTTACCGAGCCGATCCTGATGGCGGGCGCCCCGCGCAGCGCCGCCATCGCCATCGGGACGCTCGCTGCAGCGCTCGCCCTTGGCCTTCGGCTCTGGATACCCGGCCTTCTCTTATGGGTGATCGGCCATTCAGCCGCCGTGTTCATGGCGCGAAGCGATCCGGATTTCATGGCGGTCGCCGCTCGATCAACCCGGCACAAGGAACATCTCTCATGCTGAACCTTCGCGAATATGCCGACACGCCGAGGCTTCTGGCCGACTATCTGCCCTGGGCGTGTCTCGTCGCGCCAGGAGTCATCTTGAACAAGGACGGATCGTTCCAGACCACTTTCAAATATCGTGGACCTGATCTTGAAAGCTCAACTGAGGAAGAACTCGTTTCCGCCATGGCGCGGGTCAACAATGTGCTGCGCCGCTTCGGCTCTGGCTGGGCTTTGTTCTTTGAAGCGCAACGAGGTGAAGTCCACGATTATCCGGACAGTGATTTTCCTAATCCGATGTCATGGCTAGTGGATCAGGAACGGGCGCTGCAGGCCGAAGAAGCTGGCAGCCGGTTTGAGAGTTCTTATTGTCTCACGCTTTTGTGGCTGCCCCCAGCCGATGCGACAGGCCGCGCCGAGAAAGCGCTGATCCAACGCGCCGAAACTGAAGACGCTGCAACATGGCGACATCGGTTGGAGACGTTCGAGCAACATGCCGCTCGCGTCTTCGATCTTCTGGCTATATGTCTGGCTGACATCGCCCGCCTTGATGATGATGAAACGCTGACCTTTCTGCACTCGACGGTTTCGACCAAACGGCACCCCGTCGTGACGCCGGAACTGCCAGTATTCCTCGACGCGATCCTTGCCGATGAGCCCTTTGCTGGCGGTCTCGAGCCCATGATCGGAGAGGCACACCTACGCACGCTGACCATTCTCGGGTTTCCAGCCTCGACACTGCCCGGCATTCTCGATGAGTTAAACCGGCAAGGCTTTGCCTATCGCTGGTCAACTCGCTTCATCCCCATGGACAAAGCTGAAGCAGAAAAGGTTCTTGGCAAGAAACGCCGCCACTGGTTTGCTAAGCGCAAATCCATCGGCGCGGTTCTGCGCGAGACCATGTTCAATGAACAAGCCGCGCTGGTCGACAATGACGCCGACAATAAAGCATTAGACGCCGATGCAGCGTTGCAGGAACTTGGCAGCGATCTCGTTTCCTATGGTTATGTGACGACGACGATCACGGTCGCGGACACAGATCGACGCGCTGTCGATGAACACATCCGCATTGCCGAGCGCATCATCAATGGACGCGGCTTCACCGCGATCAAGGAGACTCTCAACGCGGTTGAAGCCTGGCTGGGCTCATTGCCGGGTCATCCGTACGCCAATGTCCGCCAACCCATACTGCACACACTAAACCTTGCCCATATGGTGCCGCTTTCGGCGGTCTGGGCGGGGGAGGATACAAACCGGCATTTGTCTGCTCCCGCTCTGGTCCAGGCACAAACGGACGGCACCACGCCCTTCCGCCTGAACCTGCATATCGAGGATGTTGGCCACACGCTCGTTGTTGGTCCCACCGGCGCGGGCAAGTCGGCGCTGCTCTCGCTGCTCGCCATGCAATGGCAGCGCTATGACCGCGCGCAGGTATTCATCTTCGACAAAGGTCGCTCCGCGCGCGCAACAACGCTCTGCATGGGCGGCGCGCATATTGATCTAGGCAGCGCCAATGCACCGAGCCTTCAGCCCCTTCGTGAAATAGACACCGAGGCAGGGGCAAGTTTCGCAGCCGATTGGCTCGTTGGACTTTCGACAAGCGAAGGCGTTGCGATGACGCCGGACCTGAAAGCATCGCTATGGGAAGCGATCCAGGCGCTCGCCTCAGCGCCTGAAGCAGAACGCACCCTGACCGGCCTAACCCTGATGCTACAGGCTGAGACCCTGAAATCAGCACTCCATCCCTACACATTGGAAGGGCCCCGTGGGCGCTTGCTGGACGCCGATCATGAGAGCCTAACACTCGCGAGGACGGTCTGCTTCGAGATGGAAGAGTTGATGCATGCAGGCGCAGCCGCCGCGCCGGTCATCACCTATCTGTTCCATCGGCTGGAGGATCGCTTCGATGGAAGACCGACATTGCTCATTCTCGATGAAGCCTGGCTCTTTCTGGACAATCCGCTGTTTGCCTCCCGTATTCGCGAATGGCTCAAAACACTCCGTAAGAAGAATGTGTCGGTCGTGTTCGCGACACAGAGCCTTGCAGATATTGCGAACTCATCGATTGCCCCGGCACTCGTCGAGAGCTGCCCCACACGGATCTTTCTGCCGAACGAGCGCGCTCAGGAACCACAATCAAAAGAGACCTATGAGCGGTTCGGCCTCAACGCCCGCCAGATTGAGCTGATCAGCCGGGCGACGCCCAAGCGGGACTACTATTACCAGTCTCCGCTCGGTGCTCGTGTCTTCGATCTCGGCCTTGGCCCCATCGCCCTTTCAATCTGCGGAGCCGCATCGCCGGAAGATCAGAAATTGATCAACCGGGTGTGGGCGGAAACCGAAGGGGACGGCTTCGCCGAATGCTGGCTCCACGAGAAAGGCCTGCCGTGGGCGGCTGAGCTTTTGGAGCGTTGGCCGGGGCATGCACGGCGATCCAAAGACGCCTTTCCGCCTCACCATGCCGTCGCCGCTGAATAGGAGCCAATCGGTGAAACGCATGATCATGTCCGTAGTCCTATCGTGTTTGCCGCTGACGCTGATCTCCACACAGCCAGCGGCCGCGCAGTTCGGCTTTGGCGGGGTCGTCTATGACCCCGCCAATCACGCCCAGAATATTCTGACAGCGGTCCGGACGCTCCAACAGATCAATCAACAGATCCAGCAACTCACCCATGAAATCGAAATGCTCGAAAACATGGCGCGGGATCTGGAGAACCTGCCGGACAGTATTGCCGATGATATTTTACGCCGTATGCATCGCATCGATGAATTGATGCGGGAAGCCGAAGGCATCGGCTACGGCATCGAAGAAATCGAACGCGAATATGAGGTGATCTATCCAGAGGATTATGGCGCCGAGCCGCCAAGCCAGGCCGTCCTCGTCGAAGAAGCCCGCGCGCGGTGGCGTCAGTCCCGCTCAGCCTATCGCGAAAGTCTCCTGGTCACCGCAGAAGTGGTTTCAACGGCGCGCGCCGACAGTGAAAATCTCGACCGCTTGATCGGTGACAGCCAATCGGCTGCAGGAAATCTACAAGTCCTTCAAGCCGGAAATCAGATCGAGGCGCTGCAGACGCAGCAGCTCATGCAGATCGAGTCCATGATGGCCTCGCACTATCGCGCAGAAGCCTTGGAACGCGCCAGAGAGCTTGCTGAAGCCGAGCGTGGCCGCGCGCGCACCCGAAGCTTTCTCGGGAACTAATGCGCCATGGATGTGATCGACACCTTTCTTGCGACCTTTATCGCTTACATTGACTCAGGTTTCGGCCTGCTGGCGGGCGATGTCGCTTATCTGTCGACCACGCTGATCGCTATCGACATCACCCTGGCGGGCCTCTTCTGGGCGCTGTCTCAGAACACGGATGTAATTGCAGGCCTCCTAAAGAAAGTCCTTTATGTTGGCTTCTTCGCCTTCATCATTGGTAATTTCTCGCTCCTCGCAAACATCGTCTTCGACAGCTTTGCCGAACTTGGCGTAACCGCGGGCGGCGGGACCATGACTGCCGCTGACCTTCTGCGGCCCGGATTCATCGCCAGCGTTGGTTTCGATGCTGCGCAGCCTTTGCTTGCCGAGATCAGCGACATGCTCGGCCCAATCTCATTTTTTCACAACTTCATCATGATCGCGGTGATGTTCATCGCTTGGGCCATCATCATGATCGCCTTCTTCATCCTGGCGGTGCAGCTCTTCATCACCATCCTTGAGTTTAAGCTGACGACACTGGCTGGGTTCATTCTGGTGCCCTTCGCGCTCTGGAACAAAACGACTTTTCTGGCAGAGCGTGTCCTCGGCAATGTCATCACCTCGGGCATCAAACTGATGGTGCTCGCGGTGATCATCGGCATTGGCTCGACGCTGTTTGCATCGGTCACGGATGCGTTCCGTACCGGAACTGATGTGACACTGGCGCAGGTCATGGGCACGGTCCTCGCAGCGATCGTCTTTTTCTGGATGGGGATCTTCGCGCCGGGTGTCGCCTCAGGTCTGATCACTGGCGCGCCGCAACTTGGCGCCGGGTCCGCCGCCGGCGCTGCCGCCGGTGTCGCGGCGGGAACTTATGTCGCTGGGATGGGCGGGCGGGCTGCTGTCGGTGCAGCGGCAGGCGGCGCATCAAGCGCTGTCAAAGCTGGCGCAAGCATGGCGGGCGCAGCCCGCACCTCGTACAAACTTGGCTCTGTTGCGTCGGGCGCGACAGGGGCTGGTGCTGTAGCCGCCGGTATTGCGGGCATGGCACGCGCAGGCGGTGACGCCATTCGCAGAACCGCAAGCCGTCCCGCCCAATCCCTCCAAGATGCTTACCGACGTGGCAGCCAGGGCGCCTGGCGCGCCACCGGTGGTTCGGGCGGAAGCGACCTCTCCACACCATCCTCTGCAAGCGGGGGCCCCGGATGGGCGCGCCGCTTTCGAACCGAACAACGCATGGGTCAAGCCAGCCAGATGGCGGCCCATTCCTTACGCGATGGCGATGCAGGCTCTTCCGGCGCTGCGCCCCAACTCAATGACAAGGACGAGTAGATGTTCAAACGATCTTCCACTTCCTATGGGCCAAGCCCGTTTCCTGAAACGCCCTACCAGAAGGCAGGTCAGATCTGGGATGAGCGTATCGGGTCGGCCCGCGTGCAGGCAAAGAACTGGCGGTTAATGGCGCTTGGCTGCCTCGGGCTTTGCTTTGTCACCTCCGGCGCGCTGGTGTGGCGGTCAATGCAATCGACCGTCACGCCCTATTTGGTCGAAGTCGATGAAACTGGCGCCGCTCGCGCCGTCGGACCTGCAACGGAACGCTACACGCCAAGCGACGCGCAGATCGCCCATCACCTCGCAGGCTTCATAGAGAATGTGCGTGGATTATCCGTAGACCCGGTTGTGGTGCGCGAGAGTTGGCTGCGCGCCTACGACTTTGTCACCGACCGCGCATCAACAACCCTTAACGAATACGCCCAGGAGAGCGACCCTTTCGCCGATGTGGGTCGCAAGTCCCGCACCGTCGATGTGGTCAGCGTCGTGCGCGTTTCCGATGACAGTTTTCAGGCGCGCTGGATCGAGAAGGCCTATGAGAACGGCGCGTTGATCGGCGCGCAGCGCTTCACCGGCAATTTCACCCTCATCACCCAGCCACCAACGGATGCGGAGACCCTCCGCGCCAACCCCCTTGGCCTTTATGTCCATTCCCTCAACTGGGGACAGGACCTCGTTACAGGAGAATGATCCCCATGCCGCGTTTTTTGATTTCCGCTTCCGCTTTGATGCTCATATCAGCCTGCGCAACGACGACTGAATTCGAACCGATTGATCCGGGTGCATTTGTAGCGGCCACCGCCGTCAACGACGATTATGACCTGCCGATTGAGATCGTTGAGACGGCCGTTGCGCTGCCCCTGCCGGGACAGATGAAAGCGATTGAGTCGGCGCCGCCAGCGCCGCGCCTGTCACCAACACAGGCGATCAGGGAAGGCAGAGAGGGTGCGCTCATTGAGCCTTCGGTCGATGGCTATGTGAACGCGATCCAGATTTATCCCTATACCGAAGGGGCGCTTTATCGACTGTATGCGAGCCCTGGCCAGGTTTCCGACATTGCGCTCCAACCAGGCGAAGAACTCGTTTCTGTTTCCGCGGGCGACACGGTGCGCTGGGTTGTCGGCGACACGAGTTCCGGATCCGGCGCAACGTCGCGCGCCCATGTTCTGGTCAAACCGATCAGTTCAGGCATCCGCACCAATCTGATGATCGCGACCAATCGGCGAACCTATCACCTGGAACTGGAAAGCGTATCCGGCGGCTATATGGCGGCCCTCTCATGGCGTTATCCAGCTGATGAACTCGCTGGGCTCACGGCGAGGAATGATCGCGCCATCGCTCGCGAAACCGGGTCTATCGAGCGTGGACTGACCCTTGAAGGTCTCAATTTCGACTATCGGATGAGCGGTGACAATCCTGCATGGAAGCCAGTCCGCGTCTTTGATGACGGGCGTCAGGTGTTCATCCAGATGCCAGACTCGATCATCGCGACTGATCTACCGCCGCTCTTCGTCGTCGGCGACGATGGCGATGCCGAGCTCGTCAACTATCGCATCCGCGGCAATTATTATGTCGTCGACAGACTGTTCCGAGCCGCCGAGCTTCGCCTTGGTGAACGGAATCAAACAGTCGTGCGGATCACACGCGTCCAACGCCGCACGGGCCTTGCAGCGATATTCGGGAGTTGATCGGCAGATGACTGAACCGATTCCCTTCGACGAACATGCAGAGCGTTTGAAAATCCGCTCCAATCCGAAACCCGTCACACGGATCAATCGAAAGGTGTTGATGGTGGGCGCAGGTCTTGGTGTCTTAGGTCTCTTTGCGGCCATGAGCATCGCTTTGAAACCGCCCACAGCCGTCGCTCCGAATGAGCGCCGTGAACTCTACAACGTAACGAACAAGCGGACCCCCGATGGCCTTTCCACATTGCCAGCAAGCTACAGCGATGTTCGGCCTGATCCCATACCTGTACTCGGACCACCGCTCGCGGGCGATCTGGGGGCCACAGTTCTACGGGCAGAGCGCGATCTCGGTATTGAGCCGGAATATGTACGCACCTTCGAAGATGACTTCAGGCCCAACCCGGTCGATGAAGCCGAACGCGCCCGGCGCATGCGTGAAGCTGCCCTCCAGGAAGAAGCCGCCCGTGCGCCTGTCTTTTTTCAGCTTCAATCGCAAACAGGCAGCGAACGTGCAGCAGGCGCGACACCGACCTATCGCGACCCTGCACTCGATCTCGGGTCAGAACTTCTCGCACTCGCCTCGCTGCCGCCGGGCACGCCGTCGGCTTTCGGGCAGGCAACTGACCCCAATCTTCAGTCGCGAAAGCTGGCTTTTGCAGGCGAAGGCGGGGGGGCGGATATCTACAATCCACACCAGATCGAAGATCCTGCCTCGCCCTATCAGGTCATGGCGGGAACACTGATCCCGGCAAGCCTCGTCACTGGCATCAATAGTGATTTACCCGGAACGATTATCGCGCAAGTGACGCAGACCGTGTACGATACGGTCTCCGGGCGGTACGTTCTGATCCCGCAAGGCTCGCGTCTGATCGGGCGCTATCAGTCGGAAGTTTCCTTCGGTCAGGACCGAACGCTCGTGACTTGGGACCGGGTCATTTTTCCCGATGGGTCTTCTATTCAGATTTCGGCTCCCGGCGCTGATGCGCACGGCTATTCGGGTCTCTCTGATCGCACCGATCATCATTGGGATCGCGTCTTCGTGGCAGCAGGTCTTGCGACCATCTTAGGGATCGGCGCCGAACTTGGCAGTGATGGCGACGGCGATATCGAACGCGCGATCAGGCGCGGCACGTCCGACACCGTGAATCAGGCCGGCCAACGCGTCGTCGATCGATACTTAGGCATTCAGCCGACCATCCGTGTGCGTCCCGGCTGGCCGGTCCGCGTCATTGTCACCCGCGACCTTATTCTTCGTCCCCATTGAACAGGAAACCGCCATGTCCCTTCGTCTCCAAAAACTCCCCGATCGAACCCCGGTGCGCATGAACCTAGCCGTCGATCCTGACCTTGCAGCAGCGCTTGCCGATTATGCTGAAATCTATCGTCAAACCTACGGAGCAGACGAAAAGCCGGAAGCACTGATCCCGGCCATGCTGGAGAGTTTTCTCAGGCAAGACGCCGGGTTCAAACGGGCGCGCAAAGCCCTTCACGCCAACGCCAGACAAGGAGAATGACCATGGCGACCATCGGTACATTTACAGAGAAGGACGGCGCCTACACCGGAACGATCCGTACCATGACGATAAACATCAAGGCTCAGCTCGTTCCAAACGACCACAAAGCGAGTGACGGTGCACCTGACTTTCGCCTCTATGCTGGAGGCGCCGAACTTGGTGCCGCCTGGCGGCAGGAAAGCAAAGATGGTGAGAAGCCATATCTTGCGGTGAAGCTGGACGATCCTAGCTTTGCCGGGCCTGTCCGAGCGGCGTTCTTTGAGAACGAGGCTGAAGGGACCGGCGTGATAGTCTGGAAGCGATGAGTCTGGCGCCTCGTTTCCACTACGCCAAATGTACTTGATTGCCGCCAAGATCGCGGAATGCTCGCTGGCGGCACGATAGTACCAGTATCTGTAAATCTCCAGCCTGCCTGTGTAGAGCGTCGAACATTAACTCGATCCGATCATCATCTGTGAACACGAGCGCGTCATCGAGAATAATTGGCGCAATTTGTCCGCGCTTCGCCAGCATTCTCGCGAAAGCGAGGCGAACCAGCAGAGAAATCTGTTCTTTGGTCCCGCCTGAGAGGATATCTATTGGTTCTTCTTGGCCATTCCGAATTAGGGACGATGGCAATAGTGTTTGGTCACCCCAGGACAGCTCTGCATCCGGCCAAAGCAGCTGAAGGAGCGGCTTTAGTTCATTGGCGACGGGTTCGAAATATCGGTCGCGGGCCTCACTGCGGGCGTCTTCCAAGACTGATTGCAGCTTTTGTAGAACGGCGACTTCCTTCTCGATCCCTGCAAGCTTAGCCTCCGCTAGCTCAAGTTGCTGTTTCGTTTCCGCCAGACGTTCCTCAACAGCCTCTTCCGCGGTTCGAGAGATATTCGCTTCTAACGCCGCGAGCGCTGGCTTTAGGCGGGCAATCTCTGACCTAGCGGCATCCTCGACAGATTGAACGCGTTTTAGCGTTGCTTCGGCAGCGCGAACATCCGGCGCGAGTTTCGCTTTTTCTGAATAAAGCGCTTCGGCGGCCTCAAGCGCAGTTACGGCGCGACTTAGCTCATCCTCAAGCCGCGCTTCGTCTGTATCGCCATGCCGCGCCAAAGCGGTTATCGCTCTTGCTTCACGCGCTTGTGCGGCCTCAAGCGCTGCATCAAGCTTTGACGATTCTGAGCGCGCGTCAGAGAAACGTTCTGTCTCGACCGTGCGGGCCGTGTCTGCCGTTAATCGATCTTCTTCCGCTTTAGCAAAGCGTGTTTCCGCATCTTCAAGGGCCGGGAAGTCTGTTTCAGCGGCATCGAGTTGGGGAATAGCGGTGAGTATTTTGCGTAGATCTTCTATACCGTTTGGAGCAAGGGACTCAAAGATCGCATTAGTCTCAAGTCGGCTTTGTTCTGCAGTGTCGCGCTGAATAGCAGCATCGCGCGCATCGTCTATGGTCGTGCAGTCAAAACGTTTGAGTTTTTCAATCAGCGCGTTTTTCGCGGTCTCAACAGAATCGTCTTTATGATCACCGACTCCAGGGTGGATACTTAATGTTCCGATTTGTTCGATGACCAGATCAGTATCCCCCCTTATCGACACTGGCATGTCGCCCGGGAGTTCCTCATCGTTCTGTTTGATCTTGCCTTGCCCACCCTCGGCATACCTAATGAGGAGATTTGCCGATTTGCTATCGTGGATCGCCTGCACAGTCTTTAGAGCCCCCGCGAGTTCTTCCAGCTCGCGCATGGATCGGGGATCAGGACCTTGTGCAGCCTCAGCGGCAGCTGTTTCCATGCTGACGCGAGCAGTCTCCGCCTTTTCGATGCGTTCCTTTAGCTCTTTGCGCCTTTCGGCACCATCAAGCGCTGCCTGGCGACGCAGAGAAACACGTAGCGAATCTTGCGCGGATTGGTACTCTTCTAGCGCCTCATTAAACTCCCGCTGCGCTTTTGTGTGAGAGTCCTCGGCAGCTTTCAGGGACAGCTGGGCGGCCTCGGCGTTTTCTGCGACGGCCTGACGCGCTTCAACGGATGCGTCACGTTCCTTTAAGTCTCTACGCAAACCCTCGAGACGAGATTTAACATTTGTGACCGCAAGCCGCGCCGCATCAACTTTGCGTGCTTCTGATTCGACGGCGTCGGCATGACGCTGTGCGGCTTGCAGTTCTGCTGTGGCGTCCGCCACACGTTTCTTCCGCACAGCGCTCGCCTCGGGGCTCTCGAGTTCTTCAAGCTCACGACGCTTTCGCTTGCGTTCATCCAATTGGTCGCGAAGCTGAGCAACCTGACCGGCCAATTCGGTGTGTTGCAAACGGAGTGATTCAACATGTTGTTCCGCGTCTTTCCAGGGTCCGCCAGTTTTTGGTCGACCGCCAGCGGTCGCAAAATTGCTTAGCTCTTCTTTGCAGCGTGACAGCGCCAGATCCATTCGTCTTCCACCTGTCATCGCTTCAACTTCTCCGGTGACAGATGAAAGCAGATCACGCCTGGCCTCAAGTGCGGCTTCTTTTTCTTTCTTTGATCCTTCCGATAAGGTGGTCAGGCCTTGCCGGACCCACAGCAGCCCCGATGGTCCGCCGTCTCCTCCACCCAAAAGTCGGCCAATCCATGACTCGGCTTCATCAGCTTGAGCAATCAATCGTCCGTCCTGCTCTATCTTGGCGGCAGGCTTTGACATCCATCTTTTTGTTATGACGAAAAGACCGGCGTCCGTCTCGACTTCGACGACGACTTCTGGCGCACCGCCAGCATGCGGGCGAAGCGCTTTAACGTCTTTATCGCTCGAGGTGTGAGCTTTGAAGAAGACCGCTTGTAGTGCATCGAACAGAGTCGATTTTCCGAACTCATTCGGCTCGCACAAAACGTTCAATCCGTCGCTCAATCCTTCTATACGAGCCGTATCCGTGAAACGCCGAACATTGGTGAGCGTGATAGATCGTATCCGCATTATTCCGCCTCCTTAATATATGCGTAGAGGCGCGACAGTGCTCCGGCCGAAACAGACCGCTCATCGGTCGAGAGTGTTTCAGATTCTGCGTCATCTTTTAGTCGGTTTGCAGCCAGCCGAAGGGCACCTGCTTTGTCGATCTCGTCGATGTCAGCTTCATCATACGTCGTGCCAAGATCATCCAAGTTGAGATCCATGAACCCGAAATCCGCCCCCAGACGCTCCGACGCCTGGCGCAGCTCCGCCTGTTGCGCGAGACTGGACCATCCTGTTGCTCTGACACGCATCAAGGCATTTCGCTGGTTATCTTCAGGAAGAATACCTTCGAATGCTTCGACTGCGTCGGCCTCCGGCAAAAGCGGGAGTTCGGTCTTGGCCCATAGGAACTCTCCGGTTTCGATTTCATCGATCTCGGGTTCCGCCCCAGGGGCTACGATTGATACGGCGAGGCAAACACCTCGCTTGCCATGTTTGAAGCGATCTTGCTCTGGGCTACCGCTATAATGTGTTCGGGGGCTGACAGCGACGCGGCCGTGCCAATCGCCGAGCGCTAGATAATCGAGCCCTGCGCTTCGATCTCTGTCAGGCGGAATGTGACCACCACTGTCGGTGAAATCGACGACGCCCGCATGAGCGAGGCCAATTCGTATATCGCCATCGCCGGTCTGCATTGATGCGAGCTCAGCGGTTGGATCTCGTCCCGATGAACGAAAGGCGACAGGGCACGGCAATAGCTGAACACCCGCGCTTAACTCGATCGGTGCGTTATCCGCAATAAGCTGGACGTTTTGTGGGGCGTCTCGCAAAACCTTATCCCAAAGAGGTTCTGCATCTCTGAGGTTGTCATGGTTGCCCGGTATGATCCACCAGTAGACATCGGTGCAATCTGCCATAGCCGTCAGGGCTTGTTGAACGATCGACGCCGAAGGCGTCGCCGTGTCGAATGTATCTCCAGCGAGCAGAATGTGGTTCGCGCCTCGCTCACGCGCGACTTTCGCCAAACGCGATAACGAGGCGTGTCGTGCCTCCATTAGCCGTCCACGAATGTTTCCGTCTGGCGGTTGGGGAATATTAGAGAACCGACGTCCTAAATGTAGATCAGATGTATGGATAAATCGAAAGCTCATCCTCGCCCCCAATAAAGTTGAATTTGAATAAAAGAAACTTCAAAACACTATAGACGGTTTTGTGCTTTTGCGGTGAACGGCGTTTGGCACAAGTCGTAAAAGGGTGCGGATGACTTGGATTGGGAAGTATGGATTCAACTTTCATCTTCGACCTCTTGTGGCCGACCGCCTTTACACCAATCAACACGACCTTCTTTCACCCAGAAATGACATCCGCACGAATTTTGCTGATGCACAGACGGCGTTATGGTCGGACGCCGCCACCAATCGAGAGATACACGCCAGTACGGGCGCCTATTTGGGTTGAGCGATAGCTCAATTCGTTGACCGCACCCTCCGGGACATGGAAAAGCGGCCCATTTGGATACGCCGTCGGGACGAACCAGAATGAACTCATTGAGCCCACCTGTTTCTCGAGCCGGCAACTGCGGATGTATTGAAGCAACAAGATCACCTTTAAGAAGACCGAGCCTTTTGAGGAATCGAAAGAACGCTGTCTTCATTTCAGAGCACCATGTTAAGTAGGGGTTCAATATCGCCGCGCCCCAGCGTCTCAGGTGTCTCACAGGCTGGACAACCATGCATTCGTTCGATGAGGGGGAAGCGATCGTCGCACGCATGGAATCGGCGGATGCGGGTTGGCCGCATACCGTCGTGACCGTGGAACCCTGTGATCGCGGCAAGAAGTTCGTTTACCGCCATGCACGCCGCTTCCGTCGTGAAAGTCACAACCGCTGGCGATGGATCACCTTCTCCGAGAACATATGCCTCCTCTTTCAATAAGGCATAGCTATCCGGGTCTCGACGTTTCAGCGCCTCTTCACTGGCCCGCCTCGGGTCAATATGGCCTCCGCAAATAAGGCAAGGATGTCCGTCGACAAGTGTCGATGTACGAGCAAAAAGATCGAAGCTGCCGGTTTCACGCTTCTGCATTGCCAAGCCAACGTCTATCACGGGGATTGAGTAGAACCGGCTGAAACGATTGAGCACCAAGCGTCCGGCGTGATCATCCGTGCACGAAAATACAATATCGCACGCCTTTAGCGCCTCGACACTGCCTGGGTCGCCGACGAATGCGTCAATTGTGACGAGGCGCATACCAAGATTGGTTTCTGCCACAGTCCGACTGTGAACGTCAGACTTACGGGCGCGGTTTTCCGCATCAATACGTCGAGCGCCATGAAGACGATTGAGGTTTGAGTGCTCGACTATGTCTTTTTCAAGAAGAAGCGCATCGCAAACGCCAAGCCGCATTAGTAAAGCGAGTACCGCGCTTCCCGTGGCTCCGCCGCCGGCGATGCCGATACGCAGCGAGGCGATAAGTTCGTTCGCAGCATCACCGAACAAGCGAGCCTGCCGGTCTAAATAGTCTATGTTGGACTGCGATTTATCCGTATTTGACAGGCTGACTCGGGCGCCTACGTGGAAAATGCGATCAATGGACTCGTACGTGTTTGCACTAGTCCAAACCCGCGCCAATATCTGCTCATCGCCGGTAATCACAATACTGATGAATCCTCGGCATCCTTTTAGGAATGCCGTGCGCGCGAGCTCGGCTTCGTTCTTGTCATCTTGCGCAGAAAAAGCCGCAGGACCGTTTGGGTGAGTATGGACAATTCCGGGGACGAAGCCTTCGTCACTCGCCCGACCAAAGAGGCGCATAAGACTATCTGTCCCCCAGGTGATGTGGGCGGGAGAAGCGTCGACCAGTTCATGCTCTTTGATCGGAACTACAACATGACTCATCAAGCGTCGGCGCGGCATGTTTGACCAAGGATCACAGCTGATTTCAGCGGACCCGAAAAGCATCGTCGCCGCCGCCTCATTCCCGCCGTCCGCGGCGAGGAGCGACTTGATCGCTTCGCCGTGCACGGCTTGTAGTATGATATCAACGGTTGCCATCATGCGCCTGCCGAAGCCAGTGCGACCTGAACACGCGCGATCATCGTTTGGAGCCCATCAATCCCTGGGCGCCAAGCCTGACAATGCCGCGACCAGCGTTGCCATGACCGCCCTGCGAAATTGTGGGCGACATTAGCCGCACGCGGTTCGCGTCCGCTGACCGACAGGCGCAGCCAGGGTGAGGCATAGAACATATCTGGAGCGATATCTGGGTAGCCTGCGGGCAGAATGATCAGGATGTCTGCCGTTTCATGATCATATTTTCCCGCGGGCAGCGGGAATGCCTTCAGAATGACCCCTGGAGTGGTTCCGTGTTCGACAATATCGAATGTCAGGTTACGGCTCTCCAGATACTGAAGATCGGAGGACGGGATAAGCTCCCGTCCCTCCGTTGTTTGATCAATGATTGAGATGAAACGCTCTACGCCGGGCTTATCCAAGTCGATAAGATCGCAATCATCGATTTTCTGGTCGTGCCCGCCCGGCACGTCGAGCCACAACGCATAGTTGGCTGCAAGCGAGGCCAGTTTTTTCAAAACGAAGCCTGTGATGAAGCGCCGCGGCCATTCGAGGTCACGGTCGTCAATCTTGAACAAGTATTTCCGATCAGTTCGGGCGACAAGAATGCGCTCTGCTCCGCGACCCCGAAGATCATAAGGCTCATCGAGACGAATATCTTCGAAGTCCCCGTTGGGCAGGATCGCGATCGCGACGTACTCATGAACAGGCGCTCCGCCCGTCACTTCAATCAGTTGACGACCGAGTGGAAGCGGATCGTCGAGAACGAATGGTGAGAAGCTGAGGGTCTCATTTGCGATTTGCACACGAAAGCGCCGTCTTGGCTTCAACGGCCGACCAGCGTGAACCGCTTCAGCGAGATCGTCGATATCTGGCTCATCGCCGTTTTGGGGGGAATTAAGGGAGTCCATTTGATTTTCCTTCTTGCTGAGGGAAGCCTCATGCTTCCGCTCTCAGAAGGGCAATCGCGTCGGTTTCGAAGAACCGGTAAGCTAGTTGAGATTTTTTTTCGTCAGGACCCCGGTTGGTGCCTCACCGCAGATAAAAAAATGAGGACAGCGTGGACATGTGCGGTCTGGTTTGGGCGGAAAGCGACCGTCGGCAATGGCTTTTCCGGCTTCGCCGATACGCTCGCGCCGGGTCTGCAGCTTCTTGTCGGTCAGATTAACATCTGACACGTCTGCATCAGCCAAGAAGACAAACTGAACATCGGCATGGTGCCCAACAGCCAGTTGATAAGCCGCTGCATCAAGACTGTCCGTCGCTTTTGAAGTCTTTCTGCCGGTCCATATGCGCCGCACGACGGTTCTGCCATCTGACGTCCGAACTTTTTCATGCGGCGTAACAACGATTCTTGCAACGCCGAGATCAATTTCGAGGTCCGCCGCCTCTATGGTCTCGTCACCATCTTTTAAAGCCAGCAGCACATCGAACAGGCGTGTCGCCGCAGACTTGTAAAACGACGCATTTGGGTCATCCACAGGCCCCCGACTTTGCCAAAATTTGTCGAAGTCGAGAGCGGTATCAGGCTCGGCCAGAAGTGCGTCGACCGCACCCTGCACGGCCCCGTGCATCTTCATGAAAGGTGTTTCAGTTCGTCGGCCCCCGAGTCGAAGGACATGTGTGTACAGAAAGCGGCGGGGACACTTCTCGTAAAGAGCCAGTTGAGACGGCGTAACAGCAAGTTTTTCGTCGAACCGAAGGTCGATGTTTAGCCCGCTCAGGTCGACGTCATCAGGCGCAGCGATGGGTGGTTGCCTAGTAACGCTTGATCCGAGACGCTCGATAAAAGGGGAGGGTTTTTGATTTCGCCCTCCTTTCTGTTTGGTTGGCGCATATAGCAGAAGATCATCTTCGGCGCGTGATAACGCCACGAAGAAAAGACATTCTTGTTCTTCTTCGTGTCCTGACTTCAGCGCATCGAGGCCGGAGCCCTGGACCCCTTCGATCATTCCATCTGGCGGAGGTAGAGCATTCATTTGATTAGCAGACTGAGGGATGGATGCGGCAGTTAACGAAGGAACGTGGACGGCTTTGAACTCGAGTCCCTTGCTTTTGTGGATCGTAAGTAGGTTTACCGCATCGAGCGCTTGCGCCGCGTCGGGTAGATCACGCAAATCGCGTTCATCTGATAGGATGACAAGACGACGGATATGATCAAGCAGGTTACTGGTTGGATACCCTCGACTATCCAAGCGGACAGTACGGAGGAAATTCTGCAACTGCCATAACGCTATAGCTGGCAATGGCGCTCCATTTAGCAATTCACCGGCATATTCAGCGGCCAACCGCGTATGGTCCAGATAAAGTGATGCAAAGGCTCGCCATGGTGTCGTACCGGGTTCGAACCCGTTATATGCGCCGCTGAGGTTCCGAAAGGTGTCACGACCCGCTTCGGAAATCTGCCCCTCGCTTGGGAGAAGGGATCTCCACTGCAAAGGCTCCAGGGATGAAGCTTCGGAGAGTACTTTGGCTGCGGCTGCGACATCGTCGATAGAAATTGGGAAAGCCGAACTCGTTGCTATTTTGGCTATTCCCATTGCTCTCGGATCAACAAGCAGCGATAGAAACGAAAGCGCTTCTTTTACTTCTGCACGGTCGAATAAAGGGCCAAGGAATAGGACGGGAATTCCGCGCGCATCGAGATTAGCGGCAATCTCAGCTAATCGATCATTGGCCTTGCATAGAACCGCTTGATCACGAAACGCGCAGCCACTTTCCCGTTTTTCGCGGATTCTTGCGGCGAGTTCGTTTAGCTCATCATTCTTTGTACCGACCTCTACATAGGAAGGCGTGACACCGGAAGCACCACGCTCGGCGATCGCTTCGAAACCGACTTCCGCAGCTCGCATGTCGCACTTTGCGAAACCAGCGAAGGCGTCGCAAATTTCCTGGGTTGAACGATAATTCGTGGACAGGTTCTTTATGACGCCGCCGGAAAAATCCGTGTCTCCAAAACGTTCCATATTGATCGAAGAAGCTCCGCGGAAGCGATAGATGGATTGTTTCGCATCGCCTACGACCCAGAGCCCGTCTCCGCTCGGTTTGAGCGCGGTCAACAGCCTAACGCTGGCGCGATTGACGTCCTGATACTCGTCGACAAGCACATGTTCGAAACGCGCTTGAAGCTGCTCGCGTACGATTTTGTCACTCTCTAACAGCGCAACAGCTCGCGCCACCAAGTCACCAAAGTCGAGTATGCCATGTTCAGCTTTTAGCGCTTCGTATGCGGAGTAGACTTTTGAGATCTCCGTGCATTTTTCGCCAAGCAAACGGGCATCGTCATTCCCGGCGGTGTCGAGCATCGTTTTCGCGAGCGCAGCGTATTGCTCATGATCAACCACCTCGTCTTTGGCGCGAGAAATCGCCGCCAATAGGTCCCGCAGTTTGTCAGTTGGATCGCGAAGCTCGCGGAAATGCTCTAGTTCAAGGCGAACATATTCGTTTTCGAGGAGCGCTACTGCTTCCGCAGTGTCTACAAGCCTGGGATCTTCTGGCAGTCCGGCGCGGTCGCTAAATCGCCTCAAGAGATCGAGACCAAACGAATGAAACGTGCCGAGGGTGATCTCGCCAGCGGCTTCGGGCCATATAGAGAGGGCACGCTCGCTAAGTTCGCCAGCCGCTTTGTTCGAGAAAGTCAAAACAAGAATTGAACTGGGGTCGACGCCTTGGCTTTTTAGAACGCTCAGCCTGCCGATGAGCGTTTGTGTTTTTCCAGTGCCGGGCCCCGCGCGCAGAAGAAGAGGGCTTCCATTATGGTTCGCCGCATCTGCCTGTTCAGAGTTGAGCGGCTTTGGAGGGCGCTTTTCAGTGGGCGTAATTTTTAAAGCTGGAAGCCAAAGAGCATCGAATAGTTGAACGGCAACCATGTCGTAAGGGGCACCCAAACACTCAGCAATCTCCTTTGCGGTTCGTCCGTCTTCAAGGTGCCAGCTCCGCGCAAGAGTGCGTGGAAACAAGAACTCACGCGCGAAGAGGTCCATTTGAACCTCCTGTCGGGCTTTCTGGCTGTAGTCTACGACACGCTCCGCGCCAGACGCGTCGGTCCCATCGCTCGATCGTGCAGGGTCGATGTCTGTGGACGGCGCGAACATCACATGCCCGCCAAATTCAGCATGTCCTATTTCATGCGCAACGAAGAACGCGTTGATAAAGCTATCGCTGGTGTCTTCGTGGCGGATCGTGCCGGCAGGATCGTAGAGCGCCCGCCCGCCATCCAGCATTTCATGGCCCGCTGGATAGATGCGAACTTCTATGTCTCGACGCCGCGCTTCTTTAAGGACGAACGCATACGGATCGGTTGGATCGCCGCCCGCCGCAACAATCTCCGCGTGCAGCTCGGCGGCGCGTTGGCGGATAAGCTCAATTTGAGCCATCAGATTGCGCGAGGCGACTTAAGGCGGCCTCTTCTTCCGATGTTAAGGCGAGTCCTTCGATGAACGCAGCGTAATCCATTTGCTCCGCCCGAGCGGGCTTCCCATCAGCTTTGAACGCTAAAGCGGGACCAGTGGCATCACCGCTGGATAAATAACGAACAAAGTCATGAAGACGCACACCGATCATTCGCGAAAGGCCCGAAAGCACTGGCTCCGGCGTCGATCCAAAACGAATACGTCGGTCGCGAAAGCCTGCCAGAAAGTCTCGCGGCAAACCAATCTGTTTGGCTAATTCGCGAATGCCTTCGTTTGAAAATGCCGCTTGCAATTTTCCTACAGCAACCATCTGGGGCTGCGCTGATTTCGTCTCGAAGCGAACCTCCTCCGCACCCGCGCGCGCTTCCGCTAAAGTGATTTCATGGAATAAATCGGTGAGCTCAATGGCGAGATCGGGATATCGGTCAATGTATGTTTTGAGGAGGGCGTGAGAGATTTCTTCCTCCATCGTGAACTCCTCAAAAACGTCTTCTGGATCAAGGTTCGGGCTCATTTCTTCACCTCGATTCCAAGCTCTTCGCGAATTGTTTTGAAAGCGCTTTTGCGGCGGTTTCTGACCGTCTTGTCGGTGCAGCCGAGGATTTTAGAGATCGACGGATCGCCAGGAGCTTTAGCTTGGTCTTGAATTCCGGCTTCCTGCATATCGAGTATTCTCCTTTCGTTCTCCGGGAGTTTGTCAATCGCAGCACGGAGCTGAAACCGGTAAGTCACTGTTTCTTCCGGCGTCATATTAGATGGGCTGTAGCGATCAAGACTCTCTTCAACCTCCGACGGGACGTCGCCCGTTTCATCGTACTCTAGCGGCGTGAGCGGTTTGTTCTTGCCATAGACTTTGCGCCCCGCGCTTGCCCTGAGCTTGGCAACAGCGCGATCGAACACAACCTCAAAGATATCAAGCCGCTCTTCATAGCTTTGTCGGTCTTGAAGAATAAGCATGGTGAAGCGCTCTAGGACGTTTTCTTGAAGGTCGGCTAAGGTGCCAATTTCCCCGATGCCGCCTGCAATCGTAACGTCTTTTTGCGGACACACGCGCCTTATTCGATCTTCGAGAATTTCGAATAGCAGGCCAAATCCCACTTCTGAATTGTGCTGCCGCGTCAGTCTTAAACGATGGACCAAGAGTTCCGACGGCACGTAGTCAGGTGACTTTCGATTGTGGTTTTTCGCTCTGTCGGCCAATTCATTGATTGGTAACGCGGCGAATTCTTGGAGCAGCTTTTCGGTCCTAGGCAGCCGTTTGTACGGCTCTCCAGTTTTTCTGACTTTTCGGAGTGGCGGTGGTTCGTAGGTCGTGTCAGCCATGTTCTGCCCATCAGTATGAACATCAAGAATTGAAGGGCGTAACACTCCGATGTTTGTATTTGGACGGCATTACACGCGGAGTGAGTTTAGTTCGATTCTCGATCGACACGCGCGATTTATTTCAGAGTACTTCGTCTTTCGATCGTTGTCTAAATAGCAGGCGCTGAAGTTGATTGCCCTCCGTCCAACCCGAAAAATACGACTACGCGGCAATCTAAAAACGGCTCCGTGAGGTCTCAATGATCGTGCGCCAAATCACGCCCCAGAACGTGTCCCAAATTTCGAGAAACCGAATCTACAAAATTGTTTTTATTATATATTTGTTGAATTATCGAGCGCATCGTCCGACTAGATTCTATAGTGATCACCACGATCAATAGACTGCTCTAAACGTATACAAAACAACGTCCTTGCTCGATTGCGAATAAGCCGAACAGCAGTGATTTCGTAGAACGCAAGCACGACTTCGAACTTATATCACGCGCCTATGCGGAGCTTCGGCCAATGCATGTTGAGTGTCCGGATTTGGCGCGAACCAGCGGTGCAAAGCTGGCAAGACCAGAAGCGTAAGCACAGTCGATGACACTAGCCCGCCGATAACAACAGTCGCGAGCGGTCTTTGCACTTCAGCGCCGACGCCGGTTGCAAACAATAAGGGCGCGAGTCCCAGCGCTGTAGTCATTGCCGTCATAAGCACCGGCCGTGCCCGCAATCCTGCCGCTTCAATAGCAAGTTCGTCGCGGTCGCGGCCTTCGCGCGCAAAACCATCCATAAAACTCACCAGCACCATCCCGTTGCCGAGTGCGATGCCGAACAGGGCGATGAAACCGACGGTCGCAGGCACGGACACCGGCTGACCGGTCAGCCAGAGCGCCAGCGCGCCGCCGGTGAGCGCCAGCGGGATGTTAAGCAGGATCAGGATTGCAGATTTCAAGCGCCCGAACGCCAAAAGCAGCACAAGCAGAACGATGCCGAGTGTGATCGGAATGACGACGGCGAACCGGGCATTGGCCTGCTGCTGGAGTTCAAACTGTCCGCCCCACTCGACTCTGTATCCAGCTGGAAGATCAAGCGCAGCGTCGGTCGCTGCCTGAGCGTCGGCGACAAAGGAGCCGATGTCTCGTCCGCGGACATTCAGTTGAACGGTGATAAACCGCTCGCCATTCTCTCGCGTGATCTGCCGGGGACCAATCACCTCACGGATGTTGGCGACCGAAGATAGCGGCACCTGCGCCCCGCTTTCGCTTTTCAAAATCAGACGACCAATCGTTTCGGCGCTGTCGCGGCGGTCTTCTTCAAAACGGACAATGACCGGGAACTGGCGTACGCCCTCAAACAACGATCCGGCTTCCGCGCCGCCGACGGCCGCGCGCAGCGTATCCAGCGCGTCCTCGACCGTGAGGCCGTACCGTCCAAGTGCGGTCCGGTCGACGGAAACGACCAGTTGCGGTGCACCGGTGATTTGATCCGCCTGCACATCACTCGCGCCCGAGACGCCTTCGAGAATCTGTTGCAGGTCCTGCGAGCCTTCCAGAAGAATATCGGCGTCAGGCCCGAAGATTTTTACGGCGAGCTGGGCCTTAGTCCCGGTGAGCAGTTCGTCGACAGACATGGCAATCGGCTGACCGATATTTACCCGTATGCCGGGGAAGCTTTCGAGGTCTTGGGATATTGCGGCGCGCAGCGCATCTGGGGACAGCCCGGATCGCCACTCGGAACGCGGTTTCAGCGCGACAAAGGCTTCGATGCTGTTGACGGGATCAGCATGAGCGCCGACCTCGCCGCGCCCGATCCGGCTGACAACCGACTCGATTTCCGGAAAGCGGTCGAGCAAGCGGCGTTCCACTCGCGTCGATGTCTCCCGCCCCTCTGTCAGCGAGATCGATGGCGCCATAGTGACCCGCAGCAGAATATCGCCTTCCTCAAGGGCGGGCGTGAACTCCGAACCGAGACGGGAACCGGCGAGACCGCCCACCAGAAGCAAGCCGATGGCGAGCGCCACGGCGGCAAGCCGCACACGGATGAAAAAGGCTGCGAGCGGCTTTACAAGGTCGGCTATCCTACCGCCGTCAGACGTCTGCTGTTTCGGAGGCTTTATCAGTCCATACGCCATCGCGGGCGCAATCAGGGCAGCGTAAATCAGTGAACCCGTCATGGCGAGCGCGGCGGCAGCCGCCAGCGGTCGGAACGTCTTGCCTTCCACGCCCTGCAGTGAAAACAGCGGCAGGAAGACGATGATGACAACAGCAACCGCGGCGATCAGCGGTGCGATCACTTCAGCGGTCGCGCGCGCGATCACATCGCGGTCAGTTTCATCGGGCCGCCGCTCGCGGAATCGCCGGTCGGCATTTTCAGCGATGACGATCGCACCGTCTACCATCATGCCAATGGCGATCGCGACGCCGCCGAGCGACATCAAATTGGCGCTAATCCCCAGCATGCCCATGGCGATGAAGGCGAAGCCGACCGAAAAAGGGATCGACATGACGACGACGAGACTGGGCCGCCAGCCGCCGAGGAACAGGAACACAATCATCGCGACCAGCAAGGCGCCCTGCCAGAGCGCTGTCGTGACGGTGGATGCTGCACGCTGAACCAGCGTGCCCTGATCATAATAGGGCACGGCGCGGACGCCATCCGGCAATGCCGCGTTGATTTCGTCAAACCGGGCATGGGTGCGCTCAATGACATCGGAGGTATTGGTGCCATAGAGTTTGAGCACCAGTCCCGCGACTGTCTCGCCTTCGCCATTGGCTGTGGCAAGCCCCTGACGCGCGCCGCCGCCAATGGCGACGGTTCCAAGATCACTGACGCGCACGGTCCGCCCGTCTACGGCTTTAACCGGGGTCTCAGCGAGATCGGCGATGGAACGCGCAAGCCCAACCCCGCGCACGGTATATTGCTCAGCGCCAACTTCGATGAACTGGGCGCCGGTTGTGCGGTTAGCGCTCTCCAACGCGCCGATCACATCCGCAACCTGCAGGTCATAGGCGATCAGAAGATCAGGATTGAGGCGGACCTGATACTGCTTTTCGAAACCGCCCAAGGCGAGAACCTCAGTGACGCCCTCGACCGATTGCAGCGGATACTTGATCATCCAGTCAGCGATCTCGCGCAATTCCGTGAGATCATAATCGCCGGTCTCATCGACCAGGCGGAAATACATGATGATGCCGAGCCCGGTTGAAATCGGTCCCATTTTCGGGGCGCCGAAGCCATCCGGAATGCCTTCGGCCGCTTCCGGCAGGCGCTCGCCGACAACCTGGCGAGCGAAATAGACGTCCGTGCCGTCCTTAAAATAGACGTTCACAATGGATAGGCCGAAATTGGAGACCGAACGAACCTCTTCGACATTCGGCAGGCCGGACATGGCGGTCTCGACCGGGAAAGTGACATAACGCTCAACCTCTTCGGGCGAGAGACCTTCGGTTTCGGTGAAGACCTGCACCAGCGAGGGCGAGGGATCCGGAAAGGCGTCGACTGGCAGCGCGCGAAACGCGAACAGTCCGCCAATCGCCAGGGCGAGCGCCGCGATCGCGGCCAGCAGTCGGCCGCCAGCAAGACGGTACATGATATTTTGCATATGTATCGCCTCCTAGTGAACGTGGCCGTCGCCGAAGGCGTCTTTTTCGAGCTGGGCTTTCAGCGTAAAGGCGCCTTCGGTCACATACCGCTCGCCCTCGGTGAGCCCGGACCGGATGATTGTCTGGTCGCCGATCTGCCGTCCTGGCGTGACGGGCCTCGGCTCAAAGCCGTCATCGGTCGGGACGAAGACGACGGTGCGGCCTTCGACCTGAACGATGGCGCTGGAGGGCGCCATGACGGCCGGTTCGCCGTTTCCGGTTTCGATCTGTGCAGTGACGAACTGACCGGGCCTCAGCCGACGCTCGGCATTGTCGACAATCATGCGTGCAGTGACGGTTCTTGACGTCTCGTCGAAGGATGGCAGGACCAGCGCGATCTCGCCAGATGCGAGCGCGCTGCCTGTGTTTGAGACCAGCCGAACCGGAACGCCGGGTTGCACAGCAGCGATATCCTGCTTGTAGACCGCAATATCAGCCCAGAGCACGCTGTCATCGACAATAGTGAACAAAGCCGGCGCGCCGGGGTCATCAGCTGACACAGTTGCGACGAGCATCGCTGTGCGCTGTGCAATAGTACCGCCAATCGGCGCGCGCAGGCGCGTTGTCGCGAGCGAGCCGTCCGGAGCGTCTGCGAGCGCGGCGAGTTCCGCATCACTGACGCCGACAGCGTGCAACTTGTTTTCAACGCCGCCACGCTGCGCGCGCGCCGCCGCCAGCGCGGCCCGCGCCGTTTGCAGATCCGCTTCGGACGTGATCCGGTCGGCGAAGAGTGTTTCTTCGCGCTCCAGCGCCTGACGCGCGAGTGTCTCCGCCGTTGCAGCCGACAGATATTCAGCTTTCAAATCGGCGAGTTCACGGCTGGCGAGGACGGCCAGCGTGTCGCCGCGTGAGACGGTATCGCCTTCGCCCTTCGTCAGCCTTTCGATCCGTCCGCTAACCAGCGGCGAAACGGCGGCGACACGATCAGCGTCAAAGCGAAGTTCCGCTGGCAGGCTGAGCGAGCCGTTGGCTGTGTTCATCTCTGCTGCGGCAACGATAATGCCGGCTTCGCGCGCCGCTTCGGGGCTCATTTCGACATGATCTGAATGTTCATCATCTCCATGGTCATGACCTGCGTGCTCTTCCCGATCGCTGTGATCATCGTGGTCATGGCCATCATGTCCATCATGTCCATTATGATCGTCTTCATCGACGTGATCGTCATGGGCATGCCCGTCATGATCATTGTGATCATGCTCGGACGCAGACGGCGATGGTGCGTTGTTTCCGCAGGCCGGAAGGGACAAGCCTGCAAGAGTTAGGAACATCAGGGTAAAGATCAGTCTCATTGGAGACCTCCATCAAAAGGGACGGCGCCGATCAGGGCGCGAAGGCGCAAATCTTCGGCAAAGACCGCGCGCTCGGCTTCGATGACGGCGATTTGAGTCTCCAGCAACGCCGCGCGGGCGTTCAAAGTTGTGGTGAGGTCGAACCGGCCGACCTGATAGCCGCGCTCGGCGGCCGCAAAGGCGCTTTCCGCTTCCGGCAGGGCGTCTTCGGTAAGAATATCGAGGCGGGCCTGAGCGGCGCGGCGCGAGGCCACGGCGCTGCGCTGCTCCGAAAGCAGACGCTGCTCGATGACGCGGCGGTCGAGCGATGCCGCATCGGTGCGAAACGCGCTTGCGCGAGCAGCGTCACGACCGCGATCAAAAAGCGGCAGCGGCACACTGACCCCGGCGATGAACGCTTCGTCGCCGGTTTCTTCAAAACGCCGAAACCCAGCCGAAATCGTCACGTCTGGCAAGACTGCGCTGCGGGCGAGCTTTGTCTCGGCCTCTCGCGCGCGCAGCGCTGCATCGGCGGCGTCGAGCCGCGGATTGTCGGAGACGCCTTCCCTGGCTTCGACTGAACGGAAGGCGCCGCCAGGAATGGGCGGCCCGAATCGTGGATCAGCGTCGCCCCACAAAGAAGCGAGCGCATATCGCCGCGCATCAATCTCGGCTTCTGCGCCAGCCGCGCTTGCGCGCAGGGCTGCCGCATCCGCGCGGGCGCGCGACAGTTCAGGCGGCGCGGCCGCCCCGGCATCAACACGGCGTTCGACGGTCGCCGCGAGCCGGCCCGAAATTTCTGAACTCTCTGCAGCAAGGTCACGCAACGCCTGCGCCGCGAGAAGATCGGCATAAAGGAGCGCGGCCTGAAGCTCGACTTCCCTTAGGATGACCGCGCATTCGGCGCTCGCCAGCGCCTGACGCGCGCGCGCCGCTCGTTCGCTGAGACCACGCTTGCCCCCCAAGCGGAAGGTTTGCTCGATTGCTATCGTCGTCTCGGTCTGATCGAAACCCGACAAGGCGCCGCTGCCAGAGAAGTTCTCCAGTTCTATAAGGATACTGGGATTGAGCGGACGCGCAGCTTGATCGGCCTCCGCGTCAAGCGCGTTTGCTTCAAGGCCCGCCGCACGCACTTCGGGGCTGGCGCGGCGAATTTCGTTCAGCACAGCGCCAAGTGTCAGCGGCGCTCCGCTTTTGATATCGCTGGCATCGCCTTCGCGTCCGTCGCATGGCGCGGCTTTTGCGCCTGTCGCGGCGGCGACCAGCGCAAGGGCGACGGCAGCGCCCCGAAAAATAGA
Organism: Pseudomonadota bacterium; assembly: GCA_039191105.1. GTDB lineage: Bacteria > Pseudomonadota > Alphaproteobacteria > Caulobacterales > Hyphomonadaceae > Henriciella. The sequence continues at coordinate 70,257 of JBCCXW010000001.1, forward strand.
TGACATTTGAGTTGAACTCCTCGAAACAAACCAGACCAGACGCCCGGCAATTCGGCCGGACGCGCATCAGGGCTGGCTAGGATCGAGGGGGACGAAAAAGTCCGCCGGGAGGTGCGCGGGTGATAACCGAAATCAGCGCCGGGCGGAGTTTAGCCGGAAGCCCCAGAGGGGCGAGCTCGGCTGCGACGTCCCGGCGGATGATATGGATATGGCAGGTTCCGCAATTATGAACGTGATGCTCATGTTCGCCTGACGTATCGTCCTCGGGCGCCTCAGCGTCGTGGTCAATCGAGCAGGAGACAACCGAGCCATCATCGGCGTGCGCCGCAGACGCTATGGGCGCGAGCGTAAAGGTCAACGCGATCAGCGCAGCAATGCAAAGCCTCAGGGCCGGAAAGATCGACGTTAAACTCATCACTCTAAAATACTATACCAATATCTTAAAATCGTTAATCCTGATTAGTGATTTCCATGCGCGTCATGGTCATGGCCGAGCGTCAGTTCGATATCCGGACAACGAACCCTTGACCGCTCAGCGCCTTCTGCGTTCCGGGTAATGAAGCGCGTCTCGCTGAGTTCCAGGATCGTCAATTCGACAGGCGTTTTTGATTGTCCGTCATCGCTGAGCGGAAAATCATTATGAGTCATGGTCAGCGTATCGTCGCTCGTATACCACGATCCTAACGAATGCAGGTCGCCATCCTTTGACAGGAAGACTGCAACAACGCCGTCCGACATCAACAAAGTGATCGGAGCGGTCTCGCAGGCACCCGCCGTGTCGCCGCTCGCCCAGGCGCCTGTCGCCATATCCGACGGCGTTTCTGCAGCTGCGCTTTGCGCCCAGATCAGCGCCAAAATGAGAGATAGAGTTCGCATATCGTGTTTCCTTCGACCTTTCTTCTACACGCTACAGTGACTGTAGACGCAAGGCGTAATTTACATAGGCTGCAATCGCTCATGCGCGTCGCTCAGACATTCGCCATGATCGTTAAGCGCGGCCATCACCTGGCAACTGCCGACCTTGCCGCCTTCGCATGAGGTGATCATGCGTTTCAGTTCCGCCTCCAGCGCTTCGAGCTGGTTCAACCTTTTGCGCACATCGGCCAGCTGATGCCGGGCGATCGTATCGACGGCGGCGCAGTCATGGTCAGGCTCGGTCTGCAACTCGATCAGATCCCGTATCGCCTCCATCGGAAAACCGAGATCGCGGGCGTGCCGGATGAAAGACAGGCGCTGAACCGCATCGTCGCCATATTGCCTCTGGCCGCTGTCGCTTCGGTCCGGCGTACCCATAAGACCGATGGACTCATAGTAACGGATAGTCGTCACCTTGACGCCTGCAGCCTTCGATAACCGCCCGATGGTCATGGATTTCATGAAACGCCCCCTTAGGGTCTTGCCTCTACAGCCACTGTAGACTGTAGAGTTTAAGAAATCGAGTCGCGTTAGGGAGCCTGAACCATGGCCGGATGTTGTGAAAACAAGAGTTTTGATGGCGTATCGCCCGCCTATAGACGCGCCTTGCTGACGGTCATCGCAATCAACGCCGTCATGTTCGTCGTCGAAATGAGCGCTGGCATGCTGTCCGGGTCGCAGGCTCTAAAAGCCGACGCGCTCGATTTCGCCGGAGATACGGCGACTTACGCCCTCAGCCTTTTTGTTATCGGGGCAAGTCTCAGAACACGGGCGATCACCTCATTGATCAAAGGCGGCTCGCTCGCTGCGATCGCTATTGCGGTTCTTACCATGACACTACTTCGCGTGTTGGATGGCGCGCCGCCGGAGGCGGCGACGATGGGCGTCGTCGGCTTTCTCGCGCTGACGGCCAACGTCGCGAGCGTGCTGATCCTACTCAGATGGCGCGACGGCGACAGCAATGTGCGCTCGGTCTGGCTTTGCTCGCGCAACGACGCAATCGGCAATGTCGGCGTGATCCTCGCTGGCGGGCTCGTCGCCCTAACCGGAACGGCCTGGCCGGACCTGCTTGTCGCTGTTCTTTTGGCAGGCCTGTTCCTGAAATCAGCGAGTGCGATCACGCTCCAGGCCATGAATGAGTTAAAGTCGGCCGATTATTCCCATTCGGCCGAAACCGGGAGCGCCTCATGACCCTCCGTATTCCCCCAATCATTCAATTCCTGGTTTGCGGCGCGCTCGGTTGGGGCCTGTCCCGGCTTGCCCCGTTTCTGGCGTTCGAAGGCGCGTGGCGTAATGTGGCGGCGTTGCTTTTCTTCAGTGCAGGCGCGGTTATCCTGGCGCTGGCGCTCAGCGCATTCATTCGCGCCCGCACGACCGTTAACCCGCTCGCGCCCGAAGAAGCAGAATCGCTTGTCACCTCCGGGCTCTACCGGATCAGTCGCAACCCGATGTACCTGGCAATGGCGCTGGTCTTGACGGGCTGTGCATTCCTGTTTGGCAATCTCGCCGCCTTTGCCGGGCCTCTTCTTTTTGTTTCGTTCGTGACGCTGTCCCAGATCAAACCGGAAGAACACGCGCTGCAGGCAAAATTCGGCGCCGCGTTCGCAGCCTACCGCCAGTGCACGCGGCGATGGATTTAGTACTTGGATTCCCAGATGAGTTTTATCGGACCGCTTTACATTAGGCAGCGAAATGCACCTTGGCCGGAACAAGTTGTATGAAGTTTTTCGTGCCCCAAGTCACGCCTCAAAACGTGCCTCAATTTCTAGAAGGACTCATCTAAGTAATTGTTTTTATTATGTTATTATTGCGTTATCGAGCGCATCGCCCGCTCCAATGAATTCAATGACTTAGCAGAATGCCCAGAAGAAGACTGGCCACGAATTGGCCACGACATGAGCGGCCGTTCGCTTGGCGGGATGAGCAATTCTCGAAGAAAATTATCAATGGCGACAACGGCTTGCGCCAGATAAGATGGGTCGAACGGGGCGTAAATCTCGGTAATCGACATTTCCCGCTTCTTATGACCCAGTTGGGCGGCTACTTCCCAGGCCGGGACGCCGGAAGCCCGTAAATGCCGCGCCATGGTGTGGCGCATGGAATAGGGCTGAACTTGGTCGTCGAACCCGCAGATTTTGCGTTGGTTTCGCCAAGCGGTTTTGATCTCCATCACCGGCTTATCGCGAAAGCTGACTTGGAAGCCTTCTTTCACATGGTCTTTCAAAACCGGCGGGAGCTTCACGGTCGGACGATGCTTTTTCGTCTGAGTGCGCCCAATAGGGTTCAGCTCGATCAATTCCCGTTCAACATCGATCCGTCCCGAATGGAGATCTAGCACCGCTTGCGGTCGGGCGGCCGTTCCTAACGCCCAGAGGATGAAAGCCTTCAAATGATCTGACGGGGCGGTGTGATAAAAAAGCCGAAGCTCCTCCATCTCCATCGGCCGCCCCATGGGGCCGGCGGCCTCCACGGGCAGAGATTTGATGAAGGGCGCGGTAGTGAGGATGCCTTGCTTCCAGGCCCGATTGATCGCGGCCCGTCCGGTCATAAGGATGCGGTTGATATAGGCGTTGCTCCGGTCGCCTTTGCTGCGCAGATCCGCAATGAATTTATCGATCTGCTGCGGCCGCGCGGCGTCTTCCACTGTCGTTTCGGGCGGAAAGAATTCCAGCCAAAAGGTGAGGTTCAGCCTTGCGGATTCATGGCTGGCGATGTGCTGTCCGTGCTCTTCGTAATAAATCCGGATGACGTCCGAGAGGAGAACGGAGCCCGGCGCGCCTTCCTCGGGCGTCTTGTTCAGAACGATCCATTCGCTCAGTCGGACTTTGGCTTCTTCAAAGTCTGATGTGCCAAGCGATGCGCGTCGTGTGGATTTCGATCCTGTATCGTACCAGAACCGATACCAGACGGGGGAGCCTTTCCTTTGGGCGAGCCAGTATTCGCCGATCTTGAAGGCGGGCTCTGAGGTTCCTCCCATGTCATGCTCCCCAATAGATAATCGACGATGTTAAAGCCGAAATAGGCGATGCTTCGACGACCAATGCGCAGAAATTGAATCCTGCCCGCCAGACGCGTTTGTTTCAATGTTTGCGGGTGAATTCCGATGATCTCAGCGGCTTGCGCCTCAGAATATCGCTTGAAGAGATCAACGCCATTCGCCTCAGCGATGCGTGCGGACAAGTCGAGGCGCGCTTCAGGCGTCTGATCTGTCTCTTCACTCATTGCTGTCTTTTGCCAGGTCTGCGCATAAATGTTAGCTACGCCATTGAGCAAAGCCCGGCAAACCTGCCGCAGATTTGGACCGATTTATGAGCGAAGCGCCGCCCATTCTTCTTGATCGCATGACCGGACAGAGCGGCGACAATGAAGAATTGGAGGTCGGCCTCTCATTCGAACAGCGCTTTAATCAATATGTTGGTGCTGAAAACAGCCTATTGATGGCCGAAGCGGCTGCCGCTCGAGGCTATTCGGAAACCGACGCAGACGGCGAGCGGACAAACGTCGAAGACGCCATCCGCATTTTAGAGGCGAGCGCGCGCTATCGAGCCGCTGAAATCACGGCTCAAGAGCTGAGCGACGCCAAGGCGGAAGGCAAGTATGACGACGCCGAATTGGCGATGCTCGAAGCGCGCCATAACGAACAAAAGCAAGCCAAAGACGGTCCCGATTATCTCCAGCTTTATCGGGACCAATCGACGGCGTCCGAACGCTCGAAAGAAGCCGACAAAGATATCGATATTGCGGACGATTAATCGTCGTCGGAGATGTCCTGGTCCTTCGTATTGTCCTTATCCTGTTCGTCCGAGCGCCCTTTAGCGGCGTCGCTCAACGAGCTTTGGCGGTACAGGTCTAGATAATCGGACGGTCCGGCGTTCGGATTGTCAGCTCTCTTCGTGAACTCTGATCGCGCCTCTCTCGAGGCTTGGGCGTTTGAAAGCTGAGCATAGGCCGTATCGCGCTCCTGATTACGGGCAGACCAAGCTCGGCTGTTGGCGCGGCGCTCGACCTCTTGGCGCTTCGTCAAATCGATCCGCGCCGTTTCAAACGCTGTTCTGTTTTCCGCAAGTTTCGCGGCCGCTTGCTCTTTGAGCTTGGCGCGTGCGTCCGCCATTTTCTGTCGATGGACCCGCCGCAAGGCTTCCCGCTCCTGGGCTTGCGACGCATGAAACGCCTCTTCGCGTTTTCCGGCATTGCCGAGAATGCCGAAGGTTCTTTTGAGCAGGCCTGAGCGTTCCGACCGAAGCGCTTCGGCCGAGATTCTCAAGGTGCGGGCGATGTTGGAGGTGCGCCCAAACAGCGATGTTTCGAGCGCGTCGAAGGTGTGCTGTTCGGCGGCTTGGCGGCGAATGAGGGCGATAAACTCAGGCCGCATGTCTTCGAGGATCGCCGCCTCAGCCTGGGCGACATCCTTTTTGAGCTGCGCGCCGATATTCGCTCGGGCGCGGCGATGACCCGCCTCCAGCTTATCCCAGGCGCCTTGATGCTGCTTGACCATGTTCCGCGTGCGCAGCGATAGGGCGTGGTCCTTGGCGCGCTGTGCGGCGATTTCGTCGCCTTGGTCGGAATTGTCATTCGCGACCCCATCCTGCTGCGCTTCAAAGATATGGCGCGCGACGTTCTTTTCGCCGCGCACATATTGGCCGGCGTCGCGCATGGCGTTGTTGAGTACGCGATTGTCGCAATAGATCACAGTCTCCTCTTCATAGGCCTGCGCCCATTTCGAGAGGTTCAGCTTTTCCTTGGAGCTGGACAGCATGCGTCCGTCCTGGGGCGAGACGCGATTGATCAAGAGGTGAAGATGCGGATGGTCTTCGTCATTGTGGCAGACCATCAGCGTTTGGCGGTCTTCCGCGCCGAGCGCTTCAAGCGCCCCTTCGCCGGCGGCGATCATCTCATCCTTGGAAGGATCCTGTTCGGGGTGCCAGGACAGGGTGAGGTGAAGCACGGCTTGGTTGGATTTCCGTCCGCTTGATCGAACGCCGGCACGGGATTTCAAACGGTCCTGATCCATGGCCGTGGCGATCATGACTTTCCAAGCCAAATGCGGATCGTCGCTCGTCAGATTGCGCGTGTCCGTCCAGGCGACGCGTTCCGACGATGCAAGCGTGTCCTTGTCATGCAGCAGATATTGCGCGGCCCCTTTGAAGCTGGAGCCTTTGGCGTGCAGCTTAGGGATCATGGTGCGCCGCCACTTTGGCCAGAAGCGTGTTCAGCTCGACGCCGATTTCCCGCCAATATTCTTGGAAGGCGCTGTCGCGATGAACCGATCTTGCCAGCTGGTTCACATTGACGCCGATGCGGTTGAGCTCCGACACAAGAGCGGCGTTCGCCGACAACTGCGCCTTGGCGACGACTTCATAGCCGAGGGCGCGGCGACGCAGATATTCGGATGGTTTAATCCCCGCCATTTCGGCCTGGGTGCGAATATACTCCTGCTCAGCCACAGTCGCCCGAAACTGCATCGGGGTGGATCGCTTTTCGTGCTGCTCCTTTCGCGGCCGCGCCATCAGCTGCTCCTTTTCATCGTCCGGGGATGCTCCCGGTCGCCGTGCAGGGGGCGAACCCCTTGCGAGCTGGTTTTTAGGGGTAGCGATAGACCTTTGAAGCCATGAGTTTGGTCCGGTGAGAGATGGCGATCTTTCAATTCCGGTCCATGGTTCGGCGTCGGTGGAGAGGGATGTCTCCAAGCCCGACGAGTAGGTCTTGAAAGGGTGGCGAAACACCCTTCACCAGATGCGCGATAGCGTCGTTTTTGTAATACAAAAACACATCTGGCTACCCAACAAGACGATAGAGTGCCACAAGAACCGAAAAATTGCAATTTATGGAAAGACAAGGGTCGAAAAGCTCAAGGACTGAACTTTGTATGCGTGCCGAACTGCAAGCATAGAAACTGGGTAGACGAGATTTCGTCTACCCAGTTCAGTGCGTCGGATTGGGCCTCGACTTAGGCGTCTTCCAGCTGGCCTGCTTGTCGGCGAAGTTCGCCGATGCGGCTGTAGGCGGCTTTCGCCAATACTGAGACCTTCAAGAGCTCGGTCGGCGAAAAGCTGTTCGTCTCCTTCCAATCGCCGTCGATCTGATAATTGCGGGCCAAAGTGATGGAGTACCGGACTTTGCCTTCATCGTTTGCGTTCATCCAGATGGTGGCGCAAAGCAATCCGTCTTTGAGTTTTTCTATTGGTTTCGTCATGTCTTACTTCCTTCGTTTGGGTTGAAGGCCGAGTCAGTCTCAGCCGATGCAAACAAAACAAGGATGAGCCCGGCCGGCCGCGCATGGCCGACACGGATTTTCGGCGCGGGCTGACCATTGCGCGCCCGCTTGCGGGTCCGCCGGCCGGGATAAGCCTAGATTGCATCACTTGGCTGTAGCTGGCCTCGGCGCGTCCCAAACCAGATCGAACTGAAGGCGCGAATGCTCACCAAAAATGAAATCGCCGGCGACTTTTGGAAGACTTAGATTTCGCATCTCGAAGCTACTCGTTTATCAGCTTCTAGTGGGGGCTCTCCACCGGATTTGAAATTCCCGATCTTTAAACACAATCTACCGGATAAATTGGCCGTGAGCAGGTGAAGCCGTTCGAATTCTTGATATCATTTCTATCGCGGACAAGCGCTTGGAGGACTGAATTCAGGGAAACGGTCGTTAACAAAATCACCCACGTTGTTTCAATTGGGAAGGACGCGAATAAGGTTGGAGCGCCTGGTTAGACATGCAAGGAAAGATTTTGTATGTCAAAATACGATATTGATATGTGATGAGTAAAGGTCAATTGAGCTCCAATAATAAATCGCGAGACACTTAAAAATGGCCGATGTATTCTTGAGCTACAAAAGAGAAGACGAGCAAAAGGCGCATAAAATACTTCAGGCCCTCGAAGGGCAGGGTATCAGCGTCTGGTGGGATCAACGACTTACACCAAAAAGTCACTGGGATAAGCTAATCGAGACAGAGATAAGCAAAGCTAAGGCCGTGCTGGTTCTTTGGTCTTCCCATTCATCCGATTCCGACTGGGTCCGCGCCGAAGCCAATTATGCGATTGAAAACGACAAGCTTGTACAAGCGCGCTTCGACGATCGCAGACCGCCCCTACTTTTCGCGATGCGCCAGTATGCGGACCTGCAAGACTGGAGTGGCGATTCTTCAGAGCCCGTATTCGTCAAGCTTCTTTATTGGATTTCGCTGCTATTGGGTCGAGACGCGCCGACGTCCGACCCCCGTATCGACGTGATAAGAAGCCGGTATGAGCAGTCGAAGCCGAGCCTCTCGCCCGACTTCGTATCCGGTGACGAAAACGACCGGTTTGCATCGGCCGCCGATATCAAGCCTGATGCAATGGCAGGGACGACTTTCCGTGACGCGCCTTGGTCTCCGCTGCTGAGTGTTATTCCAGCCGGCGAATTCAACATGGGGAATGTCAGCGGCCCCGGGCGAGAATCCGAGCTTCCAGTCCATAAAGTCGCCTTCGAGAGACCCTTTGCGATCGGCGTCTATCCCACGACATTTCTCGAGTGGGACATTGGTCTTAACAGCGGCAAGCTGAGTTATTCGCCCAAAGACATGGGTTGGGGCCGAGGAGACCGGCCGGTAATTCACGTGTCCTTCGAGGATGTGGTTGGATTTATTGAATGGCTCTCGTTCGAAACAGGGAACCGATATCGTCTGCCAAGCGAAGCGGAGTGGGAGTATGCATGTCGAGCTGGAACAACAACACCCTTTTTCTCCGGCGACCAGCTAAAGCGGAACGCGTCTTCAACGGATTCGGCAACAAGTCATGCAGCTCGCTCGACGCAACCGGTCGGACAGATTGGGCCAAACGCTTATGGTCTATACGACATGCATGGAAACGTCTGGGAGTGGGTCGCCGATACTTGGGTCCCAAATTATGAAGGCGCACCGAGCGACGGGTCGCCGAGGGCTTCCGATAGTTTAAACGCCGACAAGGTTATTCGCGGCGGATCATGGGGTTTTTCCGATAATTGGCTTCGTTCGTCCGCACGCGATGCGGCGCCGGTTGGTTCTCGACTTCACAATCTCGGCTTTCGCGTCGTTCGCGAACTTTAAGTCACGATGCTGCAATAGAGACGACGGTTGTATTATCCTGATCCGGGTCCGCTTTCGCGTCGCATAAGTTTATGAGCGTCTTTGAAATGTCGTCGGCGCTGAACTTCGGACTGGAGCATGCGGCTTCGATTTCAGCGTCTTCAAGCGTGAATAATCCGTCGCTTGCGGCCAGGACAATATCGCCAGGCTTCAGTATGAGCGGTTTTTTGGAGATATCCAGGAGTTTGGGCGGAGCGCCGTTCATCGACGCTGTAAGCGTGTTTCGCCTGGGATCGTTTCGCACGTCTTCAGCAGAGATCAGTCGCTTTTCGACGAGCTTTTCCAACGCAGCGCGCATCGAATGATCGGCGTTCAAACGCTTAAGCTTGCCTCGCCGAACTAAAGCCAAGGGCGAATCTCCGACGCTCGCCCAGAACAACTCGTCATCCCGAACAAAAACGGCGAGCAACGTGGTCGCCGCGGATGATATGTCGGGGTTCCGGGATTTGAGGCCAGAAAGAGCGTTGGTCGCGGCTTTAAAAGTATTCAGAAGTCCTAGACGTGGGTCCTCGCAATCGAGATCCATCGACGCCTCGACCGCGCTAACGACGCATTCGGCGGCTAGGCGCCCGCCGGCTTGTCCTCCGACGCCGTCAGCGACTATGGCGAGCCCGCGCGATCGGGATGCGCCGACGACTGAGACCATGTCCTGCTGCTCCGTGCGACGCCCGATCCATGATGCGGACGCGAAATCGAATATCAGTTCGCGTTTACCAAACACGCATTGTGTCCTTTGGGATTACTTGAGGCAAAGGTTAACTGGGGTTAATACTAGCTTTGGACGTCGTCTTTGAGAAGCCGAGGGGATCGGGGTGATGAGTGCTTATCCAGATGCATTGTCGTCCGGCGACGTGGTCGGTGAAATCGTAGTCGGGGACGTTATTGGGCAAGGCGGCTTCGGGATCGTCTACGAAGCACGCCACCCCGAGTATGGAGATATCGCGCTAAAGGAGTTTTTTCCGAAAGCCGTTGCAAGCAGGTCTTCGAGCGGGCGTCTCGTTCCGTCCGGTCCGGATCGAACCGCAGCTTTCGAAAAGGGCGTCGCCCGACTGATCGAAGAGGGCGAAAAGCTTCGCGGGCTGGACCATCCGGGCATTGTTCGGGTGTTCGACATTGTTCAGGACAACGGCACCGCGTATTTGGCGATGGAGCGCGTGGCGGGGCCGACGCTTCAGAAGCTGGTGGACGACAAACTCGCGCGCCTTGACGCTCGCTTCGTTCGAGATTTTTCCGAACAGCTGGTGTCAGCGCTCAAGCACATCCACGACAGAGATCTGATCCATCGCGATATCGCGCCCGACAATATTCTTTGCGCCCAGGACGAAGACGGGTCGTGGCGCTTTGTGTTAGTTGATTTCGGCGGTGCGAAACGTCTCGTCGTCGACATGTCGCGGACATCGACGACGACCCTTGTGAAGACGGGCTATTCGCCCGTAGAGCAATATAGTCGTGAAGACGGCGACGGGCTTAAGCCGGGCGCTTGGTCAGATATTTATGGCGCGTCGGCCGTTCTGTACTGGCTCGCGACGGGCTCTCCGCCCGAGGATTCCGTGGCGCGCGGCGCGAAAGACACGCTCATTCCCGCCCGGAAAGCGGCGAAGCCGGGGTTCGCGAAGGGATTCCTAGACGCAGTTGATTGGGGTTTGGAAGTGCGCGCGGATAGGCGCCCGCAGACCGTGGTGCGCTGGCGGGACGCGCTTCGCGGCGATAGGAAACGCCCTAAACCCGGCAGGTGGTCTAGGCGCATCGCCGCTGTGCTTTTGTTTTCTATGGTGTCGGCGGGCGGTGCGTTTGCTTATTTCTATCTACAGAATCCGGACGCCGTTTCGGCTCGGCTCAATGATTGGCTTCCACTCGATCGGGCGCGAGCGGAGGATCGCGACTATTGGGCGGCATCGGGCTGCACGACGAGCCGTGCTGGCTGCACCGCGTATCTAAGTCGCTATCCTGACGGCGAGTTTGCCGACAACGCGAGAAATCGCATCGCCGCATTCGACGTCGCGGAGGTCGACGCCGCTTTCCGATCCGCCGATACCGTCGTTGCTTGGAGAGCTTTTTTGGAGAATTTCCCAAATAGCAAATACGAGACGAGCGCGCTGGCGGCGTTGGCCGACGCCGAAGCCGATCAAGATCGCAATCGATGGGCCGCAACGAATACGTCGAGGAGAAGTTCGCTAGAGAGCTATCTGGATGAATACCCGAACGGCTTGTTCTCTAGGCGTGCGCGGGAGTTTTTGTCTGACATGGAATCGCGTGAAGAAGAAGAACGAGAACGCGCGCAGGCCGAAGCCAGCCGAGCGGCGGCTGAGGCGAGAAGTCGGGCTGTTTCAGTCCCCGCACCGCAGCCCGTTGTTCGTGAGCCAGTCTGTCGAACAGTTTATGACAATGAGCAGGTTTGCAACGATGTGACCCGATATCGTCGTGAATGTAACGACCAACGCGACGAAGAATACATCGACTACTCTTACTCCGACAGGTGGTATAGCCCTTTTGTAGTGTCTATATATGAAGCGGAACAAATATGCGAAGATCAGGCTGAGTCTAAACTTCTAAGGGGACTCAGAAATAGATGTGATGGCTCCGTCCGAGACGTAGATATTTACTGTAGCTGTTCTTCAAGCTCTCAAAGGTGCAGAGCCGAAGCGGACGCCACATGTGTAACGACGCGCGAAGTATGCCAGAACGTCCCCTATACGGATCGAGAGTGCCAAACGCAGCGCGTACCGCGGCAAGTCTGTGAATAGATGAGTATCGGCGGAGCAAAGCTTACGAAGTCCGAAAACGAACCTCTCCAACGCGCTCGCGCTTTACGAAAAAGGGAATAAGCGCAATGAATTCAATCAACGGGTTGAGGAAAAGAGCGCGAGTTTATGGCGCAGCGTTATGTTGCAAACACCAATGCGGACATTGTCGATGAGCCGCTAATTGGAACCGCCACCTGGCTGACGCCGCATCAGGTGGCGGAGCAATACCCCTATGAGAACGGCGCGGTCTGGCTGGGCCGCAACGTAGACGACGAGCAAAGCCGCGTCGGCCGAGCCGACGATTCCCATGTCCTTTTGTGCGCAAAGACGCGCGCCGCCAAGGGCCGCTCGATCATCATTCCCAATCTCATCACCTGGCCGGGATCGCTCTTTTGCTATGACCCCAAGGGCGAGAACGCCTCGATCACCGCACTCATGCGCGGCAATCCAAGCGATGGTCCTTCAGTCCAGGTCAACAAGCATCAAGGCCAGAACGTCGTCGTGCTGGACGCGCACCGAACCGCGTCCGTGCCTGATGCGCTGCGCGGTTATTTCAATCCGCTTGCCGAACTAGAGCCCAATGATCCGGCCACGCCGTCGCGGGTCGCCATTATCGCTGAATCCTGCGTCGCAAAGGAAAGCCGCACGGATACGACTTGGGATGAGAAGGCGGAGACCTTCATCAAGATATTGGCCTTACATATTTCCAGCTCGAAATTCGTGCCGGGCGATCAACGCGATCTGATCACGCTTCGGCGTTTTATCGTCGCCGGCGACGTCATCGCTCTGGAACACGTACGGGCGCATCTCTCCCCGGAGGAGCTTGAGGCTAAGCCTCCAGATCCCTTCGAAATGCTGATCTTGGCGATGCGTCAGAACACAGCCTATGGGAACATTATCGCCGACCAGGCTGAGAGCTATCTGGGCTCGTTGAAATCGCAGCCCAAGCTTTGGAACTCCATCCGAACATCGGCCGAGCAGCACACGGCTTGGATCGATGATCCGCAGCTTCGCGCCTGTTTGCGGTTGTCCGAGGACGGGCCGCAGCGGACGTTCCGCGCGGGTGACCTACAAAGCGCCCCTGAAGGGTTGAGCGTCTTTCTTTGCTTGCCGTCGTCGCAAAAAGAACCCCTAGCGGCGTGGCCGCGCATGGTCACCAATTTGATCCTCTCCGCAGCCCAGGAGCGCGGACACAAAGAGCCCGCAACTGGCTTTCAGACGCTGATGATGCTGGACGAGTTCGCGTCCCTCAAACGCATGCCGAAGATTGAAAGTGCGGCCGCCGACATCGCCGGCGCGGGCGTGAAATTGTTCTTCGTCGTCCAATCCTTGGTGCAGTTGAAGAATGTCTATGGAGAGGGCTGGGAGGCCTTTCTCTCATCGGCAGACACCCATGTGTATTATGGCTTCAACGACAATTTCACCGCCGAGTATGTGTCGAAGCGGTTAGGTGAGATCGAGGTCATCCGAAAAATGCGCTCCGGCTCGAGCGCACAATCGCAAACCCGATCCGTGGCCGATCAAACCGGCGGATCTAAGGGACAGACCCTGTCTTCGACGGAGGGGGTCTCTTCGAGCCTATCCGCGGCGCGCGGCGGCGGACGCGCCTCGACCTGGGGGTCGGTCTCCGGCCTAAATTCGACCACCGGCTGGGGGCCGTCTTTGGTGTTCCGTACTTTGGAGCGCAGCCACCAAGAGGGGCGGTCGTTTTCAAGAAGTAGAGGCGGGTCGCGGCAGAAGAATTGGACCAAGACCAAACAATCCGGGCGTTCCTCAACGAGCGGCAGTAGCACGTCGTACAGTGAAACCTGGTCGAGAACGTTGACCGAATCTGAAGCCAGCACCAACACCGACGGGTGGAGCGAGCAGCTGCACCGGAAACCTCTGGCCACGGTCAACGAGCTGATGACACTCTTCGCGTCGATCGATGATGCCGACAATCCGATTCATCCGGGGATTGCGCTTGTGTCTCCCGCGTCTGGGATCCCGTTTGTAGTTCACAAGGCATTTTATGATCGCGACTACGCCTTCAGGGGTACGTTCGAAGCCCACCCCAAACATGGCTTTCTGGCGCTCCCGCCGCCGCCCAAACGATATGGCCCAGAGCATTTCCAAACGCTCGCTCTCAAGCTCGAAGAAGGCGCGGTTCAGGTAAAGCTTCGCGACGGCTTAGCACCTGGAGATCTGATCCAAAAAGGACAGGATTTTCTGAGTGTTGTTGTCGGCGATGATGAACTCGATCAGTTCAAAGCGCCGTGCGATGCGCTGATCAGCTATAATTTTCCCCATTATCTACGAGCGCGTCTCGACGACGAGGTTATTGCGTTCGACGACTATGAGGATTGCGCCCAATTTCAGGCCGAACACCCTGAAGCGGTCATGGAAAATGAAACACGGATTGTCGAGTTGAGGCTTGAAGAACCGGTTTCAAAAGAAGCGTGGAAAAAAATGATCTTGCCGCTGTTGGAATCCGCAATACTTGGTCAAGATATCTGGCGCGCCAATCGTGAATTGGGAAAGGCCGTTGTGGATGAAGAGTTGTCGGCTGGCTACTTCCATAACAAATGGCCGAACCCGGCTCTGTTCCGAAAAAATGAGCAGACGCGAGACCTTGAAAGACTTGAGGAGGTGAGATTCCGACTTGATCAAGCTCGGAATACGCGGCGCGCTTTGGGCTATGACCACGTCAGAGCGGGCCGCAACGACTAGAAATCATCATCCAGAATAGAGGCCGCCTTATCGATCCGCCTTTGAGTCTCGGCAGGGACGTCCGGTGCCACCTCAGGCCGGCCGGACTCGGGAGGCGGTGTTTTCACAATTGGGGGATCTGGGAGTTCGACTTTGGGTGGGCTGTTTTCTGCTGGTGTGGCGTTTTCGCGTGGCTCCGGAAAAAAGAAATAGTCTAGAGCTCCTTCGTCGCGGACCTTCGTTTTGATGTAGTCGAGCCAATAATTCGAAAGCTGCTTGGTTTTCGTTCCCTTCGGGCGATAACCTAAGATGATTTGAAGATTGATCCCGTAAAACGCACCATTTTCATACTCTCTTGCGCCCCACCCCGCCACGAGACCGGCGACCGGCATTGATAGAATCCTTGCTTCATTTTCAAACTCTAGCCGCAACGCCGGTTCATCAGAATCCAGGAAGTAAACGCCTTTTCCAAGCTGACGCGTATCCTTCAAGATCGCTTTTCCCTGGAGATCCGGGAAGGTCATATCGAAAGTCACATGGACAACCATCTTTTCCTTCGCGAAGGTAACGTTCGCCGTATCGCGCTCGAACGCATCCTTCGGCCAGATTTCCAGCAAGAGGTATAGGTCATCAGACCAGTCACGAAGGGCTGGTTGTTTGGGAGTGCCGAATTCAAGTACAACGCCTTCGATTGGCGAGCGAATCGTCTTCTCGTCTCCGTTCTCAAGTATAGTTGCGATGGGATCGCCGGCACTGACATAGCACCCCGCCTCGCTATGGTATTCCTTAGCGAGGATTCCGCCGCTACGGCTGTACTTGAATTGCCGGATTTTAAGCTCGATCATCCGCGCGATGGCCTATATCGACTGCTGAAGATCGTCGCCGCGATCTTGCTCGTTTGCGGCTTCTTTGTCCTCGGCATTGTCGCGATAGCTTTGGAGCAGCGCCTGGTAATCGTCGGCGTTGGCCTGCTCGTCTTTCCACTTTTCGTCAAAGCCTTGGCGCTGCACCTCTTTGGTGCCTTCCAACTCGTAGGAAGGCGTGAGCTCGGCGCTAGCTGAATCGTCTTTGACCATTTGCGAGCCTCGACCCTTGGTCTCAGCTTCAGGCTCCTCCAGCTCGAGGTGTACGTAGGCGCGATGCGCTTCAGAGAAGGCTTTTTGAACGCCGGGATGCTCGTCGAGCACGGAGTCCTGGTCCGCCTCCAGCTTCACATTCCGCCCATAAGAGGTCGCCATGTCGCGCTCCAAACTCCGCTCTCCGCGCAGCCTAAGCGTGAAGTCTGAGAGAGTCACGCGTGTATTCGATGCCGTGAAGTTTGCGTTTCAAAGACCGGATCTGGCAAAATAGACCAAGAAGAAAAGAGTAGATTTGAAAGATACGAAAACCTCTTTTGATGAGGGTCGCTATCCTTTCACTTACATTCTGAACATACCCGCCGGCGGGCGAATAAAGGCCGCCGAGGTGAAGGAGACTTTGTCAGATATCGTAAGCTCCGAAGGGATCGATGCGCTCATCCTCTCACAATACACGCAAAACTCAGGAGGCGGCGTAACGGCCATCGGACTGGGCTTCACCCAAGAGGCCCATTATGGGCGCGTCATGGACCGGCTGGACGATGCGATCTATCGGCGAAACAAAGACCTCATCCATTGGGATGCGGACGCCGGCCAGCACTATCTGGGCCTTTATCGGGGACAAATCATGCGCGACGACGCGACGTCGCGTAGCGATCGCCGCGCATGGGGACGCGCGATCGAGCGGACGATCGAGCAGTGCGATGCGAAGCGCTTCCAAGCGCTTGCGGAATTGGAACGAGAGCGCTGCAGCGATGCTGCTCCGGAAGGGCTTCCAAGGCCCGGTGATTTGTCATAACGCCTGGCGCTCCGAGAATTATCAAAACCAAGACGTTATGGAACATCTCAATGCTATCAATGGCTTGGTCATTTTCCGTAATTCTGATTTTCCAATTTGTGGAGACCTATTGGCCTGAAACAGGCTTAAATTGTTGATCTAATTGGAAAAGTGGGATTTTCGTAATGTAAATTATCACTCATCGAAATAGTCAGTATACAGATAAATTTGCATTCCATAATTCGACTATGATATTTTGCTTGCTCCATTAGAAAATATGAGACGTGCGAGCCGAATTTGAAGCGCGACAACGGGAGATAGCCCCGGCCCCTGGAATGGAATTCAATCAACATCGAGAACAAAGCGATGAGGAAGCTTGGCGCTTGCTCGAGCAAGATCTGCAAGACAATCCGCACCTTTGGCAGTTGATCGACTATGAGGCGCTTGAATGAGACGCCTCGGACCCGAATTTAGAACGCAAAGTTCGAAACTGCCGCCACGGCGCTCCGGCCATAAATTTGCGAGCTCGAAGTTTCAGCCGCGTGTGCGCTCGACAGTGAAGCATAAATTCAGAAGGCCGGACTGGCAGGCCTGATCAATCGCTGAAATCTGAGAGCTGCCGGATGATCGCGGTCACCTCGATGACATCGCCGACGACTTCATAGCAGATCCAATGCTGCGCGACGCGGAAGGCTTGATGCCCGCTTGGAAGCGCCCGATCCGCCATTCCGATGCCTGGAAATCGGCGCAGCGACACAAAGCCTTGCCTCAGCTGGCCTTCATAATGGAACCACTGACGGACGCCGAAAGTCTCAACAGTGTAGGTTTCGATGGCGTCGAAATCGCTCTCAGCCCTTGCCGAGAGTTTAAGCTTCATATTTGGCGAGTTTCGCGTCGAAGAAGGCGGAGATATCGTCATCGCTCTCAAGCGAAACAAAGCGACCTTCCGTAATGTCCTGAGAACCTTGAGCGATATGAGCGGCGATGACGGCTTTGCGCTCTTCCGGCGAAAGCGCGCGCAGGACGGCCAAGTCCGCCTCCGTCGGGGCGGCCAATGAAGAGATTGCCGGGATGTCTGTTTTCGTCTCGCTCATAGCTTCAGTATATCAGATTCCGAACAGGTTGTTCCAACATAATTTCAAACGCTTGAAGTCACATCCTGAGGGCTGGCTTTGTGACGCCCGCCCGTTTCGGCATGAGGTTTCATGGCTTCCCACGTTTGATGTGAACGCCGCTTATGCTGGGCGCTTTGGCGCGGGCCAGGGCTCGTCCCAAAGTGTTTCACGACCGTTGCAATACGACCCGCCAACTTTCGTATCGCTTGGACGTTTGGTTGCTCGATCCCATCCGCGTGCTCTATTCATGCTGCATCGCTCTGAACACGTGTCTTACCCTACTGAAGGCAATTTCCCTGAGCTTTCAGCCGGCTGTACGCCCGTCGGTGCGCGGTGGGCCTCGACACAGGCATGCAACGTCGGTGTCGCCCTCGCAGGGAGCGTAGAGGAGCTTTGAAAATGTCCTCTCCACCGGAACCGGGACGTTTTTCAAAGCTTCTCGGAGCGTACGTCTAGGCCACACGCAGATCCTGCCTCGTCAAAAGGTTTGCAATGTTGGCGAGCCTGAGCGGGTAAAAGGCGTTGGCCGGCTTGATGAGCGCATGCCACTAGGGCGCGTCAGATAAAGAAGCGCCAAATCCTGTCTTTGGGCTCCCGCAAGCTATCCGCTTGAGATTGGAATGCCGTTGCGTTCGCAAATTTCCCGGAGCTTTCGATCAAACGGCTCCTCTGAAGCTCTGTTTATGAATATGTTTTTATTAGTGTCGGACGTATCTGTCGTGGCCGGAATTCTGCGACGTTCAGCTAGATTGGACGACGTCTGCGACGGTGCCTTTGTGCGCTTCGGCGCAAAGATCGCCGCTTTGCACAAAACGATACGCAGGCCGACCACATAGCCGAGGCGGTTCACGACCTTCCTGAAATAAAGATACCCCTCCTCGGCCGCGTCTCTTAGATATCGCTGCACCTGGCGCGATGAGCGCCCGAGGTGCTTTCCGATAATCCCAAGCGTGGTCTCAACGGGCCGTCCGCCGCCGCTCCAGCCCGCGAGAAGAACGATCATGCGCGTCGTTCCGGGGCTCATCCGCGCATCCATTACGAGCGATTGGCGGATAGGGAGGACGAACTTCCCGCTTGTGGGCGGTCGGAAGTTAGTCTTGCGCTTCAGCGGGCTGACCACGTCTGTGTGGGCATAGTATGGGAGTGTTGCGAGTGCGGTTGATAAATGTCTCATCTGGTTTCCTTCTCAAATCAAGAAAACCCAACGGATTGCGGCCGCGAGACATCATTCGCAAAAAACGCTTGCGTTATAATGTTGTAGTGGTAGTATAGAAATTGTTCAGGTAACTATATCACCGATTTCGAGACCCGCTCCGGCGGGTTTTATTTTATCTAATTCAATTAAATTGTTGAAAACTCGAAAGCAGACTGCGATCGAATCAATTATTCATGATAATATACATCAAAATGATCCACAAATTCAACGCGAAACGCATTGGGCCGGATTGGATCAGTGGATGAAACAACGCGCGACAAAGCATGCTCTCATTGAAGGAGGCGGCGAACGCCGTCGGAAAAGGGAAATCGACGCTTCAACGGGCCATCAAGGCCGGTAAGTTGTCCGCGCAGATCAGCGACAAAGGAACCTACCGGATCGACCCGGCGGAACTGGCCCGCGTCTATCCCGAGGATTTCTCCACCGATCCATCGAAACGCAACGGTGCGAAACGTTGCAATCCATCCCAACGGGACGCAATGGAACACAATGAAACGGCGTTGCTGCGCCTAGAGCTGAACCAAATCAAAGAACAGCTCGCCCAGCACCGACGCTTAAGCGACCGCGAGATAGAGCAAGCCACGGCGACGATAGAGGACCTTAGAAAGCGCCTAGATCAAGCTGATCGGGAGAAGTCCACGCTGACGCACTTGCTGGAATACAAATCGAAGGCGGGACTCGGGCCACGGGCGAAGCCTGGCCTGTTGTCGAGGTTATTCGGATAATTAGCAATCCGACGGGTCTCTGTTCGCGCTACTTTGAGCGCAAAAGTGGCCGCAACGAATTGAGTCATCGGTATGTGGTGACCTAGGGTGGTCTCGATACATATTTCAGCGTTCACAGGCTGAGCCGATTCTATAGTCGCTTGACGTGCGTAGTCGTTGGGGGCGGAGACGACGGGTATGAAAAGACTGAGTGAGCGTGACATTTGCAGTAAGTTTGTCACGCCCGCTCTCGTGGCTGCTGGCTGGAGCTTACATGCTCAAATCCGAGAAGAGGTCAGCTTGACAGCAGGCCGCATCATCGTCCGCGGAAAGCTCACCTCGCGCGGAAAGCAGAAGCGCGCCGACTACATTCTCTACCACAAACCGAACCTTCCGGTCGCCGTTGTCGAGGCAAAAGATGCGACGCATTCCGTAGGTTCGGGTATGCAGCAAGCGCTCGAATATGCAGAGATGATCGATGTGCCCGTTGCGTTTTCGACGAACGGAAAAGGCCTCCTGATGCACGACAGATCGGCTTCAGGGGACACCGTTGAGCGCGAGATTTCATTCGAGGAAATGCCGTCGCCGGATCAGCTTTGGCAACGCTATGCAGCCTGGAAGGGCATCGCGCCCGCAGAAAACCCGGTCGTCAATCAGGACTATTTCGACGACGGTTCCGGCAAGGTGCCGCGCTACTATCAGACGCTTGCAGTCAACCGAGTGATCGAGGAAACCACGAAAGACCGCGACCGCCTGCTGCTGGTCATGGCGACAGGAACCGGGAAGACCTACACTGCTTTCCAGATCATCTGGCGGCTTTGGAAGGCGGGTGCAAAGAAGCGCATCCTCTTCCTCGCCGACCGCAACATCCTCGTCGACCAGACGAAGACGAACGACTTCAAACCTTTCGGCGGCGCGATGACGAAGATCATCAACCGTCAAGCCGACAAGTCATACGAGATTTATCTTTCGCTCTACCAGGCTGTGACCGGAACCGACGAAGCGGCAAACATCTACAAGCAGTTTTCGCGCGATTTCTTCGATCTGATCATCATTGATGAATGCCATCGCGGGAGCGCCGCAGCGGACTCAGCCTGGCGTGAGATCCTCGAATACTTCTCCAGCGCTACGCAGATAGGCATGACCGCTACACCGAAGGAGACGACAGACGTCTCCAATATCGATTACTTCGGCAAGCCGATTTACACCTATTCATTGCGGCAAGGCATCGAAGACGGTTTTCTAGCTCCCTACAAGGTTATCCGTTACGACCTCGATAAGGACCTGACCGGCTATCGGCCGGAAGCAGGAACGCGCGACCGATATGGCCATGAAGTAGAGGACCGCATCTATAATCAGCGCGATTTTGACCGCTCGCTGGTCCTCGATAAACGCACCAAGCTAGTCGCGGCTAAGATCACAGAGTTCCTGAAGGCCACAGACCGTTCCGACAAGACAATCGTTTTCTGCGAGGACACAGAGCACGCGGAACGCATGCGCCAAGCGCTGGCCAATGCAAACGCCGATCTCGTTGCGGAAAATCGCCGATATGTCATGCGGATTACGGGCGATGATGCGCAAGGCAAGGCGGAACTCGACAATTTCATCGACCCGAAGGCGCGCTACCCTGTCATCGCCACGACATCAAAACTACTGACGACTGGCGTTGACGCGAAGACCTGCAAGCTGATCGCGCTGGATCAGCGCATCCAGTCCATGACCGAGTTCAAGCAGATTATCGGGCGCGGTACACGCATCGATGAAGAGCACGGCAAACAATTCTTTACGATCATGGATTTCAAGCGGGCGACAGAGCTCTTCGCCGATCCGGACTTCGATGGCGATCCGGTGCAGATTTATGAGCCGGGTGCTGATGATCCCCCACTGCCGCGAGACGATGACGAGGAAACAAACACTTCAGGCGGCTTCGACGACGATGACCGGTCGGAGACCACCGACGGCGTTCTGGGTGATCCGTTTGGTGATGATCCGCTACCGCGAAAATTCTATGTCGATGGCGTCGAGGTGAATGTGCTGTCCAAGCGCGTCCAGTATCTTGGACCAGATGGCAAGCTGATCACGGAGTCGCTGCGCTCCTATGCTAAAAAAACACTGCTGAAAGACTACAAAACGCTCGACGAATTTCTCCGCCGATGGACCGACTCTGCAAAGAAGCAGGCGATCATCGAGGAACTGGAAGCCCTCGGTGTATCGCTGGATGGCCTGCGCGACGAAGTGAAGAACGGTGAGAATTTTAGTGCTTTCGACCTCCTTTGCCATGTGGCCTATGGCCAACCGCCGCTGACACGCAGGGAGCGCGCCGAACAGGTCAAAAAGCGCAACTACTTTGCCAAGTTCGAAGGTAAGGCGCGAAGCGTGCTGGAAGCGCTCCTCGATAAATACGCCGACGAGGATTTTGGGCCGCTGGAGAACGCCAAGGTTTTGCAGCTCAAACCTTTCGACGAGATCGGTACGCCCGTGGAAATCGTGAGAGGCGTCTTTGGCGGCAAATCAGCCTATGAAGCTGCTGTGAAGGACCTGCAGCATGAATTGTATCGGGAGGGGGTTTAAGGCGTGTCGAATGTATCGGGAGTGATCAAGTCCATTCAGGACATCATGCGCAAGGATGCGGGTGTCGACGGCGACGCTCAACGCATTGGCCAATTGGTCTGGATGTTCTTCCTCAAAATCCTGGACGATCAGGAAGAGTCGCTTTCCGTGCTCAGTGACGACTACGAATCCCCGATCCCGGCGCATTTACGCTGGTCCGTTTGGGCAGCGAACCCGGAAGGAATCACCGGCGAAGCGCTGCTCGACTTCATCAACAATCAGCTGTTCCCAAAGCTGAAGACCCTGCCGATCGAAGGCGAAGAGCGCAGCCGAGCCATCGTCATCCGCGCCGCCTTCGAAGACGCCTACAACTACATGAAGAACGGCACGTTGATCCGGCAGGTCATCAACAAGATCAATGAGATTGATTTCAATAGCACGGGTGACAAGCACGCTTTTGGCGATGTCTACGAGCAAATTCTCAAGGACCTTCAAAGCGCGGGAAATTCTGGCGAGTTCTACACACCTCGTTCTGTCACCCAGTTCATGGTCGATATGCTCGACCCCAAACTGGATGAAAGGGTGCTCGATCCAGCCTGCGGAACCGGCGGATTTTTGGCCCATGTGATGGATCACAAGTCGGATCACTACGTGCAATCGACCCATGATGCCGAAACGGTTCAGAAAACTATTTTTGGCGTCGAGAAGAAGGCGCTGCCGCACCTGCTCTGCGTCACCAATATGATGCTGCACGGCATCGAAGCGCCGACCAACATCGCCCATGACAACACGTTGTCATCGCCGCTGAAGGATCATCGGTGGCGCGGCAAGGTCGATGTTATCGTCACGAACCCGCCCTTCGGAGGCGTGGAAGAAGACGGTATCGAGAAGAACGTGCCGCAAGCCTTCCAGACCCGCGAAACAGCCGACTTGTTCTTGGTGCTGATCATAGAACTTTTGAAGGAAGGTGGACGCGCTGCGGTGGTGCTGCCGGATGGCACGATGTTCGGCGAAGGCATCAAGACGCGCATCAAGGAAAAGCTGATGACGGAGTGCGATCTGCACACCATCGTCCGCCTGCCGAATGGGGTCTTCAACCCCTATACGCCCATCAAGACGAACTTGCTGTTCTTCGAAAAGGGCAAGCCAACCGAGGAGGTTTGGTTCTACGAACATCCTTATCCGGAGGGCTATAAAAGCTATTCGAAAACCAAGCCCATGCGCATCGAGGAGTTCGAAGGCGAGCGCAGCGAGAAGGCTTGGTGGGGCGACTTGAAAACGCGGGAAGGCCGGAAGGAGAGTGACCGCGCCTGGATGGTCAGCGCGGACGAGATCAAGGCCATCGGTTACAATCTCGACATAACCAACCCGCACCGCAAGGAAGAGGGCCACAAGGACCCGGCGGAACTGCTTGCCGCATGGCAGGAGAACCGTGAGGCGTTGGCTGAAACACAGACGCAGCTGAAAACCGTTCTCGCCGAGGCGCTGGCTAGATCTTCGGCAGCGTGATGCACGCAGAGACCTTTCTCAGAGAGTTTGCACCGCTCGCCAACGGCCCCGGCGGGGTTCAGAAGTTGCGCGAACTGGTGCTCAATCTCGCAATTTCCGGCCGCTTAACCACCCGATACAAAAATGATGGCGATGCGAGAATTCTCGTTGAAGTGGCAGCGAAAGCGATCAAAAGTGCGATCAGTGATCGGACAATCAGAAAACCCCGATACTTTGAAAAATCAGCAATTGCACATCAAGAACTCGACCTGCCTCCAAACTGGATTTCAACGACGCTGGGAAACTTGGGTTTGATTTCGCCTCGAAACGAAGCGCTGGATAATGCTATTTCCGGCTTCGTGCCGATGGCTGCCATTGAAGCCAAGTATGGCCTTGGTCATTCCTCAAAACAGCGACAGTGGAGCGAGATTAAGAGCGGCTATACGCATATCGCAGACGGCGACGTTGTTCTCGCGAAGATTACCCCCTGCTTTGAGAACGGTAAATCTACAATTATTGCAAACCTTCCGGGGGGCATCGGCGCGGGAACAACAGAATTACACGTCTTTCGACAACTGGTACCGGTTGTTGAACCTGGCTATCTGCTCGCGTTCCTGAAGTCTGGGAGCTTCATTGAGACCGGAATACCCGAAATGACTGGAACCGCAGGTCAGAAACGCGTCCCGGCAGATTACTTCGCAATGACGCCTTTTCCCCTCCCACCCCTTGCCGAGCAGAAGCGGATTGTCGCCAAGGTCGATGAGCTGATGGCGTTGTGCGACGCATTGGAGGCACGGCAGGTTGAGGAAACCGGACTAAAGCGCGCCGCAGCTGCTTCCGCCTTGCACCACCTGACAGAAGCCAAAACACCGGAAGAAACTGCTGAACACTGGTCTCTACTCGCCGCCAGGTTCGGCGAGTTGTTCGATGATCTGGAGACGATCAACCGGTTGAGGGGTGCGATACTACACCTCGCAGCATTCGGACGGCTATCACAGCAGAATGCCAAAGATGGTCTAGCCAGCGAGCTTCTCGGCAGAATCGGCGTGTTGCGCACGGAATTGCTGGCGAAAGGCCTACCCACAAAGAACGAGGCAGCCACTCAAGCGAGAAAGCAGGAAAAACAGGAAGTCCCTGACAATCTTCGGAGCCTGCCCACTGGCTGGCAGTGGGCCACACTCATGCAATGTTGCCGCTGGGTAGTTGATTGCCGCAACAAGACTGCAACCTATGCGAAGAACGGTGCTACGCTTTTGCGGACGAACAACATTCGTGACGGCAAACTGAATTTGTCGGATGTCAAATTCGTCGATGATGAAGTCTATGCAAAATGGACGGAACGTTACCGGCCAGAGGCAAACGATCTGATCATCACACGTGAAGCCCCTATGGGAGAAGTGTGCCTACTAGATGCTCAGTTCACTTACTGCCTGGGTCAAAGGCTCATGCTGGCCAGTGTCATACCTGAAACCATTGAGCCCCAGTTTTTGCTCTACTCGCTTCGTGATCCTGAACTGCTTGAGCGTGTTCAGGACAAGCCCGTTGGATCGACGGTACAACACTTCAGGGTAGGCGGCATAGAAACACTCCTGGTACCAGTTCCACCCCTTGCCGAACAAAAACGCATCGTCGCCAAGGTTGATGAACTGATGGCGCTGTGCGACCGGCTGGAGGATCAGGTGCGCGATGGCGATCGGTTGAGCGCTGAGCTGACGGCCTCGCTGGTCCATGCCTTGACTGAGACTGATCCAGATGGCGGCGGCGCCGCAGATTCCTTGGGCTCAATTGAGGACGCGCCCGAGATTTCTGTGCCAGAGCAGGCCAAAAGGGATGCACTAAAAACAGCAGAGGCCCGACGCGTCCGGCCATCCGGAAATCCCAAGACGAAAGCGCAACCCGCCCGAGACCGGGCACCAAATGTCGATACCAAGTTCCAAGAAGCCGTGCTGGTCGCGGCCATCGTCAGAACCTTCTTCCAGGATGGCGGTGAACCCATCGGCAATTTCCGCCTTCAGAAGGCCGTCTACTTCGCCCGGCGCAAGATGGGCGAGCATGTGGGCGAGATGGCGTACCTCAAGAAGGCGGCCGGACCTTATAACCCGTCCATGAAGTACTCCGGCGGCATCGCCATCGCCAAGCGGAAGAGCTGGCTGCGTGAAGCACGTGGCCGCTTCGGCTTCGGCCATGTACCAGGAGCGGAGGTCGCCGACGCGGCCGAGTGGATCGAGACCTATGGCGAGCCTGCCCGCTGGGTAGCCGACCACTTCCGCTACAAGAAGAACGATGAATGGGAAACGCTGGCAACGGTCGACTATGCCGTGGAGCACCTGCGGTCACTCGACATCGACCCCGACGCCGAACAAATCCTGCAATACATTACCAGTGACCCAGAGTGGCATCCAAAGATCGAAAAACTCGGACTGACAGAGATGTCGGTTGGAACGGCCATGCTTGAGGTGGCGGCGCTCTTCAACCCGGAAGGCGAGGATACCTCAGTTTAATGATATCGCCCCTGGAACAGGCGCACGAAGCGAACAGCCACTTTCAATCCGATTTGGCTGCCAGATTCGCGATTTTTTTAATCTGCTTTTGGGATGAAGCGCGCATAGAACCCCAACCCTGATCAGGTTGGTATTCTTCACATGCTCAAAAAGTGAGGCAGAAACGACGCGAGCTTATAATATGTTTCGATCTACAAAGAACAGGCACCGCCCTTACAAGGATTACCGTGAGTTCCATTTTAGCTATACGAAATATCAAATATCACAAAGAATTTTATGTATATTAAGATAGCTTCGTTGAAGCTTTAGATACCTTCACGAGTGTGTCATTCAAAATATCAGCTTTTCTCAATTTATCTTCCTTAAAGCAATTCAAACAAATGTCGCGCACGCTCTTTGTCTCGATTTTAACATCTTCGCCTGAAAAGCCTTTATAGAAGGCCGCTTTTATTTCACTTGGCTCAATAAAGTTGAATGCTTCAAAGCTGTAACCTGAATTTCGTTCGCAAAACCTGAGAAATTTTTTATATATTCTTCTATTCTCCTCAGATTTTGGCCAATAATCAAATATCAATACGTCGCCAGCGCTCAAACGTCTGAAAACTAGATTGACTAAGCGCCACCAATCTTCCTTTGTCAGATAGTAGGAGATGCCCTCCAAAACGACAATTTTTTGGCCGACCCTCGGAAACCATTCGTCTAAATCATCGGAACGCCGAATTGCCGTGAGATCCTGTTGTATTCGCTTGATTTTTCGGGAGGGGATATTTCCTGCGGCAAACAACTCATTTGTTCGCTCCGTTCGGAATTCAACAACTTCTTCCAGATCAATCTCGACGTACAGTCTATTGTTTTCAGTTAGGTAGGGATAAGAGGCGAGCCCGCAGGGTGCGAGAACAACTGTAGCACCTTTGAGGGATCGCTCTATCTCATTAAGGACAAAGCGATTTCTTGCGGCCAAAACGTACGGGTCAAGCCTATATACTTGGTCCATATAGTCGTCATATAGCGCGCGAACATAAGACTGTATGCGTGCGGGCGTCCATTGATGTGCCACATTGTCTCTGCTCAGAGAAGTAATTCTCGCTCTGGATTCGGCAACAAGGAAAGCGAGCGCACCAGGTGTTCCCGAAAACGCTTTATCTGAGAAGCCTTTTGACCTCAGACGACGCATGGCGTCCTTCCTAGCTTACCGCCTCCTATATCTCGCTTAATCGTTTAAAAATGCTTTCGCGCAGTAGCTGTGCCGCGATCGGGATAGCCGTGGCAGCCGAAAATATCACAACCCAGCCCATAGCACGAAAGCTTGGAAACTTCGATGGTTCGAACTCAATTGGTACCCATGCGTGTGATCCGCCGTAAAAGATGCTTGCGAAAACGATACAGCACCACATGCTTCCTCGTAGGCTACTTTGAACCAACCTAAATTCCTGTGATCTCTCTCTAAATTCACGGAATGTCTTCAGAAGCCACAGCGTGAACACTTGCGCAGCTATCGAAGCAATGAAGGATAATGCCCAAAAAACCGTTGGATCAATGCTAACCTTGTCTGCTGACATAGCGTCCCAACCCCGTCGTCCAGCCGATACTAAGTGCTACGTATGTTCTTTAGCCTTCGTGATATTATCAAGGGACCAAACAGTACCACTCCAATAATGATTGGAAGCACGGGCAGCACCGCTAGCCAGGAAGCTGGCGCAAGCCCTAGGTAGGTATGCTCTGATGAAAGATTGAGCATTCCGTATATACCTATGCCTGCAGTCACCGTAGCTCCCAGCGATACGCAAGCCAGTGTCGTTCGGTAGCTGCGCCCGCTAGCGAAAGTGCCTGCAAGCAGCGGGACTGCGAGCACAAACTGAAGCGTATAGGTTACGAAGAAGAGGGATAGAGGGTCGAACAGCCAGCCCAATCCTTCAAGAATGAACCAACCTATGATGATGATCGGGCTGCTAAGCAAGATGAACAGCCGCCCTCGCTCCTTCACGAATTTATTTTGTGGATCTGAAAGTTCGTCTAACCGTCCTACTCCCTGCTTCGTGAGCGCGAAATCGACGTTAACTACGTGGCCGATGACGATCAGAAAAGTATCAACCGTAGAAATGGCTGCCATGACCATCCCTGTGGCCAGTACGGCCGCACCAATCTGAACCCAGACGCCGTAGTCATCGAAATTGAGTAAAAATATGTCATTGAACGCGAAGTAACCGCCGGACAATTGTTCGATGCTAGTTTCCGGCACTAGTGGCACAACCAAATGTTTAACGAGCATTCCACCGAAAGCAAAGGCGGCTACCCATAGGCACATAAGAAGCGTCCCCCAAGCTGCGCCGGCCTTGCTAGTAGCCATGCTTCTTGAGGCTGCGTTTCGTTGCCAGGTATCGGGCGTCGCAAGAAGCCAAAAGAATCCCAGACACACCAGACCTAATGCCGTAGGCCATCCCACATCTGAAAACATGTCCCACAAAGAAAATTCGTATCCAGATTTATAGAGCGGCCCCTGTTGCGGAAGACCCGAGAAGAGCGCTACGCCGCCAAAGACAGCAAGCAGCATGAGAGCAAATTGAATCCTGTCGGTAAAAACCACAGTGTAAAAACCGGCACTTGCTGTATATGCTGCTACTAACAATGCAAAAAGACTAACGATAACTGGTAGTGGGGCTGGGACAATTAATTGCAAAAATTTTGCCCCGAGATGAATTTCAATAATAATAGCCAGCAAGAGCGCTATAGAGGTCAAAAGCGCTGATATTCCCTTTAATTTTACTTCCTTTGAGCGGTCGTCAAAACTATGAGCTTTAGCTAAGAAATCGTGGAGTGTGCCAAAGTTTCCCCTGTCTTCGATATAATCCTTAAACCTGCCGCCTAGGGCTGCAAATCCAAGACCTAGACTAATTATAGTTATGATGACCCAAAATATGCCGCTGTATCCGAAAAAGAATCCCAAAATAGCGCAGACATAAATCATGTTTCCAAGTGAAAGGTTTGTTGAGACCAGAGTACTGGTAAGCGCACCAATTCGAAGGTTTTGCCCATGCAGAAAGAATTCAGAAGTGGTTCGCGCTTTACTTCGATCTCGAAACATCGCCAAAATTAGCGCTAGTATAACGGCTGCCGTGAGCGATGCGAACCAGATTTCCATTTGCCCCCCCAATGATGACAGCGAAGCGAATTCGCTACACGGCTTATGATGATCAGGAATAAGCCCCTTGCGTCAAGCGTCGATCTCGAATTGGGTTTTCCCCTCAAGAAAGGACCCCGCTATGCTCAAGGCTGACAAGATACACACGACAAACTCGGAATTCGAAGCGACTGCGGGATATCTTCGAGGCTTGCGCCGAGGTGAGATTGTGACACTGGCTGGGATAACTGGATTTGACTACTCCAGTATGCAGATTTCGCCAGAGCTAGATAATCAAGTTTCTATGGCACTAATCAATATGGAAAATTCTCTAATTTCATTGGGTGCAAATAAATGGGACTTGGTAAGGTTGAACTGGTTTATTACGCGACGCGAATTATTTGAACCAGCGGGAAAAATAATTAAGGAGTACTTTGAAGGTACTGCCCCTCCAGCCACGACCACAATTGTGGGGCTTGTAGATGAGCGAATGCTATTCGAATTAGAGGCAACGGCCTTAACTTCGAAGTAGTGTCGCTGGAACTCGAAAGCCGAGTGGCGCAGATCATTTTGTTGGCCTCGAGCTCCAAACATTGGCACGACGCACAAAAGCTCTGAAAAAAAACCTGCCTTAGAATGCTTGGGGCCTCCAACCAGTTTGAGGCCGAAGCGACGTTCAAGAGCTCGTCATGAACTTACGTTGCTCTAACCTAACGGCTTGGGCCTCGGCGACTACTACTCAGGCGGGTTCGCGCGTGAGCCGCAGCCGCAAACCAAAATTTAGAGAACAACTAAAAGCTGAAAATCACAAAAGGTCGTTCAAGTCTTGACTCCAACAGGAGGGGGATGGCTTTGTGAACGTGGGAGTGGGGGGTAATGAAGCGATTTTTCGTATTTTTCTTACTATTTTGCGCAATCCCCGAACGCCCCGCGTTCGGGGATTGCGCGAGCCAGTCCGAACTGCGACCGTCGCCAGCGTCGGGAGCTGATGGTGATCCTGTTGAAATACAGGCATTGGTGATGGGCGTATCCAAATATCCAGAAGGGATCCGCCCCATCCCTCACGCTGCCAAGGACATTGATTTAATTAGCGACGCTCTCTTGGATGCAGGACTGAGCGACCGACACATCAAGAGATACAAAGACCCAACCTATGACGAAATGTATGACGCGGCCGAGGATTTCGCTTGTGGGATAAATCCTGGGGACTTCGCAATCGTGTACTATTCAGGGCACGGCATCCAGGTTGGGATCCAGAACTACCTATTGGGATCAGATACCCGGTTGTCGAGTGCGGACTGCCCGCAATGCGACAGCGTTCCCGTTGAGCACATACTACAGCTATTGGCCAATCGCCGGCCATCTGCAGTAGTTCTGCTGCTGGATGCCTGCCGTACAGACCCGTTCCGAGCGCGTCTCGAGACGATTGTTTGGGATTTTGATAATACAGCTCCCGGGCGCTTCCGGCGGGCATCTTTCACCCGGCCGGCTCTTATTCAGACTGTTGAATCCGGGCTTTCAAACAGAGCTAAAGGTTTAACACCAATAGAAATTCGCGACCGATTGCCGGCAATGTATGTATTTGCGGCCCACCCTGGTAGAGCGTCTCTATTCAAACCGGGAGATGAAGATCGAGGCAGTGTTTTTACTCGTATTTTGTCTGAAGAATTTATTAGTAGCGACTTATCAATACAGGAGATATCCACCAACGCGGCATCGAAAGTTGAAGAAGAAACACTTTTTGAACAAATACCATACGTCGACTGGGGAACTCTTAGATCCAAAATATTCATAAAGGAAAACGAGCTAAATTCTGTAACTAGGGATGGGGAATGGGACTCTGTTATAAATTCGGGGGACTCAATCGAAACACTTATTGTGCGAATGTTCCGATTCATGAGGAAGCACCCAGCTTCTCCATATGAGTATTATATTAGGTCCTTCATCAGCGCCAATCGTCATCGCCTCAGTCCTGACAGCCGAACCTTAGTGGCGCACGTGACCTACGAGCGCCTTGCTCGAAACCAGCAAACGGTCATTGGCGAGCTCCTTTTGAGCGATAAGGAAGCGGGTGAGTTCTCCGACGAAATGGAACGTGAGCTGTTGGAGGAGCGGGTGCAAAGACAGTTAAGGAACGAAGCTCCAGCTGGATCTCTTTCATATGAGCTGAGCTGGTCAGAAGGCGAACTTTCAGAAAGCATATTCGAGCAGATTATACGTTTGTCCCAGAGCTCGGACAGATTGGAACTGTATCTAGAAATTGATCTGGATCCGCAAAGAGGGGCTGTCTTCGATGAGCGCCTCAACAACTTCTTGGCGATCACTCGAGCCGGCGGCGTATCAGGACAGGAAGTAAGGACTTATGTGCTGCCGAACAATGGCGGCGATGATGTTCAGGAAATCCGGGTTTTGGGGTTTCAGACCGAGGACATATCGATACCAATTTCGGCTTGTTCGAACTGTCCAGGCGGGAACATCCGTGCAGTCGTGAGCGGCCTATTTTCCCGACCAAGTCCTTCGCAAGAAGAGATTCTTAGGGCCGAGATTGTCGCTCAGAGTCCTATTGTTGCGTTGGGTGCTGCCCGAACGAGAGTTCTTGAAGCGCGCAACGGCAACGATCGTAGAGTAGTACTGGCAACTCCGACTGAATGAGGCTTTCCGTGATCGATTTGTTTATTCGTTTTCTAGTCGGCGCATTTCTGGCTCTCTTGTCAGGTTGTGCCGCGTTGGGGCGCGAGCCGGTGGAATTGGAAGTAGGCACCGTTTCAGCGCCAATCCGAGATGCTATCGCACGATTTGAGAGTGGTTCCAGTGAGGCATATGGACAGAAACTCGTTGGCGGCGAGCCTATCTCAATAGATGTCGCACCATGGCAGGCGGCTTTGGTTGTTTCGTACATTGCCGACGCTGGTCGAGGTGTTTTTTGCGGTGGCTCAGTAATTGACCCAGAGTGGGTAATTACCGCCGCCCATTGCATAGAGGGTACGCAGCCAAGCATTATAAATGTTGTAGTTGGCACGTCAGATCTGGCAGCTCCCACACAAAGAATAAACGTCGAAAGCATATTCGTTCATGATCAATATTTATCTGCAAGTGGATCAGGGTACGACATAGCCCTTCTGAAGCTAGATTCGCCCGCGAATGCAAAATCGATTCATATACTCTCATCTAAGATAGAAGATTTGATTTCAGATGAGGGTGATCTTGATTTGATGATTTCGGGGTTTGGCGCTCAGGAAATGGGGGGAAATACATCTCCAATATTAATGGGCGCAAGCGTTCCGTTTGTCCGGACGACAACCTGCAACAGCCGTGCAAGCTACGGCGGCGCGATAAACGAGACCATGTTCTGTGCTGGATTTAAGGATGGGGGAGTCGACGCCTGCCAAGGAGACAGTGGCGGTCCTGCGGTCGTAATGGCGCCTGACGCAGTGCCATACCTCGCCGGGATTACTAGCTGGGGCGAGGGCTGCGCACTACCAAACAAGTACGGTGTCTATACGCGAGTTTCTTATTTGAAGCAGTGGGCAGACGCAATCATTAGCCTAAACGAGGGTAAGTAATGTTCCTAAGGTGTTTGGTCGTCGCCGCAACCATAATCCTGAGCGGATGTGTTTCCGCTCAGATGGAGATTCGGAAAATTGGAGAACAGGGTTCGCCTGCTGGCGGGGTGAAATTTAGCCCAGCGGGAGCCGCAATTGAGGTCAGAATGAAAGAGTCAAAGTCTGGGGATAGGCCCTATTTCTTGACCTCAATTCAACCCGGGCCGAACGCATATGAACTATTTGCCGAAGACGGTTTGATTTCGCGCACTAGCCTAGCCCCCACATACTTTGAAGGAACAACTGTGCTGAAAACACTTAGTGTCGATGTTCTCGACCGCCGCGCAGCATTAGTTTCAGATCTTGTTGAAATAGTTGGGATATTGGGTGGCGATCTGACATTTCTGTCGAGGACAGCCAATATCAAATGTGCGGGGATCTCTGCTGCTGAAATGAACGCAATTTTATCAAGTTCGCCACGAGTTGGCACGCAATCTACCGTGACGATCAGCGACGCAAATGCGAAAAATTGTGATGCTCAGATGACCATTGGGCCGGTGGATGCTGATGCAATATCTACTGAGCAGTTTGAAGAGGCTTTTGTTGATATTGGTCAAGACGTTGGTGTGATTGCCAGCTCAGTTTGTAGAACCATAGAAATCGAAGCTTTCGGAATTCAAAAACAGACGCTGAGAGTTCCCGATCCCAATTATGTCAGAGTTTCCAGAGTTCCGACGAACGGCAAGTTAGACTTTTCGGATTTGTGCGCACCACCTTCAGTCACGTCAGAAAATGATTCTGTCAAAGCGGAGTTCGATTTCCTAAAGGCCATGTTAGGTGCATTTCAAAATCCCAGCGAGGACTAGATTTAGAACTTTGAACGGCCTTCAGAAGCATGCGACAGAGCTACATTTGGGGTAACTAAACTTTTTCCGTCCACCGCCGAAATCGGGCGTTAGCGATTGACCACGAACTGGCCACGACCGAATGCAGCAAACGGCTTCAAACTGCTACGTTACGCTACGACTGGCTACGATGTGCTTTTGAAAAGTACTTCTTATTCAATGGTTTGGGCTTTCTTCTGCCGCTTGCCAAGGTTGGGGTCGTGAGTTCGAATCTCGTCGCCCGCTCCAGTAACCACCGGTTAATATACTGATAATCAAGCAGTTTTTAACCGATCTGTGCGACAAGATGGTACGAAATTGGTACGAAAGGGCCGCGAAACCCAGCGAGGTTTGCGGTGCATATTGTCGTGCGTTTTATGTTCGAAAGAGGTGATAGCTACATCTTTCGGCGGACCGTTCCTGAGGACGTTCGCGCCTATGCGGGCGTGCGGGAATGGAAGAAATCTCTCGGCCCGGTCTCAAAGCACGAGGCGATCGCTCAAATCCGTGTTCTGACCGCCGAAACCAATCAGCAGATCGAACACTGGCGCTCGCCGGCGAGGATGTCGGAGCACATGGGCCCCGATGGACAAGAGCTCCTCGAAGATCAGATCTTTAATCGCGCCATTGCTCAACAAGGTCTGCTTACACTTGCAAAGCATCACAACGACGACCGCTACGCCGTCATCGACGCCTACGCCACCCCGAAGGAGGCAGCGGTTCTTGCCGGCGAACTCACGCTCTCAGACGCGTTAGAGCGGGATGATCGAAATTATCCAGGCAAGGATCCAAAGCCGAGAGAACAAGCCCTGCGCGTCTTTATGGAGGCCAATGGCGACCTTCCCATGTCGCAGATTAATCGCTCGAGCGTGCACAAATTCGTCAATTTGCAGCGCGAAAGAGAATTATCGGAACGGACGATCCTTCGGCGCATGCAAGCGCTCGGAGGCGTCATGACGCGCTATATCGCCGACGAAGAATTGGTACGAACCAACCCGTTTTCGAAATTCCAACTCAAAGGCGCAAAAGCCAGCGCCGCCTCCGTTGAACCATTTTCCGATGAGGACGTCCGCCAGTTCGACGCTTATCTCGCTTCCAGCTGTCAGACGTCACGCACCCGTCCACGTACGATAAGCCTGCTTTGGGCGATCCGTTGCGGCGGCGGCATGGGTGCTTCAGAAGTCTCCGGTCTCCTGCCGGAGGACATTATTGCAGATGCTGAAATCCCCCATATCTGGGTCCGTCCAAATCGACTACGAGGGCTCAAAGCCGATTGCCGAGAGCGCCTGATCCCCATAGTCGGCCCGTTGGGCCGCCACCTCGAACACCTACCCAACACATCCAACAAATTCTGCGCCAATGCAGCGGCTGGTCGGCTGAAAGAAGCGATCAAAAAGGCGATGCCCGACAATGGCGAAAGCCGCGGCTCCAACCGCTTCCGCCATTGGTGGAAAGACGCTTATGAGCGCGCCGAAGTGCGTCCTGACCTGCGCCGATACCTGATGGGTCATTCACGAGCCGACAACCACGCCCGATATGGTCGGAGCGTTCCTGATTTGAACGAGCTCAAGGCCGCGTTACTCGCGTCGGGCCGATTTACAGACCTAGGATCAAAGTAATGGAAGTTTGTCAGAACATCGACGTCGATGACACGTGCCCACTGCGTCAACAAAGCTATCATGACGCCAGAGAAATAGCACATGAATTTAATATAGATTTCTCGTACATCGACGATCTCGCGGACGAAATTTTTGAAGTCTGCTTTGGCGCTCTCAGTGAAGATATATATTGTTCAAGATATTGTTCGAATAACAATGGTGATATAAAATCATTGAGAAAAATATCCAAATACCTAATTAAAATAAATGGAGAGATTGAAAATATATATGGAAGTAAGGTGCAATATATTTTAGAAAATTCATTCTCTGAATTGAAAAAGAATAATCAAATATTTGATATTGATGAACCAGCAAATCTGGTCCGAGAGATGGTTCATTGGATTTCTCAGTGTGAGGCACTGTTTCATCATGCAGCTGAGCAAGACGGCAGGGCCACGAACAATGTTGAATTTAGCGATTTTCAGATCGAGCGCGACGTCAAGCGCTTGAAAGTATTTTGGGAAGAAACGCTGGGCCGAAAAGCGACATTTGATAAGTCGGCGTTTGATATATGCGAAAAAGAGCCGGATGGTTTAGGTAAGTTTGGTCGTTTTGTATTCGAAGTTATCAAACTTCGTCGAACAGAAATAAACCCTTCAAAAATAGCCTACCGTATAGGCGAGGAAATAAGCCGGGACTAGATTATTCAAGTTTGGATAGAATTGGGTCCCGGGACACTGGCCTTGTGATGTGAATATTAGGTGCTTGTTCAATTTTTTAGGAGCAAGCAAATGAAATTTCTTGACGCAAAAACTGAGTCCGGCCGTTCAGTAACATATAGGAAGCGGCCCGATTCGGACTGTCTTTCGGCGTATAGCGGTCTCGGCTTCAATTTCGTCCTTTTGGATAAATGGGACAAAACAGCTGAGAATTCTAGGACCGGTAAGGTGTACGAACTCGGCAAAGCCGCTGTCCAGCCCCCTTGTTATGGGCCACTTTTAGGCAGGGTTTCTGGGATTGGCGGTCGCATGTCCAGGGCCTGATGCGGTCGTATTCGATTGTACTGTCTGAGCCATGTGTTGATGACAGTCTGGGCCTGGTCGATGGAGC
>JBCCXW010000002.1:0-53893 GCA_039191105.1 Pseudomonadota bacterium
AGCAAAAAGGCCATGAAAGCTGTGCTCGATGATATCCAATCGGGTAAGTTCGCGCGTGACTGGGTGCTGGAGAACCAAGCCGGAGCGCCATCATTCCTGTCGATGCGTTCACGCATGAATGACCACCTAATTGAAGAGGTCGGCGAAAAACTGCGCGGCATGATGCATTGGGCGCAAAATGACCGCTTGGTGGATAAGTCGCGAAATTAACGCCTTCGCCAGCGATTTGCGTATAATCCTTCGATAATGCAGTGACGTGAACGGCCTTCGAAGCGTCTAAGAGCACACGCTTCAATGCCATATTGACATCGCTGTCAAACACATTGATATCGCGAGTAAAGAGATAAAAGGCATCACATGGCGGAATTCATTCCCGTCGGATCATTCGATATCGTGATTTTTGGCGGTCGGGGCGATCTGGCGCAGCGCAAACTGCTGCCAGCTTTGTATCATCGCTGGCTCGACGGTCAGATCCCAGAGGATTGTCGCATTATCGCTGTGTCCCGATCGGAGATGGATGACACTGCGTTTCGCGCGTTTGCCTACCAGGCATGCGAATCGGCAACGCCCGAAACGCTCAAGAAAACCGATTGGAAACGGTTCGCACCGCATCTTCACTATGTCGCAATGGACGCCACCCAAGCAGATGCCGATTGGGCTGCGTTAACGTCTCTGTTGACCTTACAAGATGACCGACCACTGGTCTTTTATCTTGCCGTAACCCCCAAAATTTATGTGCCGATTTGTCAGGCCTTAGGAGCTGCCGGCCTTAACGGTCCAGCCGCACGCATTGTCTTAGAAAAACCCATCGGGACAGACTTAATGTCCGCCAAAGCCATCAATGCGGGCGTCGGCGCTGTGTTCGAAGAAGCGTGCATTTACCGCATCGATCATTATCTCGGCAAAGAGACGGTGCAAAATCTCATGGTGCTGCGCTTTGCGAATTCCTTGTTCGAACCGCTTTGGAACCGCACCGCGATTGATCATATTCAGATCACCGTTGCAGAGCACTATGGGGTCGGAGACCGCGCTGATTATTATGACAGCTCTGGCGCACTCCGCGATATGGTTCAAAATCACTTGCTCCAATTGCTCTGCTTGATCGCGATGGAGCCGCCAAACGCGATCGATGGTGACGCTGTACGCACCGAAAAAATCAAGGTGCTCGAAGCGCTACGACCGATTTCAGTGGCCGAGGTCAGTCGCGATACGGTTCGCGCGCAATATCTCAGCGGCACCGTTAAGGGCGATGCTGTGCCCGGATATATCGAAGAGCTCGACCATGACAGCGACACCGAAACATTCGTGGCAATCAAAGCGTCGATCGACAACTGGCGCTGGGCGCGCGTGCCGTTCTATTTGCGCACTGGAAAGCGCATGAAAGATCGCCACTCAGAAATTGTCGTGCAGTTTCGCGAGACGCCGCACGCGATGTTTGGGCGCGCAGAAACGCAGTCAAACCGGCTGGTGATAAATGTCCAACCGGATGAAGGCGTTAGGCTCTACTTACAAATCAAAGAACCAGGCCCCGGCGGCTTGCGGATCAAGTCTTTGCCGCTCAACCTCGCTTACGCAGATAATTTCCTGGTGCGATACCCAGATGCCTATGAGCGCCTTCTGATGGATGTTGTGCGCGGAAACCTGTCATTGTTTATGCGGCGCGAGGAGGTTGAAGCGGCCTGGAAATGGGTCGATGGTCTGATCGACGCGTGGGACACGGCGGGCACGCCAATGGCGTCCTACCAGGCCGGACTCGAAGATGGTCCTGTCGAAGCACGCCTATTGCTCAGGCGCGATGAGCGCGACTGGTGGGAGGCATAGACCGATGCCGAAAATTCATGAGACCATAGCTGAGGTGACCGCGCGCATTGAGGCGAGAAGCCAAGACAGCCGCGCCGCTTATCTCGAAATGGTCCAATCCCGCCGTCCGTCTGGCTTTGCTCGAATGACTTTGTCCGAGGGCAACCTGGCGCACGCATCGGCCGGGTGTTCCGTGATGGATAAAGCGCAGATCTTGGGGACCGGCTGGCCGAACATCGGCATTGTCACAAGCTATAATGATATGCTTTCAGCGCATGCGCCCTTTGAAGCCTATCCCGAACTCATCCGTGATGAAGCTCGGAAAAACGCCGCGACCGCGCAAGTCGCCGGCGGCGTCCCTGCAATGTGCGATGGCGTCACTCAAGGGCAGGAGGGGATGGAACTGTCCTTGTTCTCTCGCGATGTGATTGCCATGGCCTCGGCGGTCTCGCTCAGTCACAATGCATTCGATGCGGTTTTGAATTTGGGGGTTTGCGACAAAATCATTCCCGGTCTCACCATCGCCGCCTTGCGCTTTGGCTGGCTGCCGCATGTTATGGTGCCGGCCGGTCCGATGCCATCGGGATTGCCCAATCCTGAAAAGCAACGGATTCGCCAGGAATTCGCTCTTGGCAATGTCGGTCGAGATGAATTGCTGCGCGCCGAAGCGGAAAGTTATCATAGCCAAGGCACATGCACGTTTTACGGCACCGCCAATTCCAACCAAATGCTGATGGAAGTGATGGGCTTCCATCTGCCCGGCGCGGCCTTCCCAAATCCTGGCACAGCCCTGCGCGACGCGCTTACGCGCGCAGCGGTCCGTCAGGCATTGTTGAATTCGACGAAGGGCGCGTATCGTCCAGCTGGCGCATTGGTTGACGCGCGCACCTTTGTCAATGCACTGGTCGGCTTGATGGCAACGGGCGGGTCAACCAATCATGCCTTACATATTCCTGCAATGGCCGCTGCTGCGGGATATGATGTCCGGCTCGAAGACTTCGCAGAGGTCAGTGACGTCGTACCTTTGCTCTGCCGCATCTATCCCAATGGACCAGCCGATGTGAACCATTTCCATGCGGCGGGTGGAATGGGCTTGGTGGTCAGTCAGTTGCTCGAGGCGGGGCTCTTACAAGGCGAGGCGCAGGGCGTGGCCGGTCCGATCAGTGTTTACGCACAAGAGCCATGGCTGAATGGCGAAACG
The DNA here is from genome assembly GCA_039191105.1 of Pseudomonadota bacterium. GTDB lineage: Bacteria > Pseudomonadota > Alphaproteobacteria > Caulobacterales > Hyphomonadaceae > Henriciella. Next base: position 3,002 of record JBCCXW010000002.1, read on the forward strand.
CTCGAATGGCGAGACGCGCCCATGCAGAGCGGCGATTTAGAGATTATTCGACCCGTGGATGACCCGTTTTCAGCGACGGGCGGTTTGCAAATGCTCGAGGGGCCGCTCGGGCGCGGGGTCATTAAGACCTCAGCGGTAAAGCCTGAATGCCATGTCACTGAAGCGCCAGCGCGGGTGTTCGAAAGCCAGGACGCGGTCAAAGCCGCCTTCAGCGCGGGAGAACTCGACCGCGACGTCATTATCGTTGTCCGTTTTCAAGGGCCGGCTGCGAATGGGATGCCGGAACTGCACGGGCTCTCGAGTGCCATCGGTGCTCTGCATGATAAAGGCTACAAAGTCGCGTTGGTAACCGATGGCCGGATGTCGGGCGCGTCTGGAAAGTTTCCTGCGGCGATCCATGTCGGACCCGAGGCCAGCCGCGGTGGCCCGCTTGCCAAAGTGCAAGATGGTGACGTGATCCGTCTGGATGCTACGCAAGGCCATCTCGACATACACGTCTCGCCCGAGACCTTCGCCGCCCGCACGCCAGCGCCATTTCGACCCAACACCTCATCGCTGGGGCTTGGGCGAGAACTCTTCGGCGGGTTCCGAAATTCTGTTAGCGACTCTGAATTAGGCGGCAGCGTGTTTTCAATGCTGGGGGAGCGATAATGGTAAACCGTGTATTGGTCGGCGACATTGGCGGCACCAATGTCCGTTTTGGGCACGCCCGTTTGGGGGCGTCTGGTCGTCCGGAACTCGAAGAAATTTCGGTGTTGCCGGGGGACCGATTTTGTTGCTTCGACGATGCATTACAGAATTATCTCGCTGAGAATGAAGCGGCGCGGCAGAGCCCGGCGCTGTTTGCGTTTGCAGGACCGGTGTCCAACGGTGTTGTGCGGCTGACCAACCGTGATTGGACGATCGATCGCCGCAAACTCGCTGCTAAGACGGGGCTTTCTGAGGTCAAGCTGGTCAATGATTATGCCGCCATGGCGCGCGCAGTGCCGGAACTTGATCCGGGCAGTTTTCGTGTTTTGCATTCTGGCAACCTATCCCGCACACGCGCCCCAATGCTCGTGGCTGGGCCAGGCACAGGGCTCGGTATGGCCACCCTGGTTCCAACCGGTCGAGAGAGTTGGCACGTCATCACCGGTGAAGGCGGCCATTCCGCGTTCGCGCCGCGCACGGATCGCGAATGGGCGCTCTATCAACAGCTGTTAAAGAAGCATGACTATGTTTCCAAAGAACTCGTTCTGTCTGGATCCGGTTTTGATTCGGTACACCGTGCTTTGTGCGAGATTGATGGCGTCGAATGGATCCAGACCTCTCCGGCCGAGATACTTGAGCGTGCCGATGACGGCGATCCGATCGCGCAAGACATCTGTCAGATCAGAGCCAGCGCGACGCTGGATGCGCTCGGAAACGCAGCGCTCATAAACGGTGCACAGGGCGGCGTTGTGATTACCGGCGGCGTTGCCGAACACCTTGTCGATTGGTTGCTCCGCCCATCCGTTTTGGCGCGATTCTTTCAGCGTGGACCGATGAGCGATTACATGACGCCGATTCCGATCCGCTTATTGCTCCGCGGCGAGGCGGCCTTGATCGGAGCGGCGGCGTTGCACTTTGATGGAGGCGCCCGCACATGATTACGCTCACACGGTTTCGAGAGGCTTTGCACGGAGCGCCAATTGTTCCGGTCCTCACGGTGACATCTGTCGATCATGCGGCGCCGTTGGCGAAGGCTCTGATCAATGGCGGTCTGCGCAGCGCGGAGGTAACTCTGCGTACGCCAGTCGCGCTTGACGTGATTGCTGAGATGAAGCAAGCCGCGCCAGACCTCGTCGTCGGCGCTGGGACGATCTGCACGGAAGGTGACGTTGATGCGGCGCTAAAAGCCGGCGCGGATTTTCTCGTATCCCCGGGCGCAGCCCCCGATCTACTCAAAGCGCTGGCCTATCATGACGGGGTCATCTTGCCAGGCGTCGCGACTGCGAGCGAGGCCATGACACGGTTCGAAGAAGGTTATGGGGTGCTCAAGTTTTTTCCGGCGGAGGCCTCCGGAGGGGTTCATTTTCTAAAGTCCTTGGCGGGGCCATTACCGCACATCGATTTCATGCCAACCGGGGGCGTGAAGCCGCACAATGCTCGCGACTATCTCGATCTGCCGAATGTGATTGCGGCTGGCGGAACATGGATCGCTTCTCCTGAGGAAATGGCCGCCGGTGATTGGTCTGGAATCGAAGCCAAAGTGCGGGCAGCCGCCGCTTTGGGAAAGGATCACTAAGATGCGAAACGGGCGGATGGGGTTGAGCGGGCGAAGTGCAAAAATTGTTGCAACGCTCGGCCCGGGCAGCGCGTCGCCAGGCACAATCCGTCTGTTGGCGGAAGCCGGGGTCGATGTGTTTCGGCTCAATTTCAGTCATGGTGAGCTCGCAAAACACAAGCAAACCTTCGACTTCATCCGCCAGACGGAAGCATTGGTGGCGCGCCCATTGGCTGTGTTGGCCGACTTACAGGGGCCGAAAATTCGCGTCGGGACCTTTCCGAAGGGCGCCCTGAAACTCGATATGCGCGGGGAATATGAGCTGGTCGAGGGGACCGGCACCGACGCGCCGAATACAATTGCGGTGCCGCGAGCGGAAATCCTCACAGTGCTGGAAATCGGCGATACAATCCTCGCAGATGACGGTCTGCTGATTTTCACCGTGATTGAAGCTGAGGGCCGCGTCCGGGTGCGCTCCGAGCTTCCAGGCACGCTCAAGGATCGCAAAGGCTTTACCGTTCGCGGCAAGGCACTGCCGGTGCCGGCTTTATCTGAAAAGGATCGACGCGATTTAGCGTTCGCCTTGGAACTTGGGGTCGATATCATTGCGCTGTCCTTTGTTCAGACGGTGGCCGATATCGAGGCGGCGCGGCGTCTGATTGGGGATCAAGCGATGGTCGTGGCGAAGCTCGAAAAGCCCGCCGCGATCGACAATCTGGACGGTATTATTGACGCCACCGACGCGGTGATGATCGCCCGCGGCGACTTAGGGGTGGAGTTCCCCCCAGAAGAGGTGCCGCTTATTCAGCGGAAAATCGTTCGCGCCTCGCGCAATGCGGCAAAACCGGTCATAGTCGCAACCCAAATGCTTGAGAGCATGGTTGAGAATGCCGCCCCGACGCGGGCGGAAGCCAGCGATGTTGCGACCGCAGTGTATCAAGGGGTCGATGCCGTGATGCTCTCGGCGGAAACAGCGGTCGGTCGGCATCCGGCAACCGCCGTTGCCATCATGAATCGGATTATTCGAGCGGTGGAAGGGGCGGATGATTATCGCCAAGCCCTGCTGCAATATGATGGCGGTGGCGGCGCCCGCGACGATGTGGATACGACAGCAAGCGCCGTGATGGCATTGGCAGAACGCAATCAGACGCCTTTGGCGCTGCGGACCGGAGATATTTTTCGCTTGGCACAGTTTTCCCGTGTTCGCGGCGGACAGCCGATCCTTTATGGGTCGCTCGATCAAAAACGCCTGCGACAAGCCCAATTGCTTTGGGGAACCCATCCGCAAAGCATGGCGCCCGGCGACGATTGGGCGCGACGCTTAATGGTGTCGGCCGCGATGGAGGGACCGGTCACATATGCCAAATGGTGTGGCGGTGATGGTCGTTGGGCGTGGGAAATGGGCGTTGAGACCTGATTGATCAGGCCAACTTCACACCTGTGTGAGCGCAACACCCCTTTATTCTTACCTCGCGAATCCCCATAACGCATGCTGACAAGAATTAAGCTCGGCTGAGAGCGAACGGAGATGGTCATGGCAGATGGCGCCAACGACACAAGACATTCAGAAATACTGATCATTGGATCAGGCCCGGCGGGATGGACCGCCGCGGTCTATGCCGCGCGGGCGATGCGGGACACATTGGTGGTCGCGGGTGCGCAGCCGGGTGGCCAGCTGACAATTACGACGGATGTCGAAAACTATCCCGGATTTGCTGAAATCCAGGGGCCTGAACTGATGGAAAAGATGCAAGCCCACGCCCTTAAAATGGGCGCGCAATTGGCGGAAGATCATATTGTTTCTGTCGATTTGGAGACCCGGCCATTCCGAGCGGTCGGCGATAGTGGCACCGTCTATTCTGCCGATACCGTGATCATTTCAACGGGGGCGCAAGCCAAATGGCTTGGGCTTCCCAGCGAGCAAAAATTCCAAGGCTTTGGTGTCTCGGCTTGTGCGACCTGTGACGGGTTCTTCTATCGCGGCAAGGACGTGGTTGTCGTTGGCGGCGGGAACACAGCAGTTGAAGAGGCGCTGTTTCTGACCAATTTCGCCGAGAAAGTGATTCTGGTGCATCGACGCGATCGTTTGCGTGCGGAGAAGATATTGCAGCATCGTTTGCTGAACCATCCGAAAATCGAAGTCCGCTGGAACACGGTTGTCGACGAAATTTTGGGGGATGACACGCCGCTCGGAGTCACCGGAGCGCGCCTGCAAAATGTCCAGTCGGGCAGCGCAGAAGATGTGCCGGTCCATGGGGTATTTGTTGCCATCGGGCACGCCCCCGCCACCGAGCTCTTTGTCGGTAAACTTGATATGCATAACAACGGGTATCTGATCACCGCGCCGGATTCGACCGCTACAAATATTTCTGGGGTGTTCGCCGCGGGTGATGTGACGGATGAGATCTACCGGCAAGCTGTGACTGCGGCCGGTATGGGGTGTATGGCGGCGCTGGAAGCTGAAAAGTTTCTCGAAGAAAGCAAGGCTCTCGAAGCCGTCGCCGCGGAATAGGGTCAGAGCATCCGGGCTGCAAGGGCTTCAATCTCTGCGCGTTTTTGTGTGCGTAACTCTGAAAGCAGATAATCGGCGCGAGCTTGCATTGCGTGCTCAAGGTGAGAGTCAATCTCGCACGCGACGGCTGCATCCAGACCGCTCTCAATTTCTTGGCGGTACTTTTTAGCATTAAGGGCCGCCAGCGCCCGCGCATATTGCCAATGCAGTGATGCATCGTCCGGAGCATCCGCGATTGCGAGCTGATAATGGCGCCGCGCTTTTTTGACCGATGCGCCCATGATGGACGCCCCAATTGTGCCGCCGCGGCGCCGCACCTCCAAGTGCCAAACGGCCAAAAAGCCGTGCGCATAAATGTTCGACGGATCGTCACGCAAAACTGATTGCGCCAAGTCACGCGTTGTTTCACCAAAGCCCCCGCGCATCGCTTCGCGTGACGATAGGGCGCGTGCTCGCAGCGAGAGCGCGATGGCGAGCTGAAGCCGACCTTCAATATGAGCCGGTTCAGTGTCGAGGGCGCGTTTCGCCAATTGCTCTGCAGTGTCGATCAGCTTCGCGGAGGGGTTATAGACGTCGGCGCTCATGGCTTCCGCCAAAAAGCTGCGCGCCGCGAAAGCCAGCCGGTCGGGCGTTGTCTCAGCTTGCGCCAACGCGGCGGCTTCGACATATCGCCCTTCGAGAAATGCAGTGATGTGAGCAGGCGTGTCCGCACGCGCCGTCGTAGAGATAAAAAGTAAGAGGAGCAGCATCCAACGCATGGAATGAGGATAGCTCAGTTTTCAACTCTGCCCAATCAGAAACTCGCGAGCCTTACTTGCTCCGATCACGGATTAGTATGCGATTTCTAGACTTTTCCACTACTTACTGCATCAGTGAGGATCCGCGTTGGGCGGATCTAGTGAATGAATACGGAGCCACACAATGGCGAAGAAAGACAAAACCGCCAAAAGCGAAAAGAAAGCCGCAAAAAAAGCTAAAGCCCAATTCCTGGGAGCCGCCATTGAGTCCAAAGGGCTCGATGTTGCCCACAAGATTTGGTTGGCTGGCGTCGGCGCTTATGGCAAAGCCTATGATGTTGCGGCCGAAGGTGTCGGCAAAGTTAGTGGCCAAGGCGAGGTGCTGTTTGACGACCTAGTTGCACGTGGCGAAGAAATTGAAAATGATGTTCGCGCGCGCCTGTCGTCTAATTCTGCAATTGCCAGAATGACCGAGCAAATGAACCGCGTTGCAGAAGAAGCCGTAAAAGTGCGCGGACGCGTCTTTGATGCAACGGAAGGCGCAAGTGACGCGGTGGCAAAATTTCAGGCTGAGCAACGCGAGCGTTTGGAAGCGCGCATGGAACGGATGCGCGATGCGCTCGGCTTGAAGCAATTTTCGCTCAAAGCAAAAAAAGCTGAGAAGCTGCACACCAAACTGGATGAGCTCGAAGAGCAAGTGGCCGATTTGCAAGCCAATTCCGAAGGCGCAGACGAAAAAGTCAAAGCCCGCGTTGAACGCTTGAGCAAGGAAATTGCAGCTGTTGGCGGAAAGACGAAAAAAAGCAAAAAGACGAAAAAGACGAAGACTGTAAAAGCCAAAGCGAAAGCCGCGCCTAAGGCAAAAGCGAAAGCGAAAGCCGCGCCGGTGACAGATGAGAATGGTCGTCTCGAAAAGCCGATTGGATCCGCTGACGATCTTAAAATGATCAAAGGTGTTGGTGCGGTGCTGGAACGGCGCCTGAACGACGCTGGGATTTTTCACTTCTGGCAAATCGCCGGCCTACGCAAAGCGCAAATGGATGCGCTCGAAACCGTCCTTCGTTTCCCAGGTCGTATGACGCGCGACAATTGGAAAGCGCAAGCGCGTGCATTGGCGAAATCGGTGACCGGATAACGCTTACAAATCGCTCATACTGATATGCGAGTAATTGCAAATCCGTCATATTCGGATATTGGTATAACAGAGTAGATTGAGCGTAGAGTGGAAGAGGGAGGCTTTTTTGGTCTCCCTTTTTCTATGTTTCGACCACGTCATGAACTTTAAAAAAGTCTCGCACGAACAAAGCGATGTCAGTTCAAAATAGACGCCAACACGCCGAGGCTGCAGGCAGCCATTCCTCAAGCAGGGTGCTGTATTAAACGCGTTGGCCGGATTGCGAATCACTTGCCGTGACCGCCACATATGTCAGGCAGATCAGCGTAAGCTCGCTGTTTCGTTTAGATTGCCATTCGTTGGGCGCTCATACGCTGCTCCGACGTCTTCTTCGTCGGCCATTGCGCGCACCAAGGAGACCAGAATCGATTTCAAGCGTTCATCATTGATCTTCGCAAAACTTCGCACAAACTCCATGAGAAGGCGCGATGACCCTAGCTCATCAAAGTCTTCACTCGACGCATCCGACTTTACCGGATCAAAGAACCAGCCCGGGGAAACATCAAGACGAGCGGCGATGAGATAGAGACGGCCTGCGCTGACGCGGTTTGCACCGGTCTCATATTTCTGGATCTGTTGATAGGAGATCCCCAATGACTCACCCAATTGGTCTTGAGTGAGCCCCATTAGGATCCGTCGGCGACGAATTCGGTCCCCGACCAAGCGATCGACGTCCCCTGCGCTTAGGGTGGATGTTTCTGTCTCTGTCATCGTGTCCTCACGAGGCGTAGCGGGATAGCACATACCATTTCCTATAGAGAACTAGAGCTGCGCGGACGCATGACAAGTCTGTGACCCCTGCACGGAGTGCGACATTTGAGACAGTGATTGGCTTTACAAATCAGCCGCGCTGAGGAAACTGACAGTCAGGCAAACACTGGAATGACGATGCGCAAGCTCAAATTCGTTCTCTGCATCGCGACCGCTTCGGCGTTCGTTCTGACGGCTTGTCAGAACTCAAATCGTCGCCAGGAGCTCGCCTATGTCGAGCGCCCGGTCGAGCAACTTTATGCGCGCGCCACGGATGAGTTGGACCAGCGTGATTATGATCAAGCGATCTTGCTATTTAATGAAGTCGAACGCCAGCACCCTTATTCAGAATGGGCGCGGCGGTCATCCTTAATGTCAGCCTTCGCATCCTATGAGTCCCGGCAATATGATGAAGCGATTTCGACGTCCCAGCGCTACATTTCGCTAAATCCGGCCGGACAAGGCGCGTCTTACGCGTACTATTTGATCGCGGTTAGCTATTTCGACCAAATCATGGATGTGGGACGCGACCAGAAAACCACCGAGCTGGCGCGCGATGCACTGCTGGATGTTGTCCGCCGCTATCCAGAGACGGATTATGCCCGCGATGCATCGGTCAAACTGGACATGGTGCGCGACCAGCTGGCCGGCAAAGAGATGGAGATCGGTCGATGGTATTTGCGGCGCAATCAGCATTTGTCGGCGGTCAATCGGTTTAAAACTGTGGTGAGTGAGTATGATACGACGAGCCATGCCCCCGAAGCTCTGCACCGCTTGGTCGAGGTCTATCTCTCGATGGGGTTGAAGCAAGAAGCTTTGGCGTCCGGCGCGGTGCTCGGATACAATTATCCGGAGAGCGTCTGGTATCGATACTCATATCGTTTGCTGAGCGGTGAAGGCCTGGATCCAGAGGCCCCGACCGAAGCGCAAAGACGGACTTGGTTGCAGCGTCTGATCCCGGGTGGCGGTTAGGACTTGTTCTTATTTTGTTCCAAGTGTATGAGAGGGTATGTTGTATGCACTCTCAATCCGTTCCTTTGTCCTGATTGATCGCCTCGATGTGGAGGCATCCGACGGTTTCACGGCGCTGACTGGAGAAACCGGCGCGGGAAAGTCCATCATTTTAGACGCGCTGAGCATCGTGCTCGGGGGCAGTGTCAGCCGCGACCAAATCCGGGCAGGTGCCGACCAAGCGACCCTCGCAGCAGAGTTTGCGCTCGACCCTGACCACGGCGTTTGGGAAAGCCTTGAGAGTCACGGCATCACGTTTTCTAAGCAGGAAACCCTTCTTCTAAAGCGAACGATTTCGCGCAAAGGACCTTCTCGCGCCTTTATAAATGGCCAGCCCGTCGCCGCCGCCACACTTGCAGACCTTGGGCAGAGTATGGTTGAGATCCATGGCCAGCATGCCGCGTCTCATCTGCTCAAACCGTCAACGCACCTCGACCTGCTCGATGCCTTCGCTGGCCATGCGGATCTGGTCATTGATTGCGAGAAGCGCTGGCGCGATCTTGACGCGATCCGCGCCTCTCATGCGGCCTTGGAGCAGACCGTGCAATCCGCGCGCGATCGCCGCGACTGGCTTACATTTGCCGTGCAGGAGCTTACGACCCTGGCGCCAGAGGCAGGCGAAGTCGAAACCTTAACTGCGCAGCGCAGCGTTTTGCTACAATCGGAGCGAATCACAGACTCCATCGATGAGGCGACCCGCGCGCTCGATGTTTCGAGCTTAGAAGACCCTCTCACCTGCGCGGCGAAATCGGTCGACCGTATCCTCCGGATCCCAGGACTTCAGCAAATGGAAACAGACATGGCACCAATTGTCAGCGGTGCCGCTGACGCGGTTGATCGCGCTTTGATTGAGCTGAACGAAGCACGATCTGCGGTTCAAGCCTTAGGCCGGTTCGCGATGCACGACCCCGCGCGATTGGAAGCGATTGAATCCCGACTATTTGCGCTCCGGGCAGCGGCGCGCAAGTTCGATTGCCAACCAGAAGACCTGGCAGATCGGCGCAGCGCGCTCGAGGCGGACCTTGCCTTGTGCTCCGCGGAGACCGAAGCCCTGCAAGAGTCCACGGCGGCTGTGAAACGCGCCGAAACAGCCTGGTTAGAGATTGCCCAACGCCTCAGTGCGCAGCGCCAGTCAGCGGCAAAAAAGCTCGAAGCTGCAATCCACAAGGAGCTTTCGCCCTTGCATCTTGAGCGGGTGTCGTTCCGGGTGGCTTTCGCAGAGCGACCCGGTGAGGCATCTGGGGCGAAAGGGAAAGATCACGTTTGCTTCGAAGTCGAAACCAATCCGGGCGGCGGATACGGTGCGCTCAACCGGATCGCGTCAGGCGGCGAATTGGCGCGTTTTTCGCTGGCGCTCAAATGCGCCTTGAGCCAATCTGGCGGCGCACAAACGCTGATTTTCGACGAAGCCGATCAGGGCGTGGGCGGGGCGGTCGCGGCGGCCATCGGCGAACGGCTGGCCAAACTGGCCGGCGACCGGCAGGTGTTTGCTGTGACGCACAGCCCGCAAGTGGCATCAGCTGCCAATCGCCAATGGCGGGTGCTGAAAGAAACCGATCGCAAAGGCCAAACCATCAGTCACATTGCGCAGCTGGATGATGGCCAACGACTTGAAGAAATCGCCCGAATGTTGTCAGGCTCCAGCATTACCGACGAGGCCCGTGCGGCGGCGTCGAAATTGCTGGAGGCGGCATGAGTGCAGACATAGCGGTCGACTCGCTGAGTGAGGACCAGGCCCGCAAGGAATTGGCGCGACTTGTCACGGAAATCAAACTTGCCGATGCGAGTTATTATGGCGAGGACGCCCCGCATTTAACCGATGCTGAATATGATCGTCTGCGCCGGCGCAACTTGGCGATCGAGGCGAAGTTTCCGCATCTGACCCGATCGGACAGTCCGAGCCATTCGGTGAGCGGCGTTGTCTCAGACGGCTTTGGCAAAATCGAACACGGTTTGCCGATGCTATCGCTGGACAATGCCTTTTCCGACCAAGACGTTCAAGATTTTGCCGATCGTGTGCGGCGGTTTTTGGGGCTTTCCGCCGAAACTCCGCTGGCAATAACGGCCGAACCAAAGATTGATGGTCTGTCGCTCAGCGTGACCTATGAGTATGGCAGGCTCAGCCGGGCGGCGACGCGCGGCGATGGCCGTGTTGGCGAGGATGTCACAGCGAATGCGCGTACGCTCGAGACCATTCCTGATCGGCTCGCGGGCAATGGCTGGCCGAGGCAAATCGAAGTCCGCGGCGAAGTCTATATGGCAACCGATGACTTTATTCAGTTGAACCAAACTGAAGCCGCTGCGGACCGCAAAACCTATATGAACCCGCGCAATGCAGCCGCTGGCGGGTTGCGGCAGAAAGACCCCAAAATTACGGCGCAGCGTCCCTTAAAATTCTTCGCTTATGCCTGGGGTACGGTCTCCGACCCGTTCGCAGACACACAGAGCGAAGCGGTCCAAAAATTGGCGGAGTGGGGGTTTCAAACCAACCCGCTCTTTGCCAGCCACTCCAGCGTTGAAGGACTGCTTGAGGCTTATCACGACATGGTCGAAAGCCGGGCGGCTTTAGGATACGATATTGACGGCATTGTCTACAAAATCGATCGCCTCGATTGGCAAGCTCGGCTCGGGCAAGTCAGCCGGTTCCCGCGTTGGGCCATTGCCCATAAATTCCCCGCCGAGAAAGCGGTTACAAAACTAGAAGCGATTGACATCCAAGTCGGGCGGACGGGGTCGCTCACGCCGGTCGCGCGACTGTCGCCGGTGACGGTTGGCGGTGTCGTCGTTTCGAATGCGACTTTGCACAATGAAGACGAAATCGCGCGCTTGGATGTCCGAGTCGGCGATGACGTTGAGATCCAACGCGCCGGAGATGTTATCCCGCAAATTCTGCGCGTTATCGATCCGGACCGATCCGACCGCGGGCCGGCCTTTTCGATGCCAGAGGTTTGCCCGGAATGCGGGTCGCAAGCGGTGCGCGAATTGGATGAGAAGGGGAAAGAAGACGTGCGACGGCGGTGCACGGGCGGATTGACCTGTCCCGCGCAAATCGTCGAGCGCCTGAAGCATTTCGTGTCGCGCAAAGCGCTCGATATTGATGGCTTGGGCGCGAAACAGATCGAGCTGTTCTATGATGCCGGGATCATTACGGCGCCTCAACATATTTTTCAGCTGCCCGATCGGATCGCCGCTGCCGGTCGTGAGCCCTTGTCAACTTGGGAGGGCTTTGGTGACGTCTCAGCGCGCAAATTGCTGGCCGCGATTGAGGATCGACGATCCGTGCCTTTCGCCCGGTTCTTAAATGGACTCGGCATTCGCCATGTCGGCCAAACCACAGCTGATCTATTCGCTCGAACGTTTGTCAGCTGGCAGGCGTTTTGGCAGGCGGTCGAAACCGCGCGGGACGAACCGGACGGCGAGGCTGAGCAGAGCCTGAAAGCGATTGATGGCATTGGCGGGGCAGCGGTGGGGTCTTTGAAAACCTTTGTCAGCGAGGCGCACAACCAAACCATGATGACCGCGCTCTTGGCAGAAGTGCAGGTCTTAGATGGCGAGGCGCCGGCGTCAGAAAGCCCAGTAGCAGGCAAAACCGTCGTCTTCACGGGCACGCTCGAAGCGATGACGCGTGATGAAGCGAAAGCCCGCGCGACCGCGCTTGGGGCGAAAGTGTCGGGCTCGGTTTCCGCCCGTACCGATATTCTTGTCGCGGGTCCTGGCGCCGGGTCAAAACTGAAAAAAGCGCAAGATCTGGACGTATCAGTGATGACGGAAGCGGAGTGGATCGCCCTGATTCAAAACGCTTAAAGCGGCGCGCAGGCTTGCTCTAACCAGTGGGCCGTCGCGCTGTCCAATTGGGGACCGATTTCAGCTCGAACGCGTTGATGGTAATCGTCCACCCAATCGCGCTCATCGAGGGTTAGCAATTCAGTCTGGATCAGTCCGCGCGCCAAAGGTGCAAAACTCAAACACTCGAATCCCAGCATCGGGCGATCGCCCCCTTCGATTGCTTCGGGTGGCGTCACATATTGCAAGTTTTCGATCCGAATGCCGTAGGCGCCCTCTTTATAATAGCCTGGCTCATTCGAAACGATCATGCCCGGCCTTAAGGGCGTCTCATTCCAGACTTTGGCGATGCGCTGCGGGCCTTCGTGAACGCCAAGATAAACGCCAACCCCGTGTCCGGTCCCATGGTCATAGTCCAGCCCGGCCTGCCACAGAGCATGGCGGGCAAGCGTGTCCAAATGCGTGCCCGTTGTGCCGTCTGGAAAGCGTACTCTATCCAACGCGATATGGCCTTTGAGCACCAGCGTATAGTGCCTGCGCATATCGCTGGATGGCTCACCAATCGCGACGGTCCGGGTGATATCGGTTGTCCCGTCCGGATACTGGCCACCACTATCGACCAGATACAGCGTTCCACGCTCGAGGGTTCGATTGGACGCCGAAGAGACGCGATAATGTGGCAAAGCGCCATTTGGTCCGGCCCCGGAAATCGTCTCAAAGGACATGTCTTTCAACGACTGATCGTCCGTGCGGAAGTCGAGCAGCTTGAGGGCAGCGTCGATCTCTGTCGCCGTCCCGGACTGAGCATCCGTGTCGAGCCAATGCAGAAACCTCGTCACAGCTGCGCCATCGCGGCGATGGGCCGCGACAGTGCCCTTAAGCTCTGCCGCATTTTTACACGCTTTCGGGAGCAGGACGGGATCCTGCTGCCGGAGCAAGGTCGCGCCAGCCGCCTCGAGTGTTTGAAAGAACCAAGCCGATGCAAGGTCCGGATCGAGGCTTACGGTCTGCGCTTTCAGTGCCTCAAGTTCCGACTTCAACGACTCTATCGAGGCGATCGAAACCTGGTTGCCGAGGTGGGCGCGCAGCTCCGCATTGTCCTTAGCGGGATCGATCAGCAGAGTCGCGCGACCATCCTGGCGCAAAATCGCCCGCGCCAGCGGCAAAGGCGAGCAGGCCACGTCGCCGCCGCGAATGTTCAAAAGCCAGGCAATGCTTGCGGGCGCCGTTAAGACCACGGCGTCAGCGCCCGCTTGGCGAAGGTGCGCACCGATCAGTTCGCGTTTTTCGTCTGAAGATTGCCCTGCAAATTCAGTCGCATGCGGTACGATTGGCGCCATCGGTTGATCCGGTCGGTCGGTCCAAGCGGCATCGATCGGATTTTGATCCAGCGCTTGAAGCACAGCGCCGGCTTTTGACGCTGCGTTTTGGAGCCGCTCGACATCATTGGGGGTCATCAGTTTTGGATCATAGCCCAGCGTTTGACCGGTGAGCGACTGTCGCGCCAGCCACGCGAACGGACCGGGATCTGGCACGCCGACGCGCTCAAATAAGTCATGGTCCGTCTGATCCGCCGCTTGGATCGTATAACGCCCGTCAATGAACAGCGCGGCGCGCGTTTTTAAAATCAGCGCCGACCCAAACGACCCGCTAAATCCAGTGATCCAGGCCAAGCGCTCGTTCGCATCCGGCAAGTACTCATTCTGATACTCGTCCTCATGCGGGACATAGACGCCATCCAGGCCCATTTGTGAGAGAATGATCCGTAGCTGAGGCAGGTTTTTGCGGCCGATTTGCGCGCCGCCTTTGACATCAAAATTTTGGTTCATGCTGCATAGTTAGTCTCGATCCTCGATCCCTGCAAAGGTGAAAAAGAGATATGCAAGAAAGAATAGAAAAAGCGCACTTTGTGCATTTTTTCATAACTCTTTTTTCCTATGTAGGTGCAATATAAAATAACCTCCCAGGACTACTCTTATGAAACCATTAGATCTTATTCGTCGCAACACTGCCTTGCAGGGTGGGATTGCTTCAAATCACGAAAATATTCAGCAATCAGAGCCCATGAATCGGGTTTCCATCGCGATGGCAGATGATGCTTTTGTTGGCCGCCCCCGTCTATTGGCGCAGCGAAACGCTCGACAAGCACGCCGCTTGGCGCACTAATGCGCTGAGCGACGCAAAACGAGTGTGCTCCAGCCATCCAGGCGGATCCGTTTGATCAGGTTCAGACCACGCCCGATATAAGCGGCGCGGACGTCAGGCTCTTGATGGGTCAGCAAACCCGACAGGATCAGGTGCCCGCGTCGACCAATCAGTGGACTGACGCGCGGTGCGAGCTGGACCAGCGGTCGTGCCAAGATGTTGGCAAAGACCAAATCATACGGCGCAGAGCGCTGAATGAGCGCATTCGTTGTGCCTCGGGTGTGGTAGACCTGAAATCGACGACCCACCGCGTTTTTCCTGGCATTGTCGCGCGCCACTGCAACGCTTTGAGGGTCGACTTCTGTCCCGATCGCACGCTTGGCGCTGGTCTTCGCCGCAGCGATTGCCAACACACCCGAGCCCGTTCCGATATCCAATAGCGTTTTTGGACGCTTCGTCCTGAGAACGTGTTCATAGCCTAAAAGGCACCCCAGCGTGGTGCCGTGATGCCCGGTGCCAAAGGCCGGACCGGCTTCGATTAGAATGTGCGTTTTCCCGGGTTTGTGATCCCGTATGGCGTGGCTGCCGCTGACCATAAAACGTCCAGCGGTGACTGGCGGCAATCCCTCAAGCGAGAGCGCGACCCAATCTCGATTCGGGAGCGGCGCGATGACAGGGGTTAATTCCGGGGCCACTTCTTGGATCAAGTCAATGCACGCGCGCGCGTTGGTTTCGTTGTCCGCATACGCGTCCAATCGCCAAACCGTCCGGGTCTCTTCCTTCGCATCGACGGCACTCGCTGGCGACGGATCGGTCCAAGCGAGCGTATCCCAAGCAATTTCGATGGCAGACCGCGGACCACGCGCGTGAATTTGGTACATGCGCGCGGCCTTAGCAGCGCCAAAACGCGCTGCCTAGTGGCCAGACGCGCGAAGCTGAGTATAAGGCGGCCATGACTGAGCATATCAATATCGCCGTGGCCGGATGCGGGGGTCGAATGGGAAAACAACTGGTCCGCTCGGCGCTTGAGCAGGGCCTGTTCGTCAGCGGTGGCACGGAGGCGCCCGGCTCCAGCCTGATCGGCAGCGATATTGGGCGCTTGATTGGGCAAGACCCGATTGAGGTCGCCATCTCAGACCACGTCTCTGCGGCAGCGACTGATTGTGATGTCTGGATCGACTTCACCGTTCCAGAGGCGACGCTGCAGGCGCTTTCGGAGCTCCCAGCGCGCGGCGTGAAAGCGGCGGTTATTGGCACAACCGGCTTTGACCCGGCGCAAGAAACCGCGATCCAAGCTGCCGCAGCCAAGATGGCCATTGTAAAGGCCGGAAACTTCTCTCTGGGCGTAAATCTGCTCGAGGCCCTGGTCCGCCAAGCAGCGGCGCGGCTTGGGCATGACTGGGATATCGAAATCTTAGAAACCCATCACAGGCATAAAGTTGATGCGCCATCCGGTACCGCCTTGATGCTGGGGGCCGCCGCCGCTGAGGGTCGTGGACACGCCTTATCAGAGCAAGCCCGCGCCCCATATGATGGTCCGGACGCCCGCCGAGAAGCGGGTGAGATCGCGTTCGCTGTTCGTCGTATGGGGGATGTGGTAGGCGACCATGAGGTGAGCTTTGGGTCCAACTTGGAGATTATTTCCTTGCGCCACACCGCGCTCAATCGCTCCGTCTTTGCGCACGGCGCGATCAAAGCGGCTGCGTGGGCGGTTCGCCAAGCCCCTGGATATTATAATATGTCTGACGTGCTCGGCGTCTGAGATTTCGCTATCAAGCGTGCGACACAAGATGGGGGCTTACGTCAGATACGCATCGGGCATAAACGGGATGTCCGTGTCTTCTGGGATGACGCCAACTGCAGTCAGCATCGCGTGAACTTGCCCGCGATGATGGGTCTGATGATTGAAAACCTGCATCATACAAAGCGCCCGAGGGCTGCGCATATCGCGTTTCAACGCGCCTGAATACCATTCCAGATCGCCATCAATATCACTTTGCGCAAGCGCTTCGGCCCAGGCCAAGAATTCGGCATCTGCCGCGGATCGCCGAGCTTTAAGATCTTCCCAATCACGATAGAGCGGCTCATCACGAGACGGTCCCGTCGGCTTTTGCCATCCCGCGAGACGGCTCATCCAGAGCTGATCCGCCCACAAAATGTGCGACAGCGTCGCATGAATCGATTTGAAAAAACTGCCCCGATCCAGTCGGCGTTCGGCATCAGAAAGGGCATCTGCTGCGTGGTAAATGCTCTCATTCTGCCAACGATTGTATCGCGCCATCCTCTGCAAATAAGCTGGTGTGATCATTTTAAAGGTCTAGCGGTTCGCGCTCAGCCCGTAAACTTGCCGGACCGGGGGAAGCCGCGCATCGCGGACTTGCCCGCTTGGGCGCGTTTGCCGACCCATTCGCGCCATTCTGGGAAACCGCGCATTCGGCCCGCACCATCCGTCACAATCAGCCCATCCTCTGCATCGAAAACGATCGCATCCGCCAATCGGTCTGTGCCGCGATAGTTTTGCAGCTTGTTGCCTTTGCCGCGGGCCATTTCTGGCAATTCGTCGAGCGGGAAGATGAGCAGCTTCTTATTCGTGCCAATCACTGCGACATAATCGCCGCGGGCCAAATCAACGACCTGCAACTTGCCGCCTTCGGGCACGGAAACGACCGACTTACCGGCTTTACGGTTTGATTCCAGTTCGCGCTCTTGAACGATAAATCCATATCCCGCGTCGGAGGCCATAATCCGCTTGCGGGCACCGTCCAGTTTGAACATTCCGACAATATCGACACTGTCCTCCAGATCGATGGAAATGCGGATCGGCTCGCCATGTCCACGGCCGCTGGGGAGTTTGTCGCAGGGCAGCGTGAAGGCGCGTCCGTCCGACGACATCAAAATCAATTTGTCGGTCGTCACCACTTCTTCCGAGAAGAGCAAGGTGTCGCCATCTTTGAATTTCGCTGATGAAAGATCGATGCCGTGGCCTTTCATGCCGCGGATCCAACCTTTTTTGGACAGGACCACAGTCAGCGATTCTTTGGGCATCGAGGCTTCGAGTGCCGCGCCTACATCAATTTCGGGGGCATCGTCGAACGCCGCGCGCCGTCGTCCGAGGTCTGTTTCAGGGTCGAAGACTTTACGCGCGTCTTTCAACTGTCTTTTGACCTTGGTCCACTGACGCGCTTCAGAGCCGAGCATGGCAACAATATCGCTGCGTTCTTCGGTGAGAGATTCGTGTTCTCTACGGATCTCCATCTCTTCGAGTTTGCGCAACGCGCGCAAGCGGAGATTGAGGATCGCTTCGGCTTGAACGTCTGTGATTCCAAAGCGGTCGATCATGACTTGTTTCGGTTCATCTTCCTCGCGAATGATGCGGATGACTTCATCAATGTTGAGATAGGCAATGAGATAGCCATCCAGCAGGTGCAGGCGCTTCTCGATTTTATCGAGCCGGAATTGGGCACGGCGAACCACGACTTCGCGGCGATGATCAAGATAGGCGCGCAAGACTTGGCGCAGTCCCATGACCTGCGGTGCACCTTTGTGTAAGACATTCATATTGAGGCTGAATCGCGTCTCTAAATCGCAGATGCGGAACAGGCTTTCCATCAACACGTCCGGTTCGACCGTTTTCGCCCGCGGCTCCAGGACCAGGCGAATATCTTCGGCGCTTTCATCGCGTACATCGGCAAGCAGAGGCGCTTTCTTGGTTTCGATCAGATCCGCGAGGCGCTCTATAAGTTTTGACTTTTGGACTTGGTAAGGGATTTCAGTGACCACCACTTGCCAGGTGCCGCGGCCGAGATCTTCGACCTGCCACTTGGCGCGCATCCGAAAGCTACCACGCCCGGTTTCATAAGCCTCAAGAATGGACGCTTTCGGCTCAACGATGACCCCGCCTGTCGGAAAGTCGGGGCCCGGCATGACTTCTAAAAGCTCTTCCGTGCTTGTGGTTTTCCGATCAATCAATAGAAGCGCCGCATCGATCACCTCGGCGACATTGTGCGGCGGAATGCTGGTGGCCATTCCAACCGCGATGCCGGTCGCGCCATTGGCGAGGAGGTTGGGAAAGCCGGCCGGTAGCACCACCGGCTCTTCATCATTTTCGTCATAAGTCGGTTTGAAATCGACCGCGTCTTCATTCAGCCCATCGAGCAGCAATTGCGCCGCTTCGGTCATCCGGCTTTCGGTATAACGCATCGCCGCGGCGCTATCGCCGTCAATATTGCCGAAATTGCCTTGGCCATCGACGAGCGGATAGCGGACCGAAAAATCCTGCGCCAACCGGACCATGGTGTCATAAATTGAAGCATCGCCATGAGGGTGATAGTTGCCCATCACTTCGCCGACGACTTTGGCGCATTTGCGATATCCGCCATCCGGGTTGAGCTTTAACTCCCGCATGCCGTACAGGATACGGCGTTGCACTGGTTTCAGACCATCTCGGACATCGGGCAGGGCGCGAGACGTGATGGTCGACAGCGCATACGCCAAGTAACGCTTGGTGAGCGCCTCACTCAGGGGCTCATTGATGATCCGATCATCTTCTGGCTCGATAAGGTCTGACATGCATGCCTCGATCTTTATGGTATGGGCGTAGAATCGCCACACTCCTCGTCAGACTAGCAGAAAACGCCGTTTGGTTAATGAAGGAATACCATGCACCACTGGCGATTGATGATTATGGGCGTTGCGACAATGGTG
Source organism: Pseudomonadota bacterium (assembly GCA_039191105.1). Classification (GTDB taxonomy): domain Bacteria; phylum Pseudomonadota; class Alphaproteobacteria; order Caulobacterales; family Hyphomonadaceae; genus Henriciella. The sequence continues at coordinate 22,063 of JBCCXW010000002.1, forward strand.
GTGATTTATCTCGTTCACCGGGTCTTGCCGCCGCAACACAATCCGCTGCGACCGCCGGACCTGACCGAGCCAGTAGGGTGGGCGACGCAAGCGAAACTCGCAAAACTCAAGCAGGATGAGGCGCTGTGCCGCCAAACGCTGATTGACGCCGGGGTCGAGTTTGAGGTTCTCACGGCCGATGGCGCCGATTCGCGCTGTCCGCTCGATGAAACCTTGCATCTGAAGCGCTCGCTGACGCCGTTGAACGCGGCCCCGCTGCGCCTGACTTGCCATCAGCTCGCAGCCTATCATATCTGGGAGCGCCACGTCCTGCGTCCGCAAGCCGAGCGGATATTCGGATCTCCCTTGCGTCAGATTGAAACCTATGGGTCATTCAGCTGCCGGAACATTGCCGGAACACAGGTGCGTTCGCAGCACTCTTACGCGAATGCGATCGATATATCCGGCTTTATCTTAGAGGATGGCACTCATATTCGCGTCAGAGCGCATTGGCGGGAGCGCAGCAAAGCCGGGAGATACCTTAAGCGTGTCCACAAACAAGCGTGTCGCTTATTCTCGGCAACCCTCGGGCCAGACTATAACGCCGCCCATGGCGATCATTTTCATCTCGACATGGGCAGCGTTGAAACCTGTCGCTAAGACAGGCAGAGGTGTTTACTCGCTTTTACAGGAAAACCCTTCGTCCGAGACGTCTGCCACGGTGCCGGGACCACCGCAGACCCGCAGCGCGGTTTCGGTATTGCGAGAAATCTCTTCTGAATCAAACCGGTGGCCTTCATCCACGTGAATGCAACCTGCGAGCCCTAAGAGTATGACGCTTACGCCGCTAATGAGAATTGTGTTTTTCATGATCAGCCTTTTTAATTGCCTCTCTACCCCGGAACACACGCTTTTTCCTTGCGCGGTTCTGGCTGAATGGGAGTTGAATGAGGGCAGGGCTATCCGATGAGTTTTGGCACCAATTGGCCCCGCGCCGAGGGCAATGGCTTGTGCACGGCCGCGAAGAGCCGGGCTTCTAGGAAATAGCCGGTCAGCGCCAATGCGTCTTGAATATCCTCAGCCATCGCGATCGCGGCTGGATCGATCAAAAAGGCGGGCAGTCGAAACAACCGATCCACATAGCCTTCGGCTTCCGAGCCGCAGACGGCCCGACCGGTTTTGGGTGAGACATGCGTGAGCCCGTCATTTGCGCCGGATAAAGCACACTTTGTGAGATCCAATCCAAACCCAAGGGCCGAGAGCAGTCCAAGTTCCCATCTCGCATACAGAGCGGGCCAAACCGGCCAGGTCTCAAGCGCATCCAGCAAGAGCGTCGTAGGTCCATAAAGCGCAGAACCGGCCGCATCGCCCTCATCCAAAGCGCCGCGCAGTAAGGCTGCAATCGTGGTAATCGCCGCGAGGGCTTCGGGGCGGTCAAGATAGCGACCGGCGCGGCTATTGATCGTCTCGGCCACTGTGAAGCGACCGAGCTGTTCCTCGAGCCGGGCCGACCAAGAGAGCTCCACAGCATTACCGGGTTCATATTGAGCCCGCTTTTTGCGACTGGCACCGCCATAGACCAAGCCAGAGCGCCGACCCTTAGAGGCCGTCAAAACATCCAGAATGAGCCCGCTTTCACCGAATCTTCGACCGCCGAGAATGAGGGCTTGATCACGCCACTCCATAGCGAACGCTCCTAGGCATCAAACTCAAGTCCGATGGCTTGATAAGCGTCGCGTCGATCCATCCATTTCGGGTCGACTTTCACGAACAAGAATAAGTGCACGGTCTGACCAAGCATTTCTGACAATTCTTCACGGGCCGCTTTGCTGATCGCCTTAATCGAGGCGCCGCCTTTTCCCAAAACCATGCCTTTGTGCTGCTCCCGCGCGATCACCACGGCTTGGCGAATGCGAACCGCGCCATTGTCAAACGGTTCCCAACTTTCGGTCTCGACCATCAATTGATATGGCAGTTCCTGATGCAGCCGCAGCATTAATTTCTCGCGCGTCACTTCGGCCGCGAGCAGACGCAACGGCAAGTCAGCAGTTTGATCTGGGGGGTAAAGCGCCGGCCCGGCTGGCATTTGCGTGGCCAGTTTCTCGCGCAATGGCGCAATCCCGTCGCCGTTCAGCGCCGAGATCATAAAGATCTCATCGTAAACGGCCTTTGCGTTGAGCTCCGCCATAATGGGTAGGATCTTTTCATGCGGAAAGAGATCGATTTTATTCAACGCTAAAAGGGCTTTCTGGCCATTTCGTTTAAGGGTCTCAATCACGCGGGCATCGTCTTCGACAGAGCGTTTTTGAGCGGCCGTTGCGGTTTCCTCTCTGTCAGCCACCCAGGCCGAGGCGTCGATCAAATGTACAATCGCATCTGCTTCGTCCGCGCCCGACCAAGCGGCTTTGACCATTGCCCGATCAAGGCGTTTCTTGGCCCGAAAGATCCCAGGTGTGTCGACCAGAACAATTTGCGTAGAGGCGTGATGCGCGACCCCGCGCACAGGGAAGCGCGTGGTCTGAACTTTGTGCGTCACAATCGCCACTTTGGTGCCGACAAGGTGATTGGTGAGAGTCGATTTGCCCGCATTCGGCGCACCGATAATTGCGGCAAACCCAGCATGTGTGATGTCCGCCTCAGATAGCGTGATTGGATCAAAATCGGTCATGAGGCCTCAAGGCGTTGTAACAGCGCTTCAGCAGCTGCGCGCTCTGCTTCGGCTTTATTGCCGCCTTTGGCCAGGGCCTCGCCATGCCCCTCCACGGACGCCTTAACGGTGAAGATTGGATTGTGATCCGGCCCGCGCGTGTCGATGGTTTCATAGACGGCATAGGCTGTGTGATGAGCCCCGCACCAATCGCTCAGACGGGTCTTCGGATTGGCGTCTGCCCCTGAATGATCTTGTTGCAATCGATCGAAGACCCAACAGCGTTTGATGAAGCGTTCTGCGGCATCTAACCCACCATCCAAGTAAATCGCAGCAATCAGCGACTCTACCGCATCGGCGACGGCTTTGTCATAGCTGGCAGTGTTTCTGGTATGCATCGAGCGATCCATGAACAGATAGTCCCGCAATTGCAATTGCGTGCCGACATCGGCGCAGGTTTGTCCGCTGACCAGGGCGTGGTAAACTTTGGTCAGAAACCCTTCGCGCTCTTTGGGATATTTATTGATCAGCATTTCGGCGATCACCAGACCCAATACACGGTCACCGAGGAATTCCAATCTTTGATTGGAAAACCCAACTGAGCCGCGATATTCATCGATCAAGCTCGGATGAATCAGGGCGCGGTTGAGCAGGTCGGCATCTTTGAACTTGTAACCCATTGCCTGCTCTAAAGCGCGGCGCTGATCGATGCTCAGGTTCGGTTGGCGCGACGCTTTTGCATTGGCGCGCAATCGCGTGCGTTTCGGCCGAGATGGGCGTTTCATACTGGCCGGGCCTCGATTATGACCTGAGCTTCGGCCCAAGGATGGTCGTCCGTCATCGTCAAGTGCACCATCGCTACATGGCCATCCGGCGTAATCTCAGCGAGGCGCGCCTCAGCCCCAGCGGTTAGATGGAGGGTTGGTTTGCCGGAGGGCAAATTGACCACTTCGATCATTTTCCAGTGCACACCGCGGCGTGGCACCCCCGTCCCAAGCGCTTTGGCGCAGGCTTCTTTCGCAGCAAAACGCTTTGCATATGTCTCTGCGGTTAAGCGTCGGCGTCTGGCTTTGGCAATCTCACCTGTCGTGAAGCATCGATTCTCGAAGCGCTCGCCAAATCGGTCCAAAGAACGGCGAATGCGCTCAATGTTGCAGAGATCATTGCCGATGCCGATAATCATGTGCGCGCATCATCCATGCGCCGCCGCATTTCCGCGATCGACGCCTCTAATCCGACAAACACTGCCTCGCCGATGAGGAAGTGTCCAATATTAAGCTCGGCGAGTTCCGGAATCGCCGCCACAGGCCCGACATTCTCATAGGTCAAGCCATGCCCCGCATGCGGCTCAATCCCGCGTTTCGCGGCTTCTTTGGCCGCGTGCTTGAGCTTGTCCAATTCGCCTTCGATCGCTGCGGTCTCGCCGGCGAGCCACAATTCTGCGTATTTGCCCGTGTGCAACTCGACCACCGGCGCGCCGAGGACTTCCGCGACTGCAATCTGCACCGGATCAGGCTCGATAAAAAGCGAGACGCGCGATCCAGCGTCCCGTAAACGACCAACCGCGGGCGCCACCTGATTGTGGAGACCCGCTACGTTAAGACCGCCTTCGGTGGTTCGCTCTTCCCGCTTTTCCGGGACAAAACATGCGGCATCGGGTTCAAAGCGTTCGCCAATGACAATCATTTCCTCGGTGACCGCCATTTCGAGATTTATTGGTAGATCCGTTGCGCTGCGAATGCGGGCCAAATCGTCATCGCGAATGTGGCGTCGGTCTTCGCGCAGATGGATTGTGATGCCGTCAGCGCCCGCCTTTTGAGCCAACTCTGCGGCGCGCGCCGGATCTGGGAATGCGCCGCCACGGGCATTCCGGATCGTTGCGACATGATCGATATTGACGCCCAGTCTGAGGTGTTCAGTCATGCCATAAGCCCCCGGCTGCCAGGTTTATGAGCTTCAATATTTTTCAGCTCTGGTGGCAGGTGATCGGCGTCATAGTCGGGAAACTTGATCGCGGCGAGTGAGACAAGTTCGCACCCCACATCGGCCTCGCCGCCGCTGCGATCGATAATACAGGACCCGCCCACCAGCGTGCCGGGCAGGGCCTGTAATGCCGTCACGGTTTCGCGGAAAGACAATCCCGTTGTGACAATGTCTTCAGCGATGAGCACGCGGTCCGAGGGGAAGAGTTCAAAACTGCGCCGCAATTCAAACTCGCCCTCGACGCGCTCGACAAAGACAGCGCGGCAGCCAAGATGCCGGGCGAGCTCATAGCTCGGGATGACCCCGCCCATGGCCGGCCCGACGACGACATCAATATCGCCGAGCTTCGCGCGGACTTTCTCGGCGAGCGCGCTACAGAGTTTGGCCGACAGCTCAGGACGCGAAAAGACCAGGGCTTTTTGCAAGAAGACGGGGCTGCGGCGCCCGGAGGATAGGATGAAATGCCCCTCTAAGAGCGCCCCCGCATCCCGAAAAACCTGTAACACCTCGTCACTATTCAAATTCGCTCTCCTCGAGACGTTCGACGCGCTCAACGACGGCGAGCGCCCGTAAGGCTGCTTTGATCTGTTCCAAATGGCGCAGATCGTCGACTTCGATATCAAACACAAGTTCCAAAAAACCCGGCCCACGGCTGCGCGTGGCAACCCCGATAATATTCCCGCCCGCTTGCGCAACGACACTGCATTGCTGCGCGAGGACACCTTTATTGTCCGCAGCATTGACGGCGATGCGTCCAACCGCGCGCACGCCCGATTTAGACAATTCGGTCCATTGCAGATCCACCCAAAGCTCTGGCCGATCATCGAATTCGGCGACGGTACCGCAGTAAATCGTGTGAACGACAATGCCTTTATCGGGCTGTCTTAAGCCGACGATCCGATCCCCCGGGATTGGGTGGCAACACTCTCCTAAATGCAGGGTCACGCCTGGCCGTAAATTTTCTCCCGCGATCATACTCGCGGCATGCTCATCGTCGATCACCAGCTTTGCGGTCGCGTTCTCATCGGCGATTTCAAGCCCTGGGAAAGCGACATCTAGAATCCGTGCGACTTCGTCGTGACTGCGGCCAAGCGCTTCATACATGGCTTGAACGCCTTCAAACCCGGCCCGTTCCGAAATTTGTCTTATGTCAATGCTCACGGGGTCGAGATCGTGCTGACGCAGCGCACGTTCGAGCATATTGCGGCCAAGATTTGCGAACGTTTGCGTCTCTAGGTCGCGGCGCAAACGGCGTTGCGCGGCGCGGGCGCGTCCGGTCCCGCATAGAGTCTCATAGCCCGGCAAGGGCCGTTTTTCATCGCGGCGAATAATCTCCACCACATCGCCATTCTGTAGGGGCGTGCGGAGATTTCGCGGCTTCCCATTGATCAGCGCCCCCTCGCAGGTGTCGCCGACGGCCGTGTGAACGGCATAGGCAAAGTCTAGCGGCATCGAGCCAGCTGGCAGTAGGACGAGGCGACCCTTCGGTGTAAACGCGAAGACGTGTGTGCGATACATCTCCATTTTCGCGTGTTCGAGAAAATCATCGGCATCGCCGCCATGGGCGAGAAGTTCTCCAAACGCGCGGAGGTTGGCAGCTGGGTCGAGGCCTGCGGCTCTCGAACTGTCAACGTCAAAGCCGTAAGAACTGTCTTTATACGTCCAATGCGCCGCGACCCCGCGCTCTGCGGTATCATCCATCTCCTCGGTCCGGATTTGCAGTTCCACTAAGCGATTCCCGCTCGCGCGAACCGTTGTGTGAAGCGAGGCGTATCCGTTGGGTTTGGGCACAGAAATAAAATCTCGAAAACGGTCTGGCAGGCAGGCCCACTCTGTGTGGAACACGCCAAGCACGGTATAACACTGCGGCACATGCTCGACGATGACGCGGAATCCGAAAATGTCCGCGACGTCTTCAAACGAGATCGATTTCTTTTCCAGCTTGCGCCATATCGAATAGGGCTCTTTGCGGCGTCCCTTGATCCGCCCTTCAATGCCCTCGCGCTCCAAAACCTGCCGGATGGCTAAGCGAATGCGCTCAAGATCGTCCTTGTTTCGCGATTCCAGCGCTTCAAGCTGTGCGAGTATCTGGGCCCGCGCTTCTGGATTAAGATGTTGAAAGGCGAGGTCTTCCATCTCGGACGCGACATAGTGAAGGCCGACCCGGCGCGCCAGCGGGGCGTAGAGATCCATCGTCTCGCGGGCAACCCGGCGGCGCGAGTCTTCCTTTTTCTTGAAATGCAGCGTGCGCATATTGTGCATGCGATCCGCGAGCTTCACCAGCAATACGCGAATATCGTTGACGGTCGCGAGAATGAATTTCTGGAAATTCTCAGCTTGCTTACTGGCCTCGCTGCGATACTCAAGCTGCCCGAGCTTGGTGACTCCATCAACGAGTTCCGCAACATCGCCGCCAAACTCGCTTTCAATCAAAGCAAGGTCGACATCATCGCAATCCTCTACCGTATCGTGCAATAAGCCGGCGAGGATCGTGGCCTCATCGAGGCGGATCGATGCCAGCAGCGTCGCGACGCGTACAGGATGCGAATAGTACGGATCTCCAGACTGACGGAGCTGATCGCCATGCTTTTCGCGGGCAAAGTCATAGGCGCGCATAATCCGATTGCGGTCGGCATCCGGTTGGTAGGCAAGCACCATGCCTGCCAGCTCTTCTTTGGTTAGAAACGGAACATCATCGCTTACGCCGCGCGGCGACCTGGAAGCGCGCGACCGGCTTGAGATTTTGACGGTCGCTGTTGCCATTCACACCTACATTCGATCGTCGCGGCCAGATTCAAGTTCCGCTTGATAGGCGCGCATGACGTCTTCTTCAGTTGCCGCAGGGCCGGATTGCAAGGCAATGCGGTCGGCTTCACGTTCTTCTTCCTCACCCGGGCGAACTTCTTGCAATTCAGCAACAAGGGATTCTTTCACGACTTTCAAATCGATCGATTCGTCTGCAATTTCGCGCAACGATACGACTGGATCCTTATCATTGTCACGATCAACCGTAATCGGCGACCCTTCGCGAATCATCCGGGCCCGCTGCGCAGCGAGAAGGATTAAGTCAAATCGGTTTGGGACTTTGTCGACGCAGTCCTCAACGGTCACACGGGCCATGCATATCTCCTGTAGCTCGCCTTTATATGCAGTGCAGCAGGCGAGCGCAAGCGGCGCTTGCATTCACATATAGGGCGAATTGCCCCAATCCCCAAGGCATTCAGCCAGAGGTGTTCAAGCCCCGCATCGCTGCGCTAAACGGTATTGAACTGCTTCTAAGCCTCTAAGCCTCGGTCGCACCCGCCATGATTTGACCTCGAGAGCGCCAGGGGTTCGGCTGCGGGACGTCCCGGACAAGGGACCGACGATGCGGTTAGTGATTTGACAATGCTCTCAAGCTATCTGTGTTCACGTTACAACATGAACACTGGGCGACTAACTAAACAAATGTATCACGATGTGTTTGCAAGAGCGCGTGTGCTTGTTGACGCATGAACCTTGCGCCAGCGGCATATGCCAATTACTCCTGGCTAGGGATCAGAATTAAAAGGGAGAAATCCGAATGACACCATTGTACGTAATCCTCGGCCTAGCGGTCTTGCTCGGCGTCTTTATTGTCGGGATTTACAATGGTTTGGTCGCCAAACGCCAGCGCTGCAACCAGGCCTTCGCCGATATCGATGTGCAGCTTAAGCAACGCCAGAATCTGATTCCAAACTTGGTGGAGACGGTCAAAGGATATGCGGCGCACGAACGTGAAACATTGGATGAGGTGATCAAAGCCCGCCAGAGCGCTGTCGACGCGACGACGCCCGGCGAAATGGGAGCGGCTGAAGGAGTGTTGGGACAGGCGCTGGGACGCTTGTTCGCCTTGGCTGAAGCGTATCCTGATCTAAAGGCCAATGAAAACTTCAAAGACCTGCAAGACGAGCTCGCCGTGATCGAGGACAAAATCGCCGCGGCGCGCCGATTCTACAATTCCGCGGTCCAAGACTACAATACCGCGCGAGAGCAGTTCCCAGGATCACTGGTGGCGGGCAGCTTTAGCTTTGAGGCCCGCGAGTTTTTCGATCTCGGTGAAAACCGAGTCAGCATGAGCACACCGCCAGAGGTCAAGTTTTAGAGCTTTAACCGGCCACAGAAGGCAACCAGGTTGCCAGTGAGGGTATGGCAGCGACCAGCGCGATCATCGTCAATTGCAATCCAATATACGGGATCGCCCCGCGCCAAATATCGATGGTTTTGACGCCCTCGGGCGCGGCGCCGCGCAGATAGAAAAGCGCAAACCCGAATGGCGGTGTGAGAAAACTCGTCTGCAGATTGAGCGCCATTAAGATGGCCAGCCAGACCGGGTCCGCCCCAAGAATAATCAGCGGCGGCGCAACGATCGGCACGACCACAAATACAATCTCAATAAAATCGAGGAAGAAGCCCAGCAGAAACATGACCAGCATGGTAATCGCAAGCGCGCCCCATAAACCACCTGGGATGCTGGTTAAAAGCGCCTCTACATAGTGCTCACCGCCATAGGCTCTGAACACCAGCGCAAACAGGCTGGCGCCAATCAATATCAAAAACACCATACTGGTGATTTGTGCGCCAGAGGTGAGCGCGCTGCCAAACTGGTTGGCGCGCATTAATACTCGCGCAGCAGATAAGATTCCGCCCAGCAAGACCAGGCTTGCCAAAGCCGCAATCGCGATGGCAATCATATCTCCGGTCGGAATACTTTCGCGATTGACGGTGAGATCGAGTGTATTGGTGAGCAAACCTAGCAGTAAGAGGCTCGCAAAGGCGCCCCAGATGCTTGCCAAATCACCCGCTTTGCCATGGCTCGGGGCGAGCCGCAGACCCGCCAATAAAAGGGCCCCACCGGCGCCAATGGCGGACGCCTCTGTCGGCGATGCCAGTCCGGCGAGGATCGACCCTAAAACGGCAATAATTAACAGCAGTGGCGCGCCGAGGCTGCGGGCTATCTCTGCGCCGGTCAATGGTGCGCCATCGTCCTCAACGGAAACGGCAGGGCTGGCGCTCGGACGCAGGATTGCAGTGACTACCAAATAGACCAAATACAGGCCGACGAGCATCAGTCCTGGCAGCAAGGCACCGGCGAACAAGTCGCCGACCGAGACGACACCCGCGCCGCCACCGGAGCGCATCGCCGCCGACTGGTTGGCATTCGAGACAGCATCGGCCAGCAGGATCAGGACGATACTGGGCGGAATGATCTGTCCAAGTGTCCCGCTCGCCGCAATCGTTCCGGTGGCCAGCTTCGGGTCATAGCCTTGCCGCAACATGGTCGGCAGGGCGATGAGGGTCATCGTGATCACTGTGGCGCCGACAATTCCGGTGGATGCCGCCAATAATGCGCCGACAATGACAACCGCATAACCAAGCCCGCCGCGGACTCGGGCCAGCAATCGGCTGGCCGTATGTAATAGGTCATCCGCCACCCGCGAGCGCTCAAGGATCACGCCCATTAAGACAAAGAGCGGCACCGCGATCAAAACCTGGTTTTCCATCGATCCAAGAATTCGGCTCGGTAGATTGCGCAGGATGGGCAGGGGAATGAGCCCCAATTCAACGCCAATGAGACCAAAAATCAATGCGACCCCGCCCAGCGTCAAAGCGACGGGATAGCCCGCCAGCAGGGCCAAAATAGCGCAGAGGAACATGCCCAATGCGAGAATGAGCTCGAGTTCCATCAGACCGCACCACCATGATCTGGACGGTCGGCATCCTCCGCAAGCTGCCCACGGATAATCAGCGCGGCTTTAAGGGCCTGGCTCAGTCCTTGCCCAATCATCAAAATGGCGAATACCGGAACGAGCGTTTTGAACAGAAACTGGATCGGCAGCCCATCGCTCTCATTGAACGGTTCCAGGCCAATCCAGGTCCGCGCGATCAATCCTGAGCCGGAGTACAGGATCAAAATGCTAATTGGGAAGATAAACGCCATCGCCCCAACCAATTCGATACTCGACCGGGTCACTGGTCCGAACCGGTTGCGCAAAATGTCAACGCGCACATGGCCGTCATCTCGCAGCGTTGCGGCGGCGCCGAGCATGAAAATCATGGCGAATGTGAAGATTACACTGTCATTCAGCCAACTGAAGCTTAGACCGAACACATACCGTAACAAGACAGCGCAGAGCTGAATGAGGATAATCAGAAACGCGGCAGACACCGCAAATCCCATCGCGAGACCGCTGGTGCGGTCCAAAACCCAACGCAAGCCATCCGCTGGGCGCTGCAAGGATTTCGGAAGCAGAAGAACCAAAAGCGGGAGCACCAAGAGCGGTAGCAAGGCGTAGCCCGCATACCGTAACCCTGTCCCCGTGACAGTTACAAACGTTTCCATGTCGCCCGCTTTCGCCGCTTCACCGGTTTTTTGACTACCGCCTAGAGTTCTCTAGCGGCAAGATACGGACTGTCTGAAATACGGGCCCAACCTCGCATTTTCGTTAAGGCGTCTTCAAAACTTTCATAAATTCTGCGTTCTATATCGCTACCGGAGCCGGCATCGCTGCGAATATCGGCCGCAATCTCTTTGACACGTGCCATCACGTCATCTGGGAATTGGCGAAGTTGCACGCCTTCTTCATTGACCAGTTTTTCAAGATGGACGCCATTTTGATAGGTGAATTCACCGACGGAGAGATGGTTCACATCATTGCAGGCGGCTTTGATAATGGCTTGCTCGGTTGGCGTCATTTCATCCCATTTGCGGCGATTGATGCCGACCGCGAGTGAGCTGCCGGGCTCGTGAAAACCAGGGCCATAGTGAAACTTTGCTTCGCGATGAAAGCCAAGATAGTAGTCGTTCCATGGCCCAACCCATTCCGTCGCATCGATCCGACCGGTTTGCAAAGCTTGGTAGATTTCATTTCCAGGCAAGGCTTCGGCCGCGCCGCCAAGGGCGCGGATAACGTCGCCACCCAGCCCAGGAATGCGCATTTTCAAGCCGCGAAAATCATCAAGGCCGTTGATTTCCTGACGAAACCAGCCGCCCATTTGGTGGCCTGTATTCGCCCCTTGAAACGCAATAATGCCGAACTCGCCTGAAAGTTCCTCCCACAGCGCTTGTCCGCCACCAAAATCAATCCAGCCCATGATTTCAGCGGCCGTCATACCCATGGGCACGGCGGTGAAAAAATTATAGGCCTTAGACTTAGATTGCCAGTAATACTCGGCGCCATGATACATATCGGCATTGCCTGAGGCGACCGCATCAAATGCTTCAAAGGCGGGTACAAGTTCGCCGGCGGCATAGACGGTGACGTCGAGTTGACCATCGGAAAGCGTTGTAATCCGATCCGCGACGCGTTGCGCCGCCGCGCCCAAGCCCGGCAAGTCCTTCGGCCAAGTCGTCGTCATGGTAAGGCGTTTCTTCCGGCGCTGCACGGCCGGGGCGGCAACGCCGTCGGCGCTGGTCGATGATTGCCCACATGCCGCTGTCGCCAATCCTGCAGCGCCCAGCGCGGCCGTCCCCAATAGTTTGCGGCGGTCGATCATATCGATCTTCTCCCGATGGTTTTATGTTTCTGTATCAAGCGGACGCCAGCGACCACCATCTAAGACTTCGAGCGGCTTAAACCGCCGTTTGTAGTCCATTTTCTCGCTGCCTTTGATCCAATATCCGAGATAGAGGTGGGGCAGGCCGAGTTCGGCTGCATGCTGGATATGATCCAAGATCAGATAGGTCCCGAGACTGCGCCGACGCTGCGCGGGGTCAAAGAATGTATAGACCATAGAGAACCCGTCACGCAGCACATCTGTCAAGGAAACAGCGGCCAGCGGCGCGTCTTCTTCTGGGCCAACCCGGTATTCGAACAGAAGCGTTTGAACCGGGCTGTCATTGACCATCGCGCAAAACTCGCGATAGCCCATTTCTGACATTCCACCACCTTCATGCCGGCTCCGCAAATAGGCTTTGAGGAGCCGAAAATATTCCCGATTTGCACGCGCCTCAACCGGACGGCGGACCAAATCATGATTGTATCTGAGGATCCGGCGCTGATTTCTGCTGGGTGCGAATTTGGAGACATCGACCCGAACCGAGCGGCACGCATTACACGATGGACAGGCCGGCCGATAGGCGACGCCTTGGCTTCGACGGAAGCCGGCGCGGCTTAATTGATCATGCAGCGCATCCGGATTGTCTTGAGTGAGGTGGGTGAATCCTTTTCGCTCGATCTGGCCCGGCAGATACGGACACGGGCTCGCTCCGGTGACATAAAACCGGAGACCTTGGCGCAGGCCTGGTAGCTGAAAGAGCGACTCATCTAGCTTCATACTGATACTCTACGCATTTATACGTCAAAGCGCCAAGGGGCGATTATCGTAAATGCGGCCCACATTAGGATGACCAAGGGACCACCAAAGCGTAAAAAGTCTCCAAATTTGTAATGTCCCGGACCCATGACCAGCATATTCGTCTGATAAGCGATCGGGGTCGCGAATGCGCAATTGGCGGCGTATATCACCGCCAGCAAAAATGGAAACGGATCCGCGCCCGTTTGTTCTGCCGCCGAAATCGCGATCGGCGTGAACAAAACGGCGGTTGCAGCATTGCTCAGAATATTGGTCAGGATTGCCACGGCGAGAAAGATCGCTGAGAGGATGGCGAGGGTGCCGAAAGGGGAGGCCAAGAGCACGACAAGTTCGGCCAGCATCTGCGCCGCACCGGTTCGCTCAAGCGCAATGCCCATCGCGAGCGCGGCTGCGATGACAAGATAAATTCGCAAGTCGAGCGATCGCGCTGCCTGACGATGGTTGAGGCATTGCAACAGGATCATCGTCGTCGCGGCGATGATCGAGGCCAGGGTGATGGAGGCCAGGCCGGTCGCTGCAGCGACGACCATAGCCACAGTGATGAGCCGCGCGACTTGCGCGCGCGCGGTGGTTGGAAACTCACTCTGCGACCATTCGAGCAAAATCAAATCTCGGCTGGTCCGCAAATCCCGAAAGGCGCTGACCGGGCCGCAGAGCAGTAAGGTGTCGCCGGCCTCGAGACGAATTTGGCCAAGTTTGGTTCGGATCATCCGGCTGCGGCGTTGAATGCCGAGTGTCACCGCGCGCGTGAGGCGGCGAAACCCGAGCATTTCGACCGTTCGACCCGCCATCCGCGATCCGGGCGCAATCACGGCTTCAACCAAACCGAGTTGCGTTTCGCCGCTCGCATCGGTTTCGGGGACACCACTTTGCCAAATATCTTCCAACATTGCTGGCTTATCAGACAATAAATCCGTGAGCGCCTGACGCGTCGCCGCGACGATCACCAAATCGCCCGGCATCAAGCGGACGTCTTCATAAGGGGGTAACAGCGCCCGCTCCCCGCGCTGGATCATACGCACTGTCATGTCTTTCAATTCTGGAAACATGCCAGCGACCGCGCCTTTTCCATCAAGAAAGTGTCCGGGCGTAACCTCGAATTGGGCGACAAATTGTTTGCCAGACTTCATCATGGTTTCCGTCAGCTCTTCGCGATTGGGCAGCAGTACGCGGGATGCGAGGAGCAAATACAAAACCCCAACCGCAGCGAGCATGAGCCCGAAAACTGTCTGGTCAAAAAAGCCGAGCTGATCCGGCGTCAGTCGATTATAGGCATCAGCCGCGAGGAGGTTGGTTGAGGTCCCGATCAGCGTTGTCATGCCGGCAAAAATCGACACGAAACTTAGCGGCATCATCAGCCGCGACGTGGACGCGCCCATGCGTGCGGCGATTGCCGACATGATCGGCAAGAACATGATCACCACAGGCGTATTATTGGTGAAGGCGCTGGTAAAAAACACAGCACCAAAGGCGCCGATTAAGGTCAAGGCGGGGCGCTTATCATAAGAGCGCACAAGCGCTTTGGTCGGGCCCTCAAGCGCGCCGGTTTGGAACAAGCCCTGGCCGACAACCAATAGCGCCATGATTGTGATCAATGCGGGATTGGCGAACCCAGAGAGCAGGTCGGCGATAGAAATCGCATTGCCTTGAAAATCCGTCGCGCCGGGAAGGCTGAACAATACGAGCAGAGCGGCGATCACACTGATCGAGACCAATTCCATGGACCAGCGATCGAGCATGTAAAAGATGATGGTGATGCCAACGGCCGCAAGGCTCGCCCACATGGGCCAGTGAGCCACGATCTCTGCGGTCATTCCACCTCCCATTCTAGTCCCCGCTCAGTCCGCTACTCTTAGGCGGTCTTCGGAGCGATGACCAGAACAATTGAGATTCGCCGGTTGGCCGCGTTTTCGGGTTCATCTAGAAGCAAGGGACGCGTATGCGCGAGCCCAGAAACCCCTTGGATGCGGCCTTCCTCGACGCCAGCCTCAAGCAAAATCCGGCGCGCAGAATTGGCGCGATCTGCGGACAATTCCCAGTTCGAATAGCCAAGCGTCCGGCTTGGATGAGAATCTGTGTGCCCCTCGATCAAGACCGGGATATCGAGCAAGGCGATGGCTTGCCCGGCGAGCCGCGTTAACCGCACTCCGGTATCATTCAGCCGACCGTCGCCGGTTTCGAACAAGGGGCGCTCGGCCATATCCGACAGATCAATGCGGACACGATCGTCTTCGCTGGTAATCGTCACGCTCGATCCAAACGCGGCGAGGCCGGGTTCTGCGCGCAAACTGTCGGCCAAGACCTGTGCTGGCGGATCGGGAAGTTCGGTTTTGGTTTCAAACGCTGCGTTCGCGCCAAATTGCTGCGCCAAAGCTTCGCGTTCGGCCGCCGGGATCCCGTGAATGATCCACATGATCAGAAAAAAAGCGCACAAGGCGGTGAGGAAGTCGGCATAGGCCAATTTCCATGTGCCCAGTTTCCGGGCGGACGCAGCGGGCTTTCTGCCCGCAAGGCGCCGGGAGGAATAAGCAAGTGCCATATTTTTCCCTGTCAGCCCTTCTGGCCTTGATCTGCTGCATAGTGCATCAGGGTGAAGATCGATTGAGATCCGGTCTGCGGATTTCAATGAAATTTGTTGTATCGATGGGTTCAGTGCGAACATAGGAGCGGATGGATGGCGAAAGTCGCCTTTTTGGGCTTGGGGGTCATGGGCTTTCCGATGGCGGGTCATTTGACAAAAGCCGGACATGATGTGGCGGTCTGGAATCGCACCACGGAGACGGCAGAGCGGTGGGCAGAGCAGTATAAGGGCCGGATCGCGCCCACCCCTGCGGACGCGGTGTTCGGCGCGACATATGCCTTTTTATGCCTTGGCGACGACCCCGATGTTCTGAGCGTCTACGATGCGATGGAAGCCAGTTTGGGCGGCGGTATGGTGGTGGTCGATCACACCACCGCCAGCGCCCGCCTTGCGCGGACGCTCTCTGCGCGCGCCGCCACAAAAGGCGCCTCTTTTTTAGATGCCCCAATCTCCGGCGGCCAAGCGGGCGCGGAGAATGGCCAATTGACGATTATGTGCGGCGGTGACGCCGCAGCCTTTCAGCAAACATCGCCCATTCTCCAAGCCTATGGCAAACAAATCACCTTGATCGGTGAGAGTGGAAGCGGTCAGTTGGCAAAATCGGTCAATCAAATTTGTATTGCCGGGATCATCCAGGGCCTCGCCGAAGGCTTGCACTTTGCCAAACAGGCCGAACTCGATATCGCCAAAGTGATCGAAGCGATTAGCGGCGGTGCAGCGCAAAGCTGGCAGATGGACAATCGTTGGCAGACCATGCGCGATGGCGATTATGAGCATGGCTTCGCCGTGGACTGGATGCGCAAGGATCTGCGAATTACGCTCGATACCGCGCGCGAGAACGGCGCAAGTCTTCCGATCGCCGCCATAGTCGACCAGTATTATGCTGACATTCAAGCGATGGGCGGCAAGCGATGGGATACAAGCAGTTTGCTCGCACGATTGGGACGGATCCCTGACTGATGCGACGGCTCGACCTGCATATGCGCAGCGGAGAATCGTTCGAAACCGCTTTGCGCGCGATCCGAGCCGCCGACCCGATTGACTATATTGTCGTCCCACTAGAGCAGCAGGATCGGCGCTTTGTCTCCGTGTTTTTGCGTGACGGCACGCGTCAGACACTGATGGACAATCTTCAGGCGTGTCTTGAAAACGAGCGCGACTGGCGGATCTCACTGGTGTCTGTGGAAGCCACTGCGCCGGCAATCCCTGAAGATAAAGATCTCATCAGTCGACAAGCCTCGCAGCGTAAAATGGCGCTGCGCGAAGAGATTTATCAGGACGTTGCGACCGATGCGAAACTCGATCGCGATTTTCTGATCTTTGTTATTCTATCGACGATCGTGGCCGCAATCGGCCTGCATTCGAACAGTGTGGCGGGGGTCATAGGGGCGATGGTGATTGCCCCCTTGCTCGGTCCGATTCTGGGCTTCTCGCTCGGCGCCGCGTTGGGAGACCGAACGCTTTTATTCGGTGCTGCGAAAACGCTCGCGGTTGGCGTTATTGTCGCATTGGCTTGCGCCGTACTGATCTCTTTTGCCATCCCGGTCGATTTTTCGAGTCGCGAATTGATGTCGCGGGCTGAGGTTCGCTTGGATGGCATGGCCCTCGCGATTGCTGCAGGCGCAGCCGCCGCCCTATCGCTGACGCGCGGCGCAAATGCGACGCTGGTCGGGGTGATGGTTGCAGCGGCTCTGTTGCCGCCAGGGGCGGCTGTGGGTTTGTTTTTGGGCTCAGGCGAAATTGCCCTCGCATCGCGCGCGGCACTGCTACTAGCTTTGAATGTGGCGAGCCTCGTTTTGTCAGCATTGGTGGTGTTTCGAGTGCGCGATATCCGCCCCAGAAGATGGTTGCAAAAGAAAGACGCTGATCGCGCGGTTGCCATAAACATAGCTTTGTCCGCCGGGCTTTTGGTGATCGCGATCATTCTCATTCTTGTGCTCGACCTTGGAGCCACTGTCTCAATCGGCTAAATCGCTACTTAGCGGAGGTAGATATGGCGAAATCGAGCAACAAGACGAAAGCGACGGATGTCGATCCGAAAGCATTTATTGCGACCGTAGAACCCCAGAGACGGAAAGATGACGCCGAAACGCTATTGGCATTTTTCAACCGCATCACCGGTTTGACCCCGAAAATGTGGGGGCCGACGATGATCGGATATGGTCGCTATCACTATAAGTATGAGAGCGGTCACGAAGGAGAGTCATTCTTGACCGGCTTCAGTCCGCGCAAGCAACGCCTTTCGCTCTATATCATGCCCGGCTATCGCTTTGGCGATATGGAAGACAAGCTCAACCGTCTTGGCAAACACAAACTTGGCAAAGCGTGCCTCTACATCAATAAACTCGCGGATGTGGACATGGATGTGTTGGAGGAGATCGTCCGCGACGGACTCGCCGATATGCGCCATAAATACGAAACCATGGATGAATGAGCGGCGACCTCGCCGTCTCCTATTGGGTGTTGCCAGCGCCAGCAGATGAAGCGCGCTTGCAGGCCATCATTGATGCGCTGACGCAAGCACAAAATGCGCCGCGTTTTCTGCCACATATGACGCTTGGGACGCTGGCGCAGCGGGTCAGCGATCTTTCGTCAGTCTTGAAACATTTGCCGGAGTTTTCAATGACTCCCTCTGATGTCTGTCAAACCGAGCACTTCACCAAAGCCCTCTTTTTGTGCTTTGAAGGAAAGCCCGGTTTGCGCGCCGCGCGTGCCGCGTTTGAGGCACTGCCTGGATTTATCAAAGGACGCGCGTTCGATCCGCATCTCAGCCTTTGTTATGGGACGCCCCCAATCGGCGCGAGTTCCAGCCCCGCCGTAGAGGCGCTTCGAGACCGTCCAATCCGATTTAATCGCCTCGCAGCGGTGCAGATCACGCGCCCCGTTCTCTCCCATGACCAAGTGCGCGCTTGGAACGTTTTGGACCGGTTTCCGCTTCTAGCAGGTTAAGCCTGACGTGCTTCATCAATGCGCTTCGCGAATCCCGCCGCCCCATAGCACCGCACTGAAAGCGTTCCGATTGCGGTCTTTAGATCGATGATTTGCGTCGCAATTCCAAAGCGCGTTTCCACGCCGGTAATCCCCCGCAAGGGCAGGACCACGCTCAGCGACTCTGGGTCCTTATGGACCGCTCGGTTGAGACCGTTCGGGTGAAACTCGACCGCATCTTCGGTCAAATAGACCGTGCCGCCGACCCAAAGCCCACCCATCAATTTTTTGACCGCATTGGTGCCCAGTCGACCACCTGGTCCAAGCAACACTTGCGTGCGATCATTGATCTCTGCCTCTTTCATGAGGGCATTGGCCATTTTTCGGGCGATGACATTGTTCGGCTTCGGCACGATCACCTCGCGTTCAAAGACCGGACCGTACCATTAAGCGCTTTGATAATGAAGCGTTTACGCGGAGAGCTTCTGCGCGGCGGCTTCAGCGAAGTATGTGATGACCCCGCTTGCACCAGCCCTTTTAAAGCTTTGCAGCGTCTCCATCATCACCCGATCGCCATCAATCCAACCCTTCTGCGCCGCGGCTTGAATCATGGCGTATTCCCCAGACACTTGAAATGCAAATGTTGGCAGTTTGAACGTCTCAGAAACACGACGCACAATATCCAAATAGGGCAAGCCGGGTTTGACCATGACCATGTCAGCGCCTTCGGCAATGTCCATTGCCACCTCTCGCAACGCCTCATCCGAGTTTGCTGGGTCCTGCTGATATGTTTTTTTATCGCCGATTAGCGCCGTCGCCGAGCCAATGGCTTCGCGGTATGGTCCATAAAACCCGCTCGCATATTTTGCCGCGTAAGACAGGATCAGTGTATTGGTCTGATCGGCGGCTTCGAGGGCAGCGCGAATGGCGCCGATCCGGCCATCCATCATATCAGACGGCGCAACCACGTCTGCGCCAGCCTCGGCTTGCAACAAAGCCTGTTTGACAAGCGCTTGCGTGGTTTCATCGTTTAAAACATAGCCAGTTTCATCGATCAGACCGTCATGGCCATGGCTGGTGAATGGGTCCAATGCGACATCGCAGATGATCCCGACCTCAGGCGCAGCATCTTTCATCGCTTTGATGACGGTTGGGATTAGACCGTTTGGGTTGAGGCTCTCGCTTCCGGAGTCATCCTTGCGCGCAGGGTTGATATGCGGGAAAATGGCAATCGCCGGAATGCCAAGATCGCGCGCGCGCAGCGCCGCTGCCGCGGCTTCTTTAACATTTAACCGGTTGAGGCCGGGCATCGCCTCGACCGGAATGCGCGGCGGATCACCGTCATGCACGACCATCGACCAAATCAGATCGGCAGGGGTGAGCACGGACTCAGCCGCCAAGCTGCGGATCCATGAGGCTTGGCGCAGACGCCGCAAGCGGGTTGCAGGGAAGGATGTAACAGGGGGGACGGTCATCACAGCTCCGTTTTCGCCGCGCCCAATCGAAACAGGCTGCGACGGACTTTGCGGCGCATAAAGCATCGCTTCGTCACGTCCATAAACGGTCTCTGCGCATCTTCAATCTCTCGCATATAGGGATCGAGCTTTGCGGGCGGAATTTCTCGAAAGCCCATCGACCCGTAAAAGGGTCCATTCCAGGGCACAGTGCGGAACGTGGAGAGGCTCACATGCGGCAGTCTGCGTGCCTCCGCTTCGGTTATAATCCGAATAACAAGGGCGCGGCCAATCCCTTTCTGGCCATGGTGTGGATGGACGCTGACTTGATCGAGATAAAGGCCATTGCCCCTCGGACGCACCAGCGCGAAGCCAACCGGCGACCGACGGTCATCGTCGGCAACGAAGACATTCCCCATCGGAATTTCGGCTTCAAAGACGTCTTCGGGGACGTGATCTTGCAGCGCTTCGGGGGTAAGAAGGCCGGTTGGGGCAAACAAAGCCGACGCCGCTTTGTCCACAGCGATCAAAGCGGGAATGTCTTCCAACCGCGCTGTTCTGATGGCGTATCCATCAATAAGCTCAGACATCTCTAAAACGTCCCCAAACGTCATGCCCGGACAAAGATAAGCATAAAATCAGGGAATTGGCAGGGATTGGCTGAAATAATTGGTCCTGCAATTCATCGGTTTTTCGGCGCGGCTTGCAAGGGATAGGAGAAAACCTGTATCCTATGCCCGAGAGATCTTCGAAAAATGAAGACCGGGGAGGAAAACAAGGCGATGAAAATTAAACCACTGGACAGTGTCGGCGCCGAAATCACCGGCGTGGATATCAAAGCGTTGAGCACGCAGACGTTTCGCGCGATCCACGACGCCTTTGTCGAGCACGGCGTCATCTTTCTTCGGGATCAAGACACCACAGAGCGCGACCATATTGCTTTCGCGCAGCGATTTGGTGACATCAATGTCAATCGCTTTTTCGCAGCGCACCCGAACTATCCGCAAATTGCATTGGTTGCGAAAGAGCCCGATCAAAAGGACAATATTGGCGGCGGGTGGCACACCGATCATTCCTATGATCATGAACCCGCGCTTGGATCGATCCTGGTGGCACGCGAACTCCCTGAGCGTGGCGGGGATACGATGTTTGCGTCCATGTACAAAGCCTATGAGACCTTGCCCGACGATTTGAAGGCAAAGGTCGAAGGGCGCAGCGCGGTGCATTCCGGCAAGCACATCTTCGGCGAAGGTCCGGAGACCTATTATGGTCGCTTAGATGCCGGCACGCATGAGGGTGGCACAAAACGGATTGGAAACGCCGCCATTGCGGAAACGCTAAGCGATCCTGAACATCCGGTGGTCATCACTCATCCGCTCAGCGGAAAACGCGCGCTGTATGTCAATCCCGCCTTCACGCGCGAAATTGTTGGCCTGGAGAAATCCGAAAGTGACGCGCTGCTTTCAGACCTCTACACGCATGTGTTTACCGGACATGCTTTTCATTACCGGTTTCAGTGGAAACCTGGCTCGATCGCTATGTGGGACAATCGTTCAACCTGGCATTGGGCGCTGAACGATTATCAAGGCCAGCGCCGGGTCATGCACCGGATCACCATTGAGGGATGCCCGCTGGCGGCTTAGACCCAGGCCGCAAGCGGCTTCGATCTGTGCCGCGAGCGGGCGAACCGCTTCTAAAACGCAAATCCTACGCCGACCATGAACATATCAAGCTGGGTTTCTTCGATGTCATAAACGGTAAAATCGCCGCGAATGTATAATTGTTCTGTGACATTGAACGTGCCGCCGACTCCTAAACCATACCCATATTCGCCCGCTGTGTCAGACGCGCTCTCATCGCCGATCGTTGCGTCGGCTTCGGCTTCCCCATAGACATAACCAGCGCGCAAAAACGCCGAGAACTGATCGCTGATGGGAAAGCTGCCAACCCCATAGACGCCGTAGATTGCGTTTAAACCGAAATCGACCGTTGCCTCTATCTCGCTCTCTCCGTCAGATGCAGTGAGGGTCCGGGATTCATCTGAGATTCCAACCAGAAACTCGCCTTCGACAGCTAGGTATGGCGAAAACGCGTAACCAATGTGACCGCCAATCGTATCGAAATCAAAATCAAGATCTAGATCTGCCTCCGCAACGGACACGTCCGTTTCGAACGCTCCCTCCAAATCCGTTGAGACCAAAGCGTATCCGCCATCGACATAGAAGCCTTGCGCATGCGCCGCAGGAATCCCAACCGCGAGCGTGATTAAGATCGGTGTGATACACAATTTTAGACTTTTCATTTACTGCCACTCTTTTGATTTAAAGATAAACGCAGCAGGTTTTTATTTCATCTATTATTTTAATTTGCAATTGTCGTCTGAGAAAATGTCAAAGCATTGGATGTATTGCCCTGCGTTGGCGCAAAAAATGCAGTTTCGAGCGCCGCAGGCAGAGGCGCGATCAACGCGCCACGCTCGTAGCGTCGCTTAGAACTTCATGCCCACGCCCAACTGAAAAGAATTGATATCTTGCTCGTCGAATTCGTAATGTGTGAGATCGCCGCGCATGTAAAAGCGCTCATTGACTTCGAACTCGGCGCCAACGCCGAAAGCGAAACCAATTTCATCAACATTGGATTTGGATACGCGGACGTCATTCGGTTGATCCGAGCGGCTCGTCCGAAATTTGGTCTCAACATTTGTATGGGTCACACCGATCCGACCAAATGCCGTGATGCGATCGGTGAGCGGCAAATCAGCCTTGCCAAACAGACTGTAGGTCGAAGAAAGTTCCAATTCGCCTGAGATCGTCGTGAGAACCGGATCCGATAGATCGGAAGGGTCCAAAGTTGAAGAGGTCTCAAGAATGGTATCTGTCGAGTCTCCAAAAAGGGCCTCGCCTTCAATCGAGAAATTCGGCGTCACTTTTGCGCCAAGTCGACCGCCAAAGGTTGTGAAAGTGTTATCATCAAAAACGCTACTGTTAGAAAAGTCTACAGTACCGACAACGCCTTCGGCATAAAAGTCTTGTGCGATAGCCGGAGGAACCACCGGCGCGGCAATAATAAAACTGGTTATAAAAATGAATTTTGATCGCTGCATTACAGGTTAACCTTTGCATAGGGTCGTAACGCAGCTCTGTTGAGTTAGTATAAAGAGTGGTTATGGCTCAAATTACGAAAATGATAATCTCATAAAAAAACAGTAATTTACCATGATGCATCGCGCTTAAGCGATCATACCGCCATCCAATACAATGGTGTGACCGTCGGTCCAGGCGCCCGCGCGCGAGGCGAGATAGATTGCGGTGCCTGCAATATCTTCCGGTTCACCGGCGCGCTTGCGCGGAATTTGAGCGACGGTGTGCTCGTAGATCGCATCATTGGTGGTCGCCACTTTCGTCATATTGCTTGGGAAGAAGCCCGGCGCGATGGCGTTCACATTGATATGATCGGCGGCAAGGTCAGTGGCCAAATGCTTGGTCAAATGAACGACGCCCGACTTGCTCGCCGAGTAGGCATAAGCCGGCATTCCGGGATTATCGAAGCCATGGATGGAGGCGATATTGATCACGCGCGCTGGATCATCATGACGAGCATTGGCGCGTAAGAGCGGCAGCGCTTTTTGCGTCATAAAGAAAATTGACTTGATATTAATGCTCATAACCTTGTCCCAGCCCGCTTCCGGGAACTCTTCGATCGGCACCACCCAATTGGCGCCGGCATTGTTGACCAGAATATCGATATGGCGCTCTTGCTCTGAGATCGCCGCGATCAAGGCTTCGATGCCTTCCACTTTCGAAAGGTCTGCCGCAATCGGAATGCATGTGCCGAACTCGGAAAGCTCTTCGGCTTTTGCGAGGAGGGGGCCTTCCTTGCGCGCGGAGATGTACGTTTTGACGCCGTTTTCGACAAAACCGCGGGCGATCATCGCGCCAATGCCGCTCGACCCACCTGTGACTATCGCCGTTTTCCCCGAGATATCAAACAATGCCTTCATCACAATCCTCCGATCTATTGAGCGTTTTGCAGCGCTCTTAGATGAGTGTGACGAGAATTCCAAATCGTTGCCCATCGGAGTTCCACTCGATTAGCCGGGTCGTAGAACGCCGTTTTTCTCTGTCTCGTTGAATTCAGACAAAATAGTAACGATTAAAGCCGTTTTGTTAACTATAAATAGCACGACACAAGATGTGCTTAACGAAATATAAGGTTAGAGAGTGTAACTCTGCTCAAACTACAACAAAAGTTGAGTGGTGATGGTAATGACAATGTCTTTTGGCGCGGCTGAGCCCGCGGGCGAGCCTTTGAGCGTCGCTGAATCTTTCGTGAAATCTCTTTCTCTGTTGGAGCAGGCCCATCGCCGTCTCCACGATGTGGTGAAAGACGATTTAGAGCGTGGCGGTGAGCGCCACTTAACCGGTGTGCAAGCTCTGCTGCTATATGAAATTGGCGAGCACGAAACACCTGCCTCAACGCTTCGGTCGCGCGGCGCTTTTGCCGGCACAAGCCTGTCTTATAACGTCAAGAAGCTACAAGAGGGCGGGTATTTGATCCAGTCTCGGTCGGAGCGCGATAAGCGGACAGTCCGTCTGAAGCTCACCGAGCGGGGCCAAAAAGTCCGCCAGCGCGTGGTCAATTTGTTCGAACGCCAAGCAACGGCGCTGGAGCCGACAGCAAGTGTGCGCCAGGACGATCTCAGCCAGTTGAATAAGACTGTGTCGCGTCTCGAGCGTTTTTGGACAGATCAAATCCGCTTTCAACTATAGATAAGTATACATATCGCCAATATGCGTTAATGTTGGCGAATGTGGGGGAGAATACTTATCTTAATTTGGCTGCTGCCATCGCCCATCGCGATGGCAGCGCCATGGACTCAAGACCGCGGCGGGCTGTATACGCGCGTTTCGATCGCTGAGGAGAAGATTGAGGGCCTTAGAGGCTGGCGCGCGGACGCATATGCCGAGTATGGGGTGACCGATCGCTTAACGCTGACCGGGAAACTGGAATCCATCTCTTATTCAGACGCCGCGGATTTCAACAGCGACGCCTGGCGCGCCACCCTGCGTTATCATTTGTTTAGCCTCCGTCAGTTTCGCTTTTCGGCCGAGATCGGCGCTTTGCAGGGGGCTGCGATTGGTGGACGCAATGGCTGTGACGCATTGGGGGGTGAGGCGCGCCTCGGTGCTGCCTGGTCGGGCGGGTCGGAGGATCGCGAAATGTTCGCGTTTGCAGAGACCGCTGGACGCTTTCACGGTGAGTGTGATCGCCAACGATACGAGCTTGGCATTGGACAACAGATCACCCAAGAGATCTGGTCGATTACGCAATTCTGGCGCGAACGCGGGAACACAAATGCCGACTCGGATAAGATCCAGTCAGAGCTTCTTTGGCGCGCTGGTGCGACAGACTATTCGGTCGGCTATCGCAACGAGAACGGCGGTTTTTTTCGCGAAGAGGCCGTTTTTGCCGCAATCGCCAAGCGCTTTTAGCGCGGCGCGCTCGGCACGAAGAGCATCACTCGTTCAAATATCCCGTCTCAGCCATAATGTAAGCGATCACCGCAGTGCGATCTTCCGCCCGGCGAACGCCCGCAAAGCTCATTTTATTTCCGGGTAGAAAATTTCTTGGGCTTTCCAGCCATTCCGCAAGGATCTCGGGCGTCCAGATAATGTCGGACTCTTGCACAGCTTTTGAGTAAGTATACCCATCTACCCCGCCGATTTCTCGCCCAAAAACCCCGTAAAGATTAGGGCCTACGAGATTCTGACCCCCTTCATTGAGCGTGTGACACGATTGACAGAGCTTAAACGTTCGACGGCCACGATTAAAATCAGCGCTGGCGAAGGGCTCCGGCAAAGCGGCAAATGCGTCCGAGAGCTCGACTGCCGGCGCCTCCACAGGCGCGACAGCTGACGGCGCCGCCGGAGCGGAGGGCGTCGAGGACGGATTATCGGTCTCTGTTGGGGTGTCGCCACCACAGCCAGTAATAAGCAAAGACGCGCAAACGGTCGCGGCTAGAGATTTTGGAAAAATCATTAAAAAACGGACCTGTAACTGTTTTTCATCATCAGTATCGCGTTTTCGATTTCGCCTTGCAACCGGATATCTTGTCTCATTCGCAGCCGAAACACACTGGGCTGTCAAACACCTTTATCATCCGAGTGTCTCGACTTTCACACGGTCTCTCTACTTAAGGCCGATATTAACCATAATCGCCTAGCTTCACCTCATAATAAAATACCGAATGGTGATGAAAATGAGATGGGCAATGATCGGGCTGACCGCACTCGCGGCAGCTCAAATAGGATCGGCGTATGCCGATATTCAAGACGCTGATCTTTGGATCGGCTTCGACGAGACCGAAAACGGATTCTTGATTGACGAGGACACGGGTCGGGTTTGGATGACGGGCGCGTGCGCCAAAGCGCTCGAGCCAGCGTCCAAATCAGGCACGGTTTGGACGTCTCGGACGATAGAGATTGTTTCTGTTGGACGCGGCTCGACGACCTTGGATCAGCGATTTGACCTCGATACAAATGATGCCGCGCCAAGGATTGTCGTAACATCCGCGGGTCGCGGCGGGGTTCAGACGTTCCCCGCTGTGCTTGATCGCGCATGTGGCAGATCCGGCACCTGCGCGGGCCTTATCGTTACTCAGACCGTTTGCGAGCGCTGACAGGCGCGCCGGTAAGGCGGTTTCGTGAAGTTGCGATCGTGTCTCCTGTTCGCGGCGATTGCCGCGTTGGCCTGCGCGTTTCTGGGCGCCGCTGGCCAAACTGTAGCGCCGACGGCGTTTACAGAACTCGATCCTGAGGCCGAGATTCAAGATCCCGAAGACGCGCCAGACATAGCGACGCCAGAGGTCGAGATCGACGCAGAACCCGAGGCGATGAAAACGGAGCCTTCGCAGCCGCAGACGCCGGAGGCGAAAACACAGCCGCAACCCGAACCGGCTAATGATCGTACGTCTGAGGCCCAAAGCGACCCAGAGCCAGAGTCGGCCCCTGAACCCGAACCCGAGTCTAAAACAGCAGAAGATCTGGTCCTGACTGTACCGCTTGATGCGATCAGCGTCGAATTCGAGGATGTGATCGTTGAGGGCACTCAGATATCGGTGCGCGCAAAGCAAGTCGATGATGATCTCCGATTCTACAATCTGACCGATTTTGCGGAGGTTCTAAACAGCCGGGTGGAAGTGCACGAGACCCTGCTTGGCTACTACCGCGCGCAAGATGGGACCTTGATGTCGATCGATATGTCTGACGGCAAAGTCCGGTCGAACCGCACCGTTTTGGGCCGTCTACCAGATTTCTATGTTCGCGAGGCCGCCGACCCTTGGATCAGTCTTAACGCAGTAAGCGTCATGACAGGAACGCACATATCTGAAGATGAGCGTGGCCGAAGCGTATTGACCTTGGACGACCAGCTCAAGCCAGAATACGGACTGGAATTATGGATCGATGGCGTTTTGGTCGATACGTTCGATCAAGAGCCGCGAACGATCGGCTCGGTCTTGCTTGTGCCTTTGCGGCCTGTTGTCGAAGCTTTTGGGCACGAGTTGACGGTCGCTGATGGGATCGTCACGGTCCGACGTCAGCAGGATCAAGCGATTATCAGTTTGGAGCTGGCAACCGGCTTGATTTCGACAAATACAACGCCGCGCGGCGTTGCCCCCGATATGCCGCTGGCCGAGCGCGATACGCTGGTCTTGCCCTTCAATGCGGTTGAAAGCCTGACCGGCACGCACATCAAATTGGTGCCACTCACCAACCGCGTTGAGGTGACCCTCGACACGCGGCTCAACAGCGCTGCTCTGCCTGGGCTTGGCATCGCCGATGAAGCGCGCAATACGCCGCTGACTATTGAGTCGCTGACGTATCAGATCAGCGATCGCGGGCCGCTTCGGACCGAAACGCGTGGATATATCGGCAAATACAATCTTCGCGGCCGGTTGGACACGGCGGGTGGCTTAGACACGTTTGCAACCACCCAACCCGGATGGGCATCGCTGGATATCGCGTCGCTCGACGGTTGGAACGCCACTGTCGGGGATTACTCACCGGAATTCCGAGAGCTTTCGGGCGTGAGCGCCAATCGTATCCGGGGCGCGTCTTGGCGCAAGCAACGGGACAATGGGTCGATCATCGCAATCGCCGGAGGGATGCCGTTCACGTCATCTCAAACGCAGCAGGATGGCACGGTTGCCGTTCCGCAATTCGGAGGCTTCGTCGCTGGAGGACGATTGATCGATGACGTGCGGCGGCAGGACGTGGGGATCGCTGCAAGCTTATCTGAAAATGGCGAATCCGGTGCGATCATCGCAAACGGTCAGAAATCGTTCTCCTTTGACCGCGCCGATCGCGGTATTCAATCAGCCTTTGTTGCGGCAGATCTCGGCGCGTTCACCGGTGCGGCGAGTGGCGCGGATGTCCGGCTCCGCGGATCGTTGAATTATGCGGCCACAGGGCAGCTCGGGGTCACGCTCGGGGGATCTTATGATGGTGCAAAATTCGCCGCCGGGGTCGACCGTCCAAATTTTGATGGTGTGTTCGATCAACGAAATGGGGCGCGTACGAATTTCTCTGTCGCGGCAACGTGGCGCGCGGAACAGCCCATCGGCGCGCTTCATCGCCTGGCCTTTGGGGCGCGAACACTTGCCCGGCATCGCGGAGGGGCGCAGCCGGAAACGGCCACCAGTCACACGCTCTCCGCGAACGCACGAATTGGCGCCATTGGTCCAACGGTCTCCGCCGTGGTGCAGCAAACGCAGTCTTCACAGAACGGCGCTGGCAACACATCGATCCGGCTGCGGGGGCTTCAGCGTTTTACCCTCGGGACGCTCACGGTCTCCTATAATATGTCCCAAGGCAGCGACGCGGCACGCACAGAGCAATTGGTGGCAACGGCGCAAACGCTGCCCTTCCGAAAGCGGTTCGAAAAAGATGTAACGGTCCAGGTTGCACCGAATGCCGTCTTGAACTGGACGGAATTGGGGACCCGCCTGAATGCGGGCGCGTCCGTCATCGCGGAATCGGGACGTTTGTTCGGTCCGCGCCTAGATGTGCAAGCGCGTCTTTCGACCTTCGCCGATTTTACCGCCGAGCAAGAAGCAGGCAGTGCAACGCGGTTTCTCGGCGCGCTCGAAGCCCGCTACCGAGTCGCTAAGAACGCCGTGCTCACAGCCGTCTATTCAGATGATTTTGCGGGCCGGACCAATCTTTCGATCGGATTGCGCGGGACCCTGACTTTTAACCCGCCCCGGGTCAGCCGGTTGCCGGATGAGGGCAAGGGCGTGCTCAACGGACGCGTCTTTCTGGACCGGAACCGAGATGGCATTCGACAGGAGGATGAGCCGGGTATTCCCGGCGTGCAGGTGATGCTCATCGGGACGCGGATCGGTCTGAACACCGGGACGGGCGGGTATTTTACCATCCAAAACATTCGCGAAGGGCTGTATGCCGTTACCGTCAACCGGCAGTCGCTTCCACTCGGATATCTGGTCCCTGAAGCAAGCCAACCGAGCGTCACCATTGGCAGTGGTCGACGCACGGATGTCGACATTCCATTGATCTTGTCCGGTCAGGTTCGAGGGACCGTTTTCATCGACGATAATGGCAATGGCCAGGTTGATGCTGGTGAAAGACGCTTGGAAGGTCAATGGATTACGCTAGAATCGAAAGACGGCACGCGCAGCTTTACCTCACATACGGCCTCGTTTGGTCAGTATGGATTCGAGAGCGTTGATCCAGGCACATACACTTTAAAAACAACGATTTCCGGACACCCCGTTGTCCAGGACATCACAGTTGACGTCGACTCTCCGTTTGTGATCGCACCCATCCCGATCCCAGCGGAACTCGGCGACAAAGCGGGAGAGGACGACCTCTCCGGCGGTGTTTTGGGCGAGCCCTAAAGCATCATTTCTCAGCCCCGGTCTCTGTACCGGGGCGCTTTTTTTGACGGCGGCTCTAAGCCTCATCCTCTTTAAGGAGATCGTCTTTGGGCACGGTTTTCTCATCAACCTTCGCCGTCTCCAAAATATGATCCACGACTTTGTCCTCATAGATCGGCGCCCGTAGCTGCGCCATCGCATTCGGGTCTTTTTGGAAGAACTCGATCACTTGGCGCTCTTGGCCAGGGAAGTTGCGGGCCTCTTGGATGAGCGCTTGTTGCACTTCTTGCTCGGTGATTTGGACATCGGCGACGCGGCCAATTTCCGCGAGCACGAGGCCTAAGCGCACGCGCCTTTCAGCGATTTTGCGATATTCCTCTTTGAGCTGGTCCTCGGATTTACCCTTATCTTCATCCGCGGTGCGGCCGGCATCCATTTCAGTCTGCAATTGCTGCCAGATCTGATTGAACTCCTGATCGACCATTTTCGGTGGCAAATCGAAATCGTGCTTTTCGTCGAGTTGATCAAGCAAATTGCGTTTGGCTTTGGCGCGCGATGCGCTGCCGAACTCGTTCTGAATCTGATCGGTGACCAATTCTTTCAATTTGGCGAGATCCTCCAGCCCCAGCCCTTTGGCGAATTCGTCGTCAATTTCAGGGGTTTTCGGCGCCCGCACCTCGTGCACTTTGACCTCGAAGACCGCGTCCTTGCCGGCAAGATTCTCAGCTTGGTAAGCCTCGGGGAAGGTAACATTAACGTCTTTTTCCTCACCCGCCTTGGCCCCGATCAGCTGATCTTCAAAGCCTGGAATGAAGGAATTGGACCCGAGCACGAGTGTGTGGCCTTCGGCGCTACCACCTTCAAATGGCTCGCCGTCAATCTTGCCCAAGAAATCGATGACCACCGCATCATCCTTACGGGCTTTTGCGGTTTTGGCGCGTTTATCAAATTTCGGATTGGCGTCCGCAATTTGCGTCAAGCGTTCGTCAATTTCAGCGTCGCCAATCTCGGCAATAGGCTTGGTGATTTTGAGCGTCGAAACATCCACGGGTTCGAAGTCCGGCATGACATCGAGATGCATGGCATAGGCGAGGTCTTCATCCCCCGCGAGCACCTTTTCCATGTCACTTTCCATTTTCATTTCCGGCTGACCGGCCGGGCGCACATCGGCATCCTCAATCGCCTTTTGGCTGGTCTCTTGGACCAAAGCTTGAACCACCTCGCCCATAATGTCTTTGCCGAACATTTTCTTGACGTGTGAGGCTGGCACTTTGCCGGGTCGAAAGCCCTTTAGATTCATCTGCGGACGAATTTCCTCGATCCGCTCATCAAAGCGTTTTTGCAGATCAGCTTTGGGGACGCTGACTTTATAGCTGCGGCTGAGGCCATCGGACGTCTCGACGCATTCCATATCGGGTATTCCTTATCGCGGATTGGGCTTGCCGGATGCGGGCGAACCCCATGCCATTTATTGGCGGTCTGTATTCTGAAACGGCGCTCTATAGGGCAGGGCCGTGATCCTGTCCACGCTGCAAGGATGACCTTTTGCAGAGAATTGTTCAGCAGGGGGTTGAGGCCGCCTCAAACGCTCGTTACATGCGCAGTTCTATCGATGCGGATGTGGCGAAATTGGTAGACGCACCAGATTTAGGTTCTGGCGCCGCGAGGCGTGGGGGTTCAAGTCCCTCCATCCGCACCACCCAAACTGTCGATTTGCGTCGCTCCAAAATTGGCGCGCGATGGCTCACCTTATCGATCGCGCCTGAGGTCGGTTTGCTGCGGCAATGATTCGTGCCGCGTCCGCTCTGAGATCCTTTCAATGCCCCCATGCCGGCGATTTTCTCGAGCGCTCTCCGCTGACCGAACGCTTGGTGGCGGATCATGCTCGTTAACCGAAAGTAAAGTGGAAATCACGCAACCCAAAGTCGTGATTTAAGAGGATCTTAAAGCGTTAAGCCAGACTTCTTGCAAACCGTTCTCAGCGACGTGACGCCTGGTCGCACGATCAGAGGGGAGCCAACTTTGGGAAA
>JBCCXW010000003.1:0-53423 GCA_039191105.1 Pseudomonadota bacterium
AAGGCCAACTTAAAACGCCTGGAACAGGCCGGTGTGACGCTCGTCCTCGGCAGTGATAGCGTGCAAGATACCTCTCGCGGCGAAGCTGACCATTTGGCGCGCCTGGGCGCCGTTTCCAACCTCACGCTGTTAAACATGTGGACGAAAAACTGCGCCCGCATGGCGTTTCCAGAGCGGGACATTGGAGCGCTTGAAGATGGATACGAGGCGAGCTTCTTAGCCCTCGCTGGCAACCCCTTAGAGGACTTCTCGCATACAAAAGACATTCGCTTTAGATTCAAAGATGGGCACGTCCTAGAGCTTGATCTGTCAGATACAGAATGATGCGGTGACGGCGCTTTGAGGGGTCCTCGATCCGACAATAATTGAGCGAGCCGGCGCGATCAGATCGGTCCCCTTTGCAGATTGATTTCAAAAAAAACACGACCCTAACCAAGTGGCCGCATTTGCCGCAGCGGCGCGCTCTCGATCGCTTTTCTTTGGACGTACTTCAAATGCCCGATGGCTGGCAGAAAGGCGCGATGCGTTGGCGAGTGGTCTAAAAAGTCCATCATGCGGAGAATATTGATCGGCTGGCGCGCGATCAGCGTTTTGATCCGCTCGACCGCGTCTTCTGTGGGGTACCGATCGACCATCTGGCAGGCGGCCTGCGTTGGCGTGAGCAGATAATAATCCTGTTTCCGCTTTGGGGTGTAGCGGACAACATCGAAAGGCGATGCGCCTAAGGCGTGAAACTTCGGGATGATACACCGCGCGCCAAGCTGTTCATGTACGAGCACGTTGCCCCGGATCTGTTTGAAACCGATTTTCTCTAAGTGTTTGATGGCGTGCCGCCGCATGCCGATCGACAAGACATCAGCATCAGCGCGATCATATTTCGTATCATCGAACACGGAAATCAGCCCGAGGTCGGCGTCCGCGATATAGAGAAACTGGCTTAGCTCGGAAGCGTCGATCGTATCGGTTGGCATTCGACAAGGTTGCTCCGCAGTTAAGTCATATGACCTCGTGCGCTCGGCTATGAGTTCAAGGGCAATGTAACAGGAAATTCAGACCTGCTCTGAATCTTGAGGGACTATAGCCGATCAAAACCTCAAGCGAGCTCGGGAACGATCAGATCCGTAACAGCGCTATCCATGTGAAGGGGCGCGCCTGTGAGTGATTGGAGCGTTTCGAGCGAAACATCCTTGTGTTTTTCGCGCAAAACAAAGCCTCTTGGATCGATATCCACAACGGCAAGCGAGGTATAGACGCGCGAAATGCAGTTCAAACCGGTGAGCGGAAAGGTGCACGATCCGACCAGCTTTGGAGCGCCATCTTTGGTGACGTGATCAGTGATCGCGACCACACGCTTTGCGCCATGCACAAGATCCATCGCCCCACCGACCGCCGGGACCCCCTTCGAGCCGAGGCGCCAGTTTGCAAGGTCGCCTTTTTCCGAGACCTGGTAAGCGCCAAGGACGGCGACATCGAGATGACCCCCGCGGACCATGGCAAAACTGTCGGAATGATCAAAAAAAGCCGCCCCCGGCTTAATCGTGATTGCTTTTTTGCCGGCATTGATAAGGTCCCAGTCTTCCTCGCCCTCTTTTGGAGCGCCGCCAAAGCCGAGCACACCATTTTCGGTGTGATACACGACCTGACGTCCCTCAGGCTGAAACCTCGCGACCCATTCCGGCAATCCAATGCCCAGATTCACATAAGCCCCGTCCGGTATATCTTGGGCCGCGCGCCAAGCAATTTGCGGTCCCGACAGTCCGCTCGGAAATGCCATTAGTAGACCCTTTCTCCGCGCACAAGAACCTCTTCCTGTTCCGGCGCGGCGACCTCGACAATCGTATCCACAAAGATCGAAGGTGTAATAATATGCTCAGGATGAATGCTCCCATCGGTGAGCACGTCTTTTGCCTGCGCGATGGTCCGGCTGGCCGCCATGCACATGACCGGAGCGAAGTTCCGCGCTGCAAAACGATATGTGAGATTTCCAAACCGATCCGCGGTTTGGGCTTTCACCAGCGCAAAGTCGGCTTTGAGCCAACGCTCTTGCACATACATTTTACCGTCGAAGCGGGCCGTGGGTTTCCCGTCGGCCAACTCGGTGCCGTATCCCGTTTTTGTGAAAAAGGCCGGAATGCCAGCGCCCCCTGCCCGAATCCGCTCTGCAAGCGTGCCTTGCGGCACCAGTTCAAGTTCAATCTGATTCGCCAGATAGGCTGCGTTGAAGACATCGGCATTGGAGGATCGCGGAAAGGAACAAATGATCTTTTTGACCATTCCCGCAGCGATCATCGCCGCGATTCCAACGTGGCCGTTGCCCGCATTATTGTTGATAATCGTGAGATCCTTTGGCGACCCAGTGTTTCGGAAACGGTCAACCAGACTGTGAATGAGTTCAATCGGTGCCCCTGATCCGCCAAAACCGCCAATCATCACGGTCGACCCATCATTGATACAGGCCGTTGCCTCGCTCACGGAATGGACCTGCTTATGCATCGTCGCCGCGCCCGTGCAGCCGGTTTCGCTCAAACACTTGTGTTTGCGGCGCGACCTGCCCGCTCTGAACCTTGCGCCTTGCTTCAACCATGATCGATCATCAAACCCTTATCCTCAGCACCGGGCTGCGGCACCCGTGACGCCAAACGGGTATGCATCAGCCAAGCAAACACAGACGCCAAAGCCGCCGACACCGCCGCTGTGACCATCAAACCAAATGACAAACTGCTTTCGCCACGGGTCGCCTCACCGAGCCCGGCGACCAGAACCGGTCCTAAGCCCTGCCCGAGGAGCCCAAGACAGAGCAGATTGGTCGCCATCAAACGCGCGCGCAACAATGCAGGTGACAACAATTGGATGATAATTGCGGGCATGACGATGGCGCCCGAGAGGAAGAAGAGCGCCCCCGCCACGCCGGCTAGGAGGAAGGGAAGCTCGCCGGACAGCAAACCCAAAACTAAAGACGCGCTGCCCGCGAGCGAACATGTCGCCACAACCAAGGGTATGCCGCTTTTGCCGAATCTTGCCGAGAGCTGTTTCGTGATGACCGGCGCCAGCACGGTCCCAAGCACACCCGCAGGAACGCCGACCGCCCCAAACAAAAGACCAGCGCTTGCAACCTCGAAGTCAAACGCACGCACCAATAAGGTCGGCATCCAAGCGATGAGACCCATGGCAAGGATGGCCACGCATCCGACACTCAAAAAGAGCAATAAGAAGAAGCGCCCCTCCTTGACGAGATAAGACAGCGCTTCAGCCGCCGACACATTGCTCACGGACGCCTCCTGTCTTTGCCGGGCGGGCCCGATAAGCCACAAAGCCAACAGGGCGAGCGGAATGCCCGGCAGACCAACAATAATTAGCGTCAGCCGCCAAACCTCGAGCGAAATAAACGTGGAAATATGACCCGCGAACTGAACCGCCACACCGCCAAGTATGAAGGCGCCTGACCCCATCAGAACGCCGACGGCCATATAGACGCTGGTCGGGGTCTCTCGACGTTCTCTTGGAAACATATCTGCGATCGCTGCAATTGCCACCGGAGTCAGCGAGGCTTCCCCGATCGCGACGCCCAATCGTCCAATCGCTAAATGCAGGAAATTATCCGAAAACGCCGAGCCAATGGTCGCAAGGCTCCACAGGATGACCCCGCCAACAAGGATGGTTCGCCTGGCTCCCGCATCGACGATATGGGCGATGGGCAAGCCGACAAGAACATAGACCAGAGCAAATCCGATCCCGATTAAAAACCCAACCTGGGTGTCGCTCACACCAAGGTCCTGGGTGATCGGTTGAACCAAAAGCGCGAGGATCATCCTGTCGACAAAGGACAGAATATAAAGGGCACACAGAAGCGCGACGGCGCTCCACGCAAAGATGGTGCTTACATCGCTGCGCAGAGGATTGGCAGAGCTGATGTCAGTCGACATTCTCGGACAGCCACTTCTCGTACACCTCAGAGATGTCCAAGGGCCAGCCGATAGGGTTCTCGGAAAAGGGAGGATCCATTTCCGGAATAGAGGCAATGGCTTTGGCATAGCTTGGATAAGCTTCAGACCATAGCTCGACCAGATTCAGGTCCGGGTCACGCACATAAATGCCGGTGCCGACACGATGGTCGATGGCCTTTTCGGCATGGGTCATTTCCTTCAGCGCGCGGCCATAGATCCGCATGGAGTTGTCAAAAGATCCGGTATCGATGGCGAAATGATAAAGCCCTGCTCTGCGCACCTCCGGCGGCCCGAACCCTTCGGGCTTTTGAACCAAAGCAAGGTCGTGATGCTTCTCGCCCAAACTCAGTGCCGCGAATTTGCCGGGGGCGCTCGCCACCGTTTTCATCAGGAAGACCTTCTTGTACCAATCTATGGTCTTCTCGATATCCTCACAGTACAGAGCCACATGGGTTACAAATGGCGTCATTTTTTCCTCCACTGACAGTTCTATTTACGCATTGGATCGATCGACTGGTGTTGCGGGCGGAATGCTGCCGCATCAGTCGGCGACCTTGATCAACACCTTGCCCATTGCCCGGCCTGCGATGACGTCGGCGAGCGCATCCGGCGCCGCTTCGATTCCTTCGCGAATGTCTTCTCGCACCACCAACGCCCCTTCCGACCACCATGTCTGAAGCTGCTTTCGAGCGTCGGGAATATCGGCCTCAAAATCGCGAATGAGAAAGCCTGAAATGGTTGCGCGTTTGACCAGGATTGTTCGGTTGTGCCGCGGGCCTTGATCAGGCCGATCAGGATTGGAATAGAAGTCCATCGTCCCGAAAATCACAACGCGTGCATGCGTGCACAGGTGCCCCATGGC
The DNA here is from genome assembly GCA_039191105.1 of Pseudomonadota bacterium. Lineage (GTDB taxonomy): Bacteria > Pseudomonadota > Alphaproteobacteria > Caulobacterales > Hyphomonadaceae > Henriciella. Next base: position 4,807 of record JBCCXW010000003.1, read on the forward strand.
GGCATCATGAATGGGGCCACCGACCGAATCGAAAAAGACATCGATGCCGTCAGGCGCGTATTGTGCGAGTGCCTCATCTACCCGGTCAGTTTTGTAATTGATGCAGGCGTCCGCCCCCAATTCTGACACGAACGCGCATTTTGCATCACTGCCACACACCCCGATCACCCGACAGTCGAGCTTTTTCGCGATCTGAACCACTAAGGCGCCAACCGCCCCTGAGGCAGCGGTGACTAGGATCGTGTCGCCGGATTTGGGTCGGCCAAGTTTCGTTAAAGCGAGGAGGGCTGAGAGGCCAGAACTTCCAAGCGCGCCGAGATTGGTTGAAATCGGCCATGGCCCCTTGTCGACTTTACGCAGATCGGCCGCACTGACGACCCCATATTCGCGCCAGCCAAGCCAATGCTCTACCAAATCGCCTTGCGAGAAGTCGGGCGATTTCGAGCGCACCACTTCGCTGATAGCGCGGCCGGTCATAACCTCCCCGATCCCAACCGGCTTGGCATAGCTGGACCGATCAATCAGGCGCCCGCGCAATAGTGGCTCGATGGCAAAATATTTCGCCTTGACGAGAACCTCACCCGGTTCGGGAGACGTCACGCTTTGATCTTGCAGCGTAAAATGTTCGGCTTTCACCTCGACCGTAGGCCGTTCCGAAAGGGTCCACGCGCGCGACGAAATCAAGTCGACTGAACTCATAGCGGATCTCCGCCCCCACAAGAATTTCAAACAGGATTGTATGCGTTATTGACTAATGTATACAACAATGTTTTGTCAATGACGAGTGGAGGAGCGCCAATGCGGTTTGTCGAGCTGACGAAAAAATCCAGTTCGGACACGCGCTGGCGACGATTGAGAGAGAAGGCCAAGTGATTAAGAGAGACATCAACGGTGATCGCACCGCGCGGTTCGCCAAGCGGCGCCCGCGCCCCTCGCCGGTCAGCGCCCCAGACGACGCTGGGGCCAAATATGACTGAACAAGAAGCGCAGCTGATACAGTCCGCCTGCGAGGCCTTATCGGTGAGGTTTGCGTTCCATGTCGATCATGGAAATGCCGAGCAAGTTGCTGCCCTGTTTGCCCAAGATGGTACTTTTTCCAGGGCGGGCAAAATCATTGACGGCCCGGACGCCATCAAAGGGTTGCTCAGCAAGCGCCCTGCAACACGCCTCACCCGCCATGTCTGTACAAACATTATGATCGACATCACCAATGAAGACGCTGCCACTGGAAACACCTACTTCCTCCTGTTTGAGGGCGAAGACACCAATGTTTCAGGCGGCGCCCTTCCGCTGGAGCTCCCGATCACACTCGGCGAGTACCAAGACGAATTTGTACGGACACCGGACGGATGGAAAATCAGCAAACGAACCGCAATTGGCGTGTTCCGTCGATCGGAAAGCTAAACCATGAAAATCGCAAAATTTAAACACAACGGAAAGGTCGGCGAAGGCGTCATTAAAAACGGGTCGATCGCCGTCATCAATGCGTATGAAGTCGACGCCCCAAATACAGCCCCGTTCACATTGGCGTCCAAAAGCATCGACGAACTCAGCGCAGCCGCTGCGAGCCCCGTGGCCGAACTGGCGCTGGATCAGGTGCAACTCCTGCCGCCAATCTCTGGCGACTCCAAACTGATTTGCCTTGGATACAATTATAAAACGCATATCGATGAGACCAATGCGAAGATGGACGCGCCGCCCGCCTTCTTCGCTCGCTGGCCGGACTCAATCGTCGGGCATGGCGAGCCCATTCTTTGTCCGCAAGAATCGAACACATTTGATTTCGAGGGAGAGATTGCGGTGATTATGGGGTCTGGCGGTCGGCGGCTGTCGCCCGAAGAAGCGGGTCAGTGCATCTTCGGGTTCACATGCTTTCTCGATGGCAGCATCCGAGAATACCAAAAGCACTCCCCGACGGCGGGCAAAAACTTCTTCCGATCCGGCAGTCTTGGCCCATGGATTGTGTCGAAGGACGAAGCTGGGGACCCCAACGCATTCGCCCTCGAGACGCGCGTGGCAGGCGAAAAATTGCAGGAAACAACGGGAAGCCTGATGGTTCGAAACCCCGAAGAGATCATCGCCTATGTTTCAAAATTTACGGAATTACGGCCAGGTGACATGATCGCCACTGGCACACCCGGCGGTGTTGGCGCTCAAAGGACGCCGCCGCGATGGATGAAACCTGGCGAGCATGTTGAGATTGAAATTAAGCCTATAGGCACGCTCCGAAACGAGATTGTGGAAGGATAATCAGATGGCTGAGGACGTCCGTGACCTGCTAATCATTGGCGCAGGCCCTGCTGGGATGGCAGCTTCGATGTATGCCTCCAAGCTTGGCCTCTCACATACGGTCGTTGAGCGCCGACCGGGCCTTCACCAGTTTCCGCAAGCACACGTGGTGAAAACGCGTTCGATCGAGATCTTCCGACGCTTCGGAATCGAAGCGGACGTCCACAAAGCGGGGAGCCGTTCCGAGGAACAGCGATTTGTGACCTGGTGTGAATCGATGGCGGGCCGCGAGTATGGCCGGGTCGATCTATACGGCCGCAAGGGTCCGAGTGAGCGATTTCTTTCGGTCAGCCCATCGTATCCGGCCAATATCCCGCAAAATAGATTGGAACCCATTCTGTTTGACTGCGCCAACCGGCTCGCCCCCGACGCGTTCAGATTTGAGACCGAGTGTGTGTCCGTCGCATCGACCGAGGATTATGCCGTCGCGACTCTGAAAACGCCCGATCGCCTGGTCGAAGAGAAAGCAAAATTTATCATCGCAGCAGATGGCGCCCGCAGCCGCATCAGAGCCGCGCTCGGGATAGACTTTATCGGTCCCAAATCGCTCGCCGACTTTTGCGCGGTTCACATTAAATCGGACTTTACCGATCTGATTGCCCATCGGCCGAGCGTCTTGTGTTGGATCATCAGCCCAGACGTATCGGGCGTGTTCATCGTGCATGATATCACGTCGACGCAAGTGTTCATGTTTGCCTATGACCCCGAGCAGATGGATCGGTCGGAGTTCACGCCAGACTATTGTCGGCAAAAGGTGATAGATGCGCTCGGGAGCGATCATCCTTTTGAGCTGACCCATGTCGATCAGTGGACCATGTCGGCGCAGGTGGCAGAGCGATATCGAAGCGGGCGCATATTGCTCGCGGGTGATGCCGCACATCGATTCCCGCCAACCGGTGGTCTCGGTTTAAACACCGGGGTTCAAGACATCAATAATCTCATGTGGAAGCTGAAATTTGTCATCAGCGGCCAGTCTCCAATGGCGCTATTGGACAGCTATGGACAGGAGGGTCGGCCAATCGCGAAGCGAAATTGCGATCGATCAGCGGACAATCACCAGCGGATGCTGAAAGCTGAAGAGATCATTGGGGTTGATGACGACACGACGGCATTTGCACAGTCCGTTGAGGCGCTTTTCACAGCCGATGGCCGTGAGCGTCGTCGCCGTCTGCACAATGCTCTGCAGGAACAGATGCCACACTTTGCCTATATGGATGTCGAAATGGCACCGGAGTATTCAGAAGGCGCGTTCGGCACTTCGCTCAACAAACAGTTTCCCGCATTGGTCGAAAAAGAGGGTTACCGCCAGCGTTTGCAGCCAGGTGCCGGCCTGCCTCACTTTGAAATCGACGCTGGGCGATCTTCGCTGGATTGCGTGCACTTCGAGAAGTTCACGCTTTTTGTCGACACCGCCCTTGTAGAAGCATGGCGCCGGGTTGTGACCAAAAACGCCGCGCTTGCCGGCCTGGTCGAGCTGGTGGAGATCCCCAAACGCGGCGCCTATAAGTGGAACCTGTTATCTGATATGGAAGATGTCGCCGCCCTGGTGAGGCCCGATGGGCATATCGGATGGCTGTTTGATGCCCGGCGCGATGCGACGGAAAAAGCGCTCTCGGACGCCATGGCAAGCCTGCTTATGACCGCGCCAGAAGTCGCCTCGCAAAAGGAAGTCAGCCACGCCTAAACATTCGCGCCGTTCTTCGAAAGACCGTCGCGAAGGGGGCGAGACCGGTCCCAAAACCTGTTAATTGTCATCAATGGTCTCGCCTAGTTGGCCCCCACGCGAGCCGCCTATTCACAGAGGGAGAACCGTGCTCGTCTGTCGGTCTGGAATTGTGCGTTTCAGGCTTGAACGCCACATTTTGGGGCTTTTTAAACGATTCCATATGTAATCAGACAATAGTGGTATTGAATCAAAATGTTTTTTTGATCAATGACACAAGGAGACGGCCTGAGGGCGATTGAGAAGTTTGGCACAGCATCTGAAATCTGAGTTCATAAGCGGCACCCTGCGGGGTTGGCTGATGTCAGGTCGTTATAGGCCCCAGGATCGCCTCAGAGAAACCGAGATCGCGACCAAACTCGGCGTGTCGCGAACCCCTGTCCGGCTGGCCTTCGCAGAATTGGCGCGGGATGGATTGCTAGAATATGAACCGAACAAAGGGTACAGAGTTCGCAGTTTCAGCAAAGACGCAATCGATACGGCGTATGAGTTGCGAGAAACGATTGAAGGCATGGCGGCATTCCGCGCAGCCAATATGGGTTTGTCCCAATCGGACCTCCTAAAGCTCGATAAATGTATCCTCGAAACGGACGGGTTGTTGGCAAGAGACGAGGTCACAGAGCGAGAAATCGAATTGTGGCAGGAAGCCAATGGTGTGTTTCACGAAACCATTATTGCGGCCGCACAGGACGATCTCATCTCCGAGATTATCCAACGGCTCAACAATGTCCCTCTGGTCTCGGCGAGGTCATTCCCCTTCACGGATGCCACGATTGTTGAGTTTAAGAACGTGATTCGGAAATCCCAGCGCGAACATCGCGGGATATTGGATGCAATTGTCAGGCGCGACTCGCCTCAAGCCTCAAAATTGATGGCGTCTCATCTCAGAGAGGCGAGTGAGAATCTGCTCATTCAAGTCGCCCGAGCCTCCACGGCCACTGAAGTTCAGACCGGATAAAAACTTCCTAAAATCAAAGAATAAGAGACGTTTCCGAACGCGCATCGCGGGCGCGCACGCGCGGTGCGCATGCCTTATTTCCGATCCGTGGTCACAATTGGATTGACGCACAAAGATACAAATTGTATTCAATTTATGTTTTGTACGCTTTTTACGAAATTCCATAAACCGAGCGGCAAAATCATAAAAATGAGCAATTGTGCCAGGGAGGATACACATTGCCTAAACTCAAATTCTCTAGCGAAACGGCAGCGCTTGTTGCCCTTGGTGTTTTGACAGCGTTCTATGGCGGCGCGGAAGCGCAAACCGAGTCGAGCGATGCCGATTCTGACGATGCCAGACGACTGGAAGTCGTCTCCGTGACGGCCGAAAAGCAAGAAGAGTCGAGCCAGTCCGTACCGGTCGCGTTGACCGTGCTCTCCGGAGATACCGCGGAGGCGCTGAATGTCGTCGCGGTGGAAGATTTGGTCCGCTTCACGCCCGGCTTAAATGTTCAACAGTCTGATCAAGCTCGGACACGCGTCCGGATCCGCGGCGTGGGCAGTCGCAAATTCGATATTGGATCGGACCCGTCCGTCGGCATTTTTATCGATGAAGTTTACCTGCCCCGGTTTAGCGGACAGGAATTCGCGCTGCTAGATGTCGAACGAATCGAAGTTCTAAAGGGGCCTCAGGGGACCCTCTTCGGTCGCAACACGCCCGGGGGGGCCATCAGCATCATCTCCCGCAACCCAACTGAAGAATTAGAGGGGTTTGTCGAAGGCGGTCTCGCCGATCGGGGCGGTTATTCGCTGCGTGGCGGCATTTCTGGTGCCTTGAGCGAAACCGTTTTGGGCAGTTTGAACTTCGGCGAGAACTTTCAAGGCGGGTTCATAGAGAACGCCCTCACCGGTGGCGCCAATGACGAGACCTCGCGCGCGGCTCGGGGAAAACTGGTTTTTGAACCTGGCAATGACCTCACCATCACCGCGAGCCTGCAATTCACAGAAGTCGATACCGACGGCATTATCGGCGCCAGCTTGGCAACTTTGCCCGGCAACACAACCATTCCTCTGCTAGCGTTTCCTCCCGGCGCACCTGTCCCTGCCAGCGCATCGCGTGATAATCCCTCACTCGATGAAGATGGCGAGCTCAACATGAAAGCCACGCTGCCAATTCTCAGGATCGAGAAGGGTATCGGTGACTTGACGCTGACTTCAATCACCAGCTATCTGGATCATGAGCTGGACGTCACCGAAGACTTTGACAGGCTACCTTTGCCCGTCGGTATCACTGAAATTGAAGAAAGCTCCGAGACATTCTCTCAAGAATTCCGGATTTCGAACAGTAATCTTATTGCTGGGGTCTTTTATTATAATGATGACGCGTTCCGGGCCGATAATTTCACCTGGCAAAGCGCGTCTTTGCCATTCGTGCTCGCTGGTGGAATGAACGCGACGGATTCCACGATTGTCGCGATTGAGACAGAAAGTTGGGCGGTCTTCGGTCAGTATCGGTTCGACTTTACCGATGCATTGAGCGTAACCGTTGGTGGACGATATACCGAAGACACAAAGGACTATACCTTATCGGCCGAAACCACCGCCATTGGTGTGCCCTCGGTGGTTGTCCCGTTTGTGGAGCCCGGCAGCCTTAGTTTTGATAGTTTCGATCCAAAAGTCTCAGTAGAATACACGCCAGCGGAGAATATCCTTTTATACGCGAGTTACAATCAAGGCTATAAGAGCGGCGGCGTGCAATTCACCGCGAACTCCTTGGAGCTGGCGCAGCAGACTTTCGATCCAGAAGAGATTGACGCTTACGAGATTGGTATCAAGTCAGACTTGTTGGATGATACGCTGCGGTTCAATGCTTCGATCTTCTCCTACGAATATGCGGACTTGCAACAGCAGCGCGTTGAAGTCATTGGCGGTGTGCCCTCGGCGGTCACCCGAAACGCTGCTCAGGCCGATATCACAGGGGCTGAGTTCGATGTCACTTGGATCGCGACCGACGAGCTGGTGCTGCGCGTTGGCTATAATTATCTCGATGCGACATTTGATGATTTCATCGGCACAGGCGGCGCAGACTTGAGCGGCAACCCGCTGCCCAACAGTCCAGAATATACCTTAAACGCCTCTGTGGATTATCAACAACAGGTTGCCAATGATTGGACGCTCGGGCTTGGGGTCGATTGGTTCTTCACGGACTCGCAAAACTATGACGTCTTCACCGATGATCCGTTTACCCAGCAAGATGCTTACGATACCGGCCAAGTCCGCCTCACGCTCGAATCGCCGAATGAGAAGGTCCTGGTTAGCCTCTATGCTGAAAACGTCACAGACGAAGTCTTCACAAATTCGCTCGTCAGGCGCAGTTCAGAGGTTCTCGACACAGTCGCTGACGGGACGCGATACGGCGCGCGCCTGCGCGTGAACTTTTAGGGCTCCCTTTGATGCCGATGGGGTATCTGATTGCGTCAATCCTCTGAATAGGATGATTACACTCAGACTTTCTGTGACCTATGCCCTCGGCAGCGTCGCAGATCGCTTCAAATGCAAATCATCCCTGGTGGCCTCAGCTCAGCGGCGATTGTGATCCTTCATCAGCGTGTTTACGCAGACTGAACAGGCAAATCGCCAGTAGCAAAGTCGCGAGCACACCGGAGGCGCCAGCAATGGGTGATGGTAAAAATCCATCGCGTCCGAACATCATCACCAGCGTGTTGGCAACCATCGCGATCACACCGATCAGCGCGGTTAAGCTTCCGAGCACCTTCCCGCCGGTTCTGATTTTCGCGACACCGAAATCCAAGGCGGCTAAGCCGAGCAGTATTTTTGCGGCATTATAACCGAAAAAAGAAAATGCGACGACGGAGAGGGCTGCGGGGCCGAGATCGGGATTGAGCTGCGCGGCGTCTCGAAACGGTGCGAATTGCGTCAGCCCGACGCCAACTTGAACAACATTTAGCACAGCGCTGAAAGCGATCGCCGAGAAGCCCAAAAAATAACGCTTTGCCATCACCAAAGCAGACCCTGCGAAAGCGGCCATCAAGACGAAAATGAGCCCCTCCACCCCCCAAAGAAACAAACGGTCAAAAGCCGGGGCGGCGAGATACAGGGCTGTATATACAGGCTGTGAGATCGCAGCGAGCAGCAATAATATCGCCAAAATGCTAATGGTGCGGCTTTGAGAGAGATCCATAGAAACGTCCTTTAACGGCGGTGCCTACGCAATTGGCGGGTAAGCTTTATACGATTTGCCGCGCAGCCCGTCCGATTTTGAATGCCGCTTTAGATGCCTTACGCATACGAAAAGCAAGTCACGTTTTCACCGCCTCGGGATGTTCTGGCGAGCGTCTGGGTCGATCGCAGGGTCCCGAACGAATGCGTTGAAGAACTCGCCATGATGGGCCCCTTCGGGCGCCGGAGGGTCTGACGATACGCTCGGCGACCTAGATCGTCGTGCGAGCCAATTAAGCCTTAAACACTTTCGTCATCGCCGCCTCGACTTTGTCCATCTCAGACTCGGTGACAACGCAAATCGAGGTCCAAGTGGCCCGTTCATCATTGTACCCGCCAGTCCGCACAAGGATGTTCTCCGAGAGCATTTTCTCATGGAAGTCGGGCACCGGCCCACCAACATCGAATAGAACACCATTGTGCATTGGCTCCGGGACGTAGTCGAGGCCGAGCGCATCCATCAGCCCGACAAGCCGTGCCCGTCCTTGCTTAAAGCGCTCCCGCATTTCTTCTTGATACGCAATGTCCTCAAGGCTTGCCAGACCTGCGACCAGACCGGCAAGATTTATGTGGTTTGTCAGTAGCCTATGAATGCTGTCCACAAGGTCAACTGGCCCCATCGCATATCCAAGCCGCTGACCGGCGAGCCCATGCATTTTGGACAGGGTCCGCGAGACGATGACATTGTGCCCTTCCGCGACCAAACCAACCATCGAATTGGCAGGATAGTCGGGCGACATATCGAGATAAGCCTCATCGACAAAAACCGGGCCATATTTTGCTGCTTCGATCACGAACGCGCGGAGCTCAGTTGGGTCACAGAGCCGACCCGTGGGCCCATTCGGATTGCACACATAGGTTGCAATGGTCTCATCACCCAAAGCGGCGGTCATGCCGGCAAAGTCCCAATCATGGGTTTCGGTGAGCGGCACGCGGACCAGCTCAGCACCAAACGCTTCAGCTGAATTGTTCAATATCGCGTAAGTCAAATCAGATGTGACCAATTGACCACCACCGCGAGCGAAAACCGCCCCCGCGGCGGCGAGGATCGGCTTCGAGCCATTACCGAGAACGATCTGATCCGTTGCGACGCCATTGGCATCCGCGATGTGCGCGATCAGAGCTGTTTTCTCCGCGCCGGCATAGCGGTTGGCGCCATTGGCATGGTCTATCATCGCCTCATAGGCTTTTTGAGAACACCCCCAGGCATTCTCCGCCAAGTTCAGTCGTACAAGATCGTCAGCTCTCGGTGTGGCCGCCGCGCTGGTGAGGGCGGCGTCTGGCCCGACCTCCTGTACGCAGCCCGCTGTCAGACCTGCCGCAACCAGGCCACTGGTGAGGAGAAATTCCCGACGTCCCACGAAACTCGTCATATCGCTATCCTCTGGATGGTTTCAGGGTCGCAGCTTGACCCAAGGGAGGCGTCAAGATCAATCGAAACCTGCGCCCGGACCTTATAAACCCTTGCTCTGCTCAGACCTGCATTTGCGGTGAACGCCGTTTTGTCAGAGCGCATACGGGCACAGCCGCATGGCTGGCAGATCGACGTTTCATTACACGCTTCGAACATGGCCATGATCCGCCCAAAATCACTTTCGATTTCGATAGCTAAAACCTATGACTTTGGACGCAATGTTATATTGGACCTATTGTGGGTGCCGTCACAATTCAGCTGTGTGCGACGTGGGATCCGTCGCCTTCAGCACAGTTTTTTCGCGAAAGCGATAATCAAAACGAAGTTTGAGCGATGCGCCTGTCATCCCTCACATCGCAAAGGAGATGATATGACATACGCTTTTCATCGCGCCAAAGAGTTCTTCAAATGGGAGCCGTCGGCCGGTCTTTTACTGATGGCTGCGGCGCTCTTAGCTTTGATTGCGAACAACTCGATTGCGAGCGGTTTGTATGCAGGTTTTTTAAGCACGCCGGTCGAAGTCCAGGTTGGCGCACTGGAGATCGCGAAACCCCTCGTCCTATGGATCAATGATGGTCTGATGGCGGTCTTCTTCTTCCTGGTCGGTTTGGAGATTAAGCGCGAGCTCTTGCAAGGTGAGCTGTCCTCTTTCGATAAAGCGGCTTTGCCGGTTTTCGCCGCCATTGGCGGTATGGTCGGTCCGGCTTTGGTTTTCGTCCTGCTGAACTATGGTTCGCCCGAGACGATTAATGGCTGGGCCGTTCCGGCCGCAACGGACATCGCTTTTGCGCTCGGCGTCCTGGCGCTCCTCGGCAGCCGGGTGCCGGCGAGTTTGAAAATCCTGCTCTTGGCCGTCGCGATCATTGACGATCTGGGCGCGATTATCATTATCGCCATGTTCTACACATCCAACCTCTCACTGATGGCGCTCTGCCTCGCGATTGTGCCCTTCCTCGGCCTGATCTTGCTTAATCGCAGCGGCGTTAAGACGATTGCGCCTTATGTCATTCTCGGCACGATTATGTGGGTGTGTGTCTTGAAGTCTGGGGTTCATGCGACCCTTGCAGGCGTGATCACCGCGCTCGCCATCCCCATCCACGGCCGAGATGAGAAAGACCACTCGCCGCTTTTAAAGATGGAGCATGGTCTCCAACCTTGGGTCGCGTTTATGATTGTGCCAATCTTTGCCTTCGCCAATGCTGGCGTCTCTTTTAGCGGGCTTACGCTTGAGAGCATGATTGCCCCGCTGCCACTCGGGATTGCGCTTGGATTGTTTATCGGGAAGCAAGTGGGCGTGTTTGGGATGACTTTTCTGGCGGTCAAAGCCGGGCTTGCGAAGCTCCCTGAAAGCGCGACTTGGACGCAAGTGTATGGCCTGGCCTGTCTGACCGGGATTGGCTTTACGATGAGCCTGTTTATCGGAACCCTCGCTTTCGATAATCCAGCATTGATGAATGATGTGCGCCTTGGCGTAATCCTAGGCTCGCTCGCTTCTGGCGTGCTCGGCGTATCGCTGCTGCTGGCCAGCACTCAGCCAGCGCGCGCGCCGCAGCCGGTTGAAGCAAAGGCTGCGTAGGCGAAAGGCGAACGCGTCAAAGCCACAAATCAATTGGGCCGCCAGCGAGCCCTGGTGGCCCTTTTGTGTGAGCGCAATAATCGTGACTTTGTCCTAAAACCGTTCGGTGCGGATGACCTCGACCGGCGAGACATAAACGATCCCGGAATACTGTTTGAAATAAGTCTGAGACACTTCTTCCGCAATCGCGCGCGCGGAAGCTTCATCGGTCTGAATAAATTCGATGCGGACAATCGAGAAGGCCCGCACCACTGACGCGCGGTCGCCTTTGCGGTTGATATGTTCGCCCTGCCCGCTGCCATCGACGATCGTGTATCCTTTCGCGCCGCCGGCTTCGAGGATTTTGAGAATCCCGCTCTGTAACAAGCGCTCGGCAATGATGGTGACTTTGGTGGCTTTGTAAAACATCAACGCGCTCCTATCCGATGCCGTGAGATTAGAGCCCAAAGACCAAGTCGGCCAAGGCGATAAATAGCGGAATACAGACCGCAATCGCAATCGGCGTCCCGATACTGGTCGAGGCCCCGATATAAGATGAGGGATTGGCATTCGGGATTGCCGCGCGCAGCGTTGGCGGGCCCGAAATGTCCGAATTCGATGCCGCGATAATGGCCAGCACGATCACGCCGCCTGGGCTGAAGCCGACGGTGATATGCGCCAAGTAACCGAGCCCGAACCCGATCAATCCATGCACAATCGGTGCGAACAAAGCATACACTGCGAACCAATGCGCGACGCCGCGCAACTCGGCCAAACGGGAATAGGCCTCCATGCCCATAATCAAGAGCAAAATAGACAGCAGACCCCGAAACATCGGATCATAGAATTCTGTATAGATCCGCCCTGGATGGGTCAGCAGACCGATGGCGAGGCCGAGTAGCAGCGCGGAAAGCGCGGATCCGCGCAGGCTATCGATAATAATGGCGCCAATCTTTGGGCGTACACCATTCTCAGTTTCATCCCTTTGTGCATGCAAACTTGCCAACACGATGGCTAGAACGAGTGCGGGTATATCCATAAACGGATACAAAGCCGGCGCCCACGCTTCGAAGGCGATCATCTCCTCTTCAAGAATGATAATTGCCGCCGCTAAAGTCGACGCACTGACGGCCCCGAACAAGCCAGACGTCGCGATGGCATCGTCAAACTTGATGCCCGGCAATCGCGCCAGCACCAGCCAGCCCATTATCACGCAAACACACCCCGTCACCGCCGAGAGCAGCGCCGGAAATGCCAGCGCGGTGAGGTCTGCTTCTTTAATCTCCATTCCACCGTGGAGGCCAATTCGCATTAACAGCACAAAGACGATGAAACGATAAATCGCATCCGGTATGGTCAATCGGCTGCCGCTTGCGGCCAACAGCATGCCACCGATTAAAAAAGCCAGCGTGGGTGATTGCAATTGTGTTGCGAAGCTTACAGCAAAATTTGCCAGCAGATCCATCTTTCTAAGGCTCCGACCATTCCGTAATGTCGGGCCGGAACCTATGCAGGTGGCGTATTAAGTAAAATACATAATATGTTGGATTTTATTCGCTTTAATCGAACACTTGTTTGGATCTGCAAGGCTAATCTAAGAGGCCTTCCAAAGCGCTATGCGCAAAGGTGCGTTTCAACGTGATCGCTGAGAAGACTTCGACGACATCTGGCAATGGGCTGACTTCGATCAATTGCCCGCTGGCCAACTCATCGGTGACAACGATCGGAGGCAAGAGCGCGATGCCAAGGTCTTCGCGCGCCAAGAGGCGAAGCATCGCCATATCGTCGACCTCGGCGACAATGTTTAAAGAGAGGCCAAGCCGGTCCACCATCAAATCAATGCCATTGCGATAGCCGCTATCCGCGGTTGGCAGGATGACCGGCTCCGACGCAAGTAAGGTCGTCAGATCCGTTCGGCCCGCCACACGTGTGGGGGTACCGATGAGGCTGACGGGCTGGGTATCAATCACACGCGCCGTCCATGCCGTCGTCGCATCTCGCAGCGGCGTTTGGTTCGCCAAAACCACATCCAGCCGATGCGCTTTCAAGAGGGAGATCAGCTCCGCCATCGTGCCCGACCGGATGGTGCAGCTAAGATCATGGTCGCGGTAAATACCACGCAACCAGGTGATCTGAAAGTTTCGCGATAGGGTTGAAAGCGCGCCGATCCGAAATGTCCGACGGCCTGGCGCCTGATGCGAGAGACTACGGATCAACGCCTCTCCAGTGGCAAAGATCTCCTCACAATGGTCAAGCGCCAACTGCCCTGCTTCGGTGAGGGCAAGTCCCCGCCCGCGGCGCTCAAACAGGTCATGGCCGAGCCTTTTTTCCAGCTTCTTGATTTGCGCGGAAAGCGCCGATTGCGAGAGATTGAGTTTTCCAGCTGCGCGCGTCAGATGCCCATCTTTAGCGACGATCCAGAAATAACGAAGATGATTGTAATTGAGCATATAATTGATCTAAAACTGATATCGGATCAATCAAATATATACGTCAAATCGAACGATTGAGCGCGCGCTTGAAATCGGCTTTTAATGCTCTTGAACAGCGCCCGTGCGTGCCTCTCAGAACCCGCCGAATTTCCGGTGTTACATTCATCGTGGTCAGATCATCTGTAGCGCTTTCCTACAATGCGTCCGAAAATGTGATGCGCTCAGACCCTGCGGGCAAGCTGAACAACATGCCATCCTCACCCACGGTGAGCTTGCCATCAAATTTCGATTTTGCCTCGCCTAAAAAGACCGGCTCCAGCAATCGGAACGGAAGCTGCGGGACGATGTGATACAGAACCAATTGCCGAGCGCCCGCCGCCTGCGCGGCTTCAGCAGCTTCCTCAGGATCGGTGTGATAGTCGAGAATGTCTTCGAAAATGATTTCGCCATTGGTGACCCCACGCTCGCCCAGAGCTGTTGAGATGGCCTGGACCATTTTCTTACTCAGGGCTTCATGGAACATGATATCCACGCCTTCCGATGCTGAGACAAATCCGGGATGATAAACCGTATCTCCGCTGATTGAGATCGATCGTTCTTTATAGTCAATCCGAAAGCCAAAGGCTGGCTCAATCGGGGCGTGCTCAACGCGGATGGCCGTGATCTTGAGGTCACCCTCTTCGAGCACGACCAATTGACCGCCCGGCCCGAGTGGAATGACAATCTCGTCGGCCGCGCCTCCAAAGCCGCTGGGGATCGCAATATCCGGGCCGTGATGGGCGATGCGATATGTGCTGTCCAAGCGATACGCAGCGTTAAATCCGCCAACGACTTCGTCTGTCCCACGCGGTCCACGCACCGGTGTCGGTTCCGCGCGATTGCCGCCCATCCAGGATTGCAGGAGGAGCTCGCCCAGGCCATCTATGTGATCCGAGTGCAAATGGGTCAGGTACACGCTGTCGAGACGCGCGAGCGGAAACCCCATGGCACCCAGTTTCCGCGCTCCGCCTGAGCCAATATCAAAAACAAATGCGCGTTCGCCTGCCAGTACACCGAGACAAGGTCCGGCCCGTTTCGCATCCGGCATAGGCGATCCGGCTCCGCAAATATAAACATGCAATCCATCTGGCAGCGCGGCGCTTTGGTCGACGCCAGCATTTTGCTCTATGGCGCGATAAAACAATCGCTCGGCAATCTGTACGCGAAACACGTTAAACGCGATCGCGCCCAAAAGCAGGAACGCAAAAACCCCGATAATCCCACGTTTGATCCAAATCATGCCTACGTTTCCTCGTTCCGATATCGCCTCTCTGTGGCATCAATCTTATGACTCCAGCGTCGTTTCGCGCTGTCGCTGTGCGCATTTTTATGGGTTCAGCGGTGAAGTCAATTCATGCCCGCGCGCGGCGGACCATCGCACGTGAACGTGCTGGATCGCAGCTGGCGCGCTTCCTTTTGACAAGTCCCAGAGCATTTTCGTAGGAAAGAGCAAAGCAGGATGAAAAATGCGCTGATGTCTTTCCGCCTTCGTCTTTGTATGCGGTTTTGGGGCCCACGCCATGGCTGATCTCGACACATGCAAGGTGCTGATTGAGCACACCGAAACAGATAATGAAAACCCATGGACGACCGTCAATGATGGCGTCATGGGCGGCCGGTCGAGCGGTGGATCAGAATTGCAAAATGGCATGCTCACATTTACCGGTATCACCAATACCAATGGGGGCGGCTTTAGCTCTATCCGATTGCCGGTTGAGCGCGGATCCCTGGCGGGCGCAACCCATTTGCGCGTGCATTTGAAGCGAGATGCGCGCTCCTATTCCATAACGCTTCGGACCAATGTCAAACGCTTCGGTCGGCGGATTGCGTTTCGCGGCCCAATCGCCGAAGCCCCGAAAGACAATTGGGGTAACGGCGTTTTGCGCTTCGACACGCTCAAAGCCTCCTTTGATGGAAATCCAGTCCCAGACGCTATATTTGACGCAAGTGAAGTCGTCGAAATCGGTCTCATTATTTATGATGGGGAAGATGGTCCGTTTGAAATGCAGCTCAAACGCATCGAAGCCTGCGCCGGCGCGGCGGACCCAGAGATGTAGACTGAGTGCGCCCGTGCCACCCGAGCAGAGAGTTCTGGCTGTCTCGCGAAAGGATGCCGCGGGCCATATCCGAGGATTAAAGGATGGAAGAGAAACGAAAAGATCTTCGCGCTGAAAAGCAGCGCAAACTGCTAGAGCAACTGGTCGACGAGCTAAGCCGAGCAGATCCGAATTTCTATTATCAGTCGACCAGCGATATTGCTTATCTGCTCAAAGACCATGTCACGACAGCCCGCGGCTTGACAGTTGAAGATCGAGAGCTGCTCGCACCGATGAGCGCACGGGACATCCAGATGCTGCTCAGCATCCGCTGATCGCGCGCGTGTCCCTCAGCGCCGTGTTAGCCGCCAAAATCATCCAGCATGATATCATCCCGGTCGACGCCGAGCTCGAGCAGCATATTGATCACAGACGTGTTCATAATCGGCGGGCCGCACATATAAAACTCGCAATCCTCGGGCGACGGGTGATCTTTCAAATACTCATCATAAAGGACATTATGGATGAAGCCAGTATGGCCATCCCAGTCATCCTCCGGGAGCTTGTCGGATAAAGCGCAATGCCAGTCGAAATTGTCAAACTCCTCGGCCAGATCGTCGAAGTCTTCGACGAAGAACATCTCTTTCTTAGACCGCGCGCCATACCAAAAGCTGATCTTCCGGCCGCGATTCTTCAGACGCTTGAGCTGATCGAAAATGTGGCTGCGCATGGGCGCCATACCGGCGCCGCCGCCGACAAACACCATTTCTTTTTCTGTCTCGCGCGCAAAGAACTCGCCGAACGGGCCAGAAATCGTGACCTTGTCACCGGGCCTTAAATTGAAAATGTAAGATGACATTTGACCCGGCGGGACATCGGGATTGCGCGGCGGGGGTGAGGCGATCCGAACGTTCAGCATGATCATGCCTTTTTCATCCGGATAGTTCGCCATTGAGTAGGCGCGCTCAATCGGGGCGTCGACCGTGGATTTGTATTGCCACAGATCGAACTTGTCCCAGTCCTCACGATACTCTTCGCCAATGTCGAAATCTTTATAGTCGACCGAGTGTGGTGGCGCTGCGATTTGGATATATCCGCCGGCCCGAAAGTTTACGTCTTCGCCTTCTGGCAGTTTCAGGACCAAAGCTTTGATGAAAGTCGCGACATTGTCGTTGGAGACGACTTCGCACTCCCACTTTTTGACCCCGAAGACTTCTTCCGGCACTTCGATGTCCATATCTTGCTTGACCGCCACCTGGCAGGAGAGCCGGTCGCCACAAGCGGCTTCACGCTTGGTGATATGGCTTTCTTCCGTCGGCAGAATAGATCCGCCGCCCGCATGGATCTTAACCCGGCATTGCGCACACGTGCCGCCTCCGCCACAAGCCGAAGGGACAAACAGCTTTTGCTCAGCCAGCGTTTGCAGCAGCTTGCCTCCGGCAGGCACAGAAACGGTTTTCTCGCCATTGATGGTGATGTTCACGGCGCCAGTCGAAACCAGTTTGGACCGCGCCGCTAAAATCACCGTGACCAGCGCCAAGACGATCAAGGTAAAGAGTGTGACACCAAGGGTAAACGTTTCCATAGATCCAACTCCCCTAGAGTTTGATGCCGCCAAACGACATGAAGGCAAGAGACATGAGTCCCGCGACAATGAAAGTGATCCCGAGGCCCTGAAGGCCGTCTGGAATATCGGAATATTTCAGTTTTTCGCGCACGCCCGCCATGGCCACGATCGCCAGCGCCCAGCCAAAGCCGGATGACATCCCATAGACAGCAGACTCTGTGAGATTGTAATCGCGCTCTACCATAAACAGAGAGCCACCCAGGATGGCGCAATTGACGGTGATCAGGGGTAAGAAGACGCCCAGTGCGTTGTAGAGCGGCGGGAAGTATTTATCGAGCACCATCTCTAAGATCTGCACCATCGCGGCGATCACGCCGATATAGCAAATCAGGCCCAGAAAGGTCAGATCGACATCCGGCATCCCGGCCCACGCCAAGGCACCAGCATTGAGCAAATAGGTCTGAATCAAATTGTTGGTGGGGACCGTGATCGACTGAACAATGATCACGGCAATCCCGAGACCAATGGCCGTTGCGATCTTCTTTGAAACCGCAATAAAGGTGCACATCCCCAAGAAAAAAGAGAGCGCCAAGTTTTCAACGAAAATGGCCTTGATCGCGATAGACAGCAGGTTTTCCATTAATGCGCGTCCACCGTTTGAATTTTGAACTCGCGTTTTTCAACCTGCTCGGGCTTCCAGGTCCGGATCGCCCAAATCAGCAGGCCGATGATAAAGAAGGCCGATGGCGGCAGAAGCAGCATCCCGTTTGGCACGTACCAGCCGCCATTATTGACGGTTTGCAGAACCGTGACGCCAAACAAGCTGCCCGCGCCAAACAGTTCGCGAATAGCGCCCACGGACATCAAAATCAGCCCGTAGCCCATGCCATTTCCGACGCCATCGATAAAGGATTCCACGGGCGGATTTTTCATCGCAAAGGCCTCGGCACGGCCCATGACGATACAATTTGTGATGATCAAACCCACAAACACGGACAGCGTCTTGGACATGTCGAAGGCGAAGGCTTTGATCAATTGATCGACAATGATCACTAGTGAGGCAATCACCACCATTTGCACGATAATCCGGATCGACCCTGGAATTTGATTGCGGATCATCGAAATGAACATCGACGAAAAGCCGGTCACCATAATCACCGCCAGCGACATCACGAATGCGACTTGTAGCGAGGATGTTACCGCAAGCGCTGAGCAGATCCCGAGCACTTGTAACGTGATGGGATTGTTATCAACCATCGGGTCAATCAACATGTCTTTGCGGGTTTGAGCCATTAGAGGTCTCCTGCACTCAATTTCGCGAGAAACGGTCCGTAGCCAGCTTCACCGACCCAAAACCGCACCAAGCTATCGACACCATCCGAGGTCAGCGTCGCCCCGGACAAGCCATCAATATGATACTCTGAACCGGCCTCCGGCACGGTCTTCGCGACCGTGATTTGTAACGTCCCATCGGCGTCGCGTAGTTTTTTGCCGCTCCACAGCGCTTTCCAGCGCGGATTGTCCACTTCCGCACCTAGGCCTGGCGTTTCGCCATGCTCATAGAATTGCAGGCCGTAAATATCATTGCCGTTTTCTTCGATCGCAATGAATCCATAAAGCGTCGACCATAAGCCATAGCCATGGATCGGCAGAACCACCTTGTCGATGTCGCCGGCAGCGTCGCGGAGTAGATAAATCGTAACAAAATTGGACCGCCGCCCAATCGATGCCGGGTCATCCTGGAGGGCAATGGACAGGGCCGGATCATCGGCGGCAGCGCGATCATCAAAGGTAAAAGGATCGAACGCGTCGGTGAATGTGCCAGCTTCGATATCGAGCACTTTGGGCTCGAACCGCGCGAACGCTTCGGGGATGTTCTGGCCGGGTTCAAATAGCCCCGCCACTTGCAGAATATTGCGCTGTTTGTCTTGCAGCTTATTGGCATCCTGCAAGGGGCGCAGCGACACAGCCATGGCAGAGACGGCCATCGATGCCACCATACACAACATCACCGCGACGAAGATTGTCTTCGGCACAGAATCCGCCGGCAGCGCAAAGAACCGACCCAGCGGTCCTTTTTTTGTTACAGGCCCATCAGACTGCGGCATTCCGTCTAGCCCTCCTACTGATGTTGGCTTGCACCACGAAATAGTCGATCAGCGGCGCAAACACGTTTCCGAACAAAATTGCCAGCATCATCCCCTCCGGAAAGGCCGGGTTCAGGACGCGGATGAGCACGACCATGAATCCGATCAAGGCCCCGTAAATATAACGTCCGAGATTGGTGTGCGAACCCGAAACAGGTTCGGTCACCATAAACACGAGGCCGAATGCATATCCGCCGACCACCAGGTGCCAATACCAAGGCATCGCAAACATTGGGTTGGTGTCAGAGCCAATCCAATTGAGCAGCAGAGAAAATGCGATCATGCCGCCCAAACAGCCCAGGATCATGCGGTAATTGGCAATCTTCGTGTACAGCAAGAAGGCCAGGCCGATGAGGCAGGCAAGCGTCGAGGTCTCGCCGATACAGCCTTGGATGGTGCCGAAGAAGGCGTCCGTCCATTCGATGCCGATTTCTGGCAGCGTCTGATAGCCATCCGAAGCCGAGACAGACAAAGCCGTGGCGCCGGAAAACCCATCGACCGGTGTCCAAATCATATTCCCCGACATGTCAGCTGGATAAGCAAAGTAAAGAAATGCGCGGCCGGTCAGCGCTGGGTTGAGGAAGTTTTTGCCCGTGCCGCCGAACACTTCTTTGCCGATCACAACGCCAAAAATGATGCCCAGCGCCACCTGCCAAAGCGGGGCGTCCGGCGGCATGGTCAGCGCGAACAGCATAGAGGAAACGAGAAAGCCTTCATTCACCTCATGTTTGCGCACAACGGCGAACACGACTTCGAAAATCCCGCCCGCAATCAGCGTGGTGAGATAGATCGGGATGAAATAGAGTGCGCCATGCATGAAATTGGCGAAAAAGCTATTCGGATTGAGCCCAATCCCGGTGACCGTCAGCAGCCATGCCCGCCAGCCTGACGCGCCATAAACCTCAATCGCCGAATTGACTTGCAAGCCGACATTGTAAAGCCCGAACAGGATACACGGAATTGTTGCGATCACGACATAGGTCATGATCCGCTTCATATCCGTATAAGTGCGCGCATGCGGCGCCGCGGTGGTCACCGTTTTAGGCGTGAAGAGAATGCTCTCCACCATCTCATAAACGGGAAAATAGCGTTCCCATTTGCCACCGCTTTCGAAATGCGGTTCGATTTTGGCGAAGTAGTTTTTCAGCCCCATAGCCTCAACCGTCTTTCTCGATTTTCGTCAGGCAATCTCGCAGCGCCATTCCATACTCATATTTAGCCGGGCACGCATAACTCGCGAGTGCCAGGTCTTCCTCATCGAGCTCAAGGGCACCGAGCGCTTGAGCGCTATCGGTGTCCATTACCAATAAAGCTCTTAGCAATTGTGTCGGCAAATAATCCTGCGGCATTAAGTCCTCAAATACGCCGGTCGGCACCATCGCGCGGCGCCCGCCATTCAAATTTGACGTCATGGGATAGGATTTCCGGCCAAATAAAGATGAGAGCAGGACCGGCTGAACCGCAAATTTAGAGACCCATGGCCGAATCCAGCCAAGCGTCACTTTCTCCGTATCTTCTTTGATCACCGTGATCTGACGGCAATATCGCCCCAAATAATCGCCTTCTGGCACGGTCGACGAGCGACCACTCAAAATTGATCCAGAGATCAGCCGCACGGGTTCGTTGGCATCATATTCGCCGCGCGTCAGCTCACGCAATGACGCGCCCATCAAGGTCCGAATCAAACGCGGCTGCCGCACCAGAGGTCCCGATAGCGCCACGACGCGCTCGCTGTTCAGCCGACCGGTCAGCATCAAGTGGCCAATCGCGATCACATCCTGATAGCCAATTGTCCACACCGTTCGTTCTGCGTTCGGCGGATTGAGGAAATGCAAGTGCGTGCCCGTCAGCCCCGCCGGATGTGGCCCCGAAAACTCTGCAAATTCAACCTTTTCAATATCGCCGCCAGGCAGATTGGCACCCGGCGCCTGACAGACATAGGTAGATCCCTCGCTCAGCAATGCCACCGCTTCAAGACCCGCTGCAAAGGCAGCCTTCGCCTCGGCAATAATCATCGTCGGATCGGGCGCCAATGGTTCGGTATCCATCGCATTGACGAAAATCGCCTGAGCCCGCGTCTCCGGCAGTGGTACTTTTGAGTATGGGCGGGTGCGAAACGCGGTCCACAGACCTGCCGCCTGAAGCCGTTCAGCGATCCCATCGGCGGTCTCAGCGTCACCGACAGACTTAAAGTCTATGGCTGGGGCCACCGAAGGGTCGACTTCGATTTCAATACTGATCAAGACCCGGCGATAGCCGCGATTGATCGCCTTAACGCGCCCAGACACCGGAGATGTGATGAACACGCTCGGCGTATCTTTATGGAAAAAGATGGGGGCACCCGCGCCAACCAGATCGCCCTCAGCGACACTCAAGCGCGGCTTTAAACCAACATAGTCGCGCCCCAAAACAGCGATAGTTTCGGGGGTCACATGGTCGTATATTTTTTGTTCCGGGGCGCCTGCAACTGGCAGATCGAGCCCCTTCCGCAGTTTAAATTGCTTCACAGCGTCGAATCCCAATTGGCTGTAACCCAGACACCCATCGAACGAAATAATGCGCGGCAATATACCTTATTCTCTGGTTCATCCAGCCCCGTTATGCGTAACGCTCAAATTTCGGGCTGTTCTTCAACCCCGCGCCGCAGAAAATCAGAATTGTGCTTACGATTTATGCTGAAACGCCACGCGCCTTTTTCGATCCTATTTATTTGCTTTGCCTGCAGCGAACCTTTGAGCGAAACCGAAATTATCGGCGAAACCATGGGGACGACTTACCGCATCGTCGTGTCAAAGCAGTCAAACCCAGTGCAAGCTGACGCACTGCGCACCGTGATTGAAACGACGTTAGAGCGGGTAAATGCGCACTATTCGAATTGGGATGAGACGTCCGAAGTCTCCCTTTTCAACGCCTCGTCGCGCCTAGACTCGATCGAGATTTCAGAAGGATTTCAGGACATGCTGGACGTCTCCGACCGCGTTCACTTGGCGACCGATGGCCGATTCGACTTGACCCTAACGCCGGTCATCGAGCTCTGGGGATTCGGCCCGTCTGGGACGATTGAACAGCGACCTAGCGCGCCTGAAATCGAAGCTGCCCTTCAGACGATCGGACAAGATCGGGTGATCGAACGTTCTGTCGACGGTCGCACATTAAAGAAAACCCGGCCAGACGCCACCATCTATTTGACGGCGGTCGCGAAAGGATATGGCATTGATGCCGTATCACAAGCCTTAAGAGAAATCGGCGCCACGGATTTTATGGTTGAAATCGGCGGCGATCTGTTTGTCAGCGGCAAGACCTCACGAGACACGGCTTGGCAAATTGGCATCGAGCGCCCGGTCGCAGGTCAGCAGGGCGTGCAGGACATTGTTACGCTCTCAAATGTCGGCATGGCGACCTCGGGCGATTACCGAAACTATTTCGAACAGGACGGCGTTCGGTATTCGCACATTATCGATGGTCAGACCGGAAGACCGATCACGCACCAGACCGCGTCCGTTACTGTGATCGCAGAAACCGCCCTGGAAGCCGATGCGTGGGCCACAGCGCTGCTGGCCGTGGGCGCCGAAGAGGGTGTGCAAATCGCTGCCGATTACGATGTCAACGCGCTCTTTATTGTTCGACAAAATTCGAGTAATCAGTCCGCGTTTAAGATGATCGCAACGCCCGGGTTTGAAGCCTACAAAACCGCGACGGAGAATTAACGCGTGCAACTCTTTTTATTGGTATTTGGACTGATGTTAATCGTCATGGTCGCGATGGCGGTCGGAGTGATTTTCTCTGGGCGGACCATCAAAGGCAGTTGCGGCGGCCTCAACGCCATTGCCGATTCCGATCAATGTCTTGTCTGCGCGAAAGACATCGACCGGAACAGTCCCCTGCGCGACCGCCTCGCCTGTCCGCGCGCCAAGCGAGCGCTCGAAAAGATGCAAGCCGAGGCCCGCGCCGAGCTTTAGAACGCGCTTGCGCTTGCGCTTAAAGGCACAAGCGCCACAATCAGCAATAGTCCCCCGGCCAGGATGCCAAACAGCCAGGCCTGCCAGGTCGGCCCTTCGCGTTTCCAAACTTTACGATACTGATATCCGGACAGTATGGCCGCGACGAATAAGGCGGAGGCGATCAGGGGGCTTAAGGACATCTCATTCCGGTGCAATCAAAATACATTTCCAATATAGGCTTAGATAACGTACAATCCCCGTGAGATAAGAGATATAGGAGGAAAGTACGCATGCGAGCCCCAACAAATTATGCGGGTCCCCGTGCCAATGATGGCAAGCGGAAAAAGACCCATAGCCAAAAAGTTGAAACCACGCGCACCAAGCCTGCGGTCGACTTTGGCACGGTCAAACAGCTCCTCGCCACCAAAGGCAATGATCTTTTCACCGTCCAACCCGGTGACAGTATGCGCAAAGCGGTCGACCTGTTGAAAGAAAAGCGCATTGGTGCGCTCCTTGTAACCTCAGGCGATGGCGCGTTGCGCGGCATCCTATCCGAGCGCGATATTGTCCGCAGGCTCTCCGAAACGCCGGGCCGCGTGCTCGAACAAAAGGTCGAAGCGCTGATGACTCACACGGTCCAAACGGTCTCACCCGATGAACCTCTGGCTGAAGTCCTACATCGCATGACCCAGGGGCGTTTTCGGCATATGCCGGTGCTCCATGAGGACAAATTGTGCGGCATGGTGACAATCGGCGATGTGGTCAACTTTCGCCTTAAAGAGCTCGAATATGAGACCATCCAGCTCAAACAGTTGATTGTCGGCTAAAGGGATAGCGTTTTTATAGCGTTACAGCGCCAGCGATGGCGCGCAATCGGCGACGCTCAGATCACCCCGTTCTCTATGCGGCGCGGCCAGCGACCCCATAGGCCGCGGAATCACTGTTCGCGCGCTTCGCGGACCTCGCACTCAAAGAGCAAGCCTAGGTGCCATCGCAATGGCACATGGCGGCTCATCCAAACCGCCCCAACAGCCTGCTTCGTGGTCCGACATTACGTTCGTTTCCCCTTGAAAACCTTTGCACAGCTCGAACACGCAGTATGCCTCTATACACGCGCTTCAGACCTATCAACTTATCCGTGAAATATAGATTCGACGTGAACAAATGTAAATATTGACGAATATTAAATAACGTTATTAACTTTGATTGGGAGAAGATCGGACGGGGAGAAATCGATGATCAAAGGGATGCGCAGCGGGATTGCGGCCTTATTTCTCGTATTTGGGAGCGCCATTGGCTTGAGCGACGCGCGCGCTCAAGAAGTTTCGCCCGGAGCACCTCTCACAAACCCGATCGTACCGCCAATACCGGCGGACCAAGCGGCCCTTGAGGCGAACATGACGGCCAGCGATATCATCATCAATGGTTATGTCTTGGACCTCAGTCGCGGTGCGGCTGACCTGCGAGTCTCAAGCGATTTCTTAATCGAATTCGATGCCAATGAGCCCGCTTGGCAAATCGTTCAGTTCGACCGGGCGTTAACGCGCTCGGAACAAGAGCAGCTGATCGGCGAGGCAGGATTATCGCTCGACAAATATGTTCGCAACTTTGCCTATATTGAATATCTTGATCGCGACCAGGGCCGCCGCATCGAACAACATCCCGCCTTTCGCACCCGCGGCGCGTATCAGCCGATATTTAAAATTGACCGGACCCTTGGGCAAAAGGAGTTTGTGACACCGGAGCGCCGGGATGCTAGCGGTTTGTATTTGTTTGTAAGACTTTGGCCAAATGGAAATCCAAGTAGAGTTGAAACCGTCATCGCTTCGCTTGGTGGATCGGTGAATTGGATCAGAGGCCCTGACGCCCAAGATCAGTCCGAAGCTCGTTTTCAAATGCCTTCTCGCATGAGCATCGTTCTACCATCAGCCGCAGGATTAAGGGACTTGACGGCGCTCGAAGATGTCGAGTGGCTTGAAGAGTTCGGCGAGATTACGATCCGAAATGTGCAATCGTCTGCAATCGTGCAAAGTGGCAATCAAATCGGCGGCGCCGCAGACACACCGTTCTATAACAACGGGCTTCGGGGAGAAGGACAGATTGTCGGCCACATAGATGGGCCAATCGATCTAGCGAATGCCTACTTTAACGACCCCGCCTTTGCACAGGCCGGACCAAGCCATCGGAAAGTTGTTCGACACGAGCCCGCGCCGACGACGCAGCCCATGCCACTGGCATGCAATACGAATCCAGGCCATGGCACACACACGGCAGGCACGGTCGCGGGAAACGGTGCTGGCCTAAACAATCCTGGCGTCGCCATGAACGCGCGCATCAGTCATGCCGACACAAGCCAGATTGATTTCAGCAGTGATTCAGGCAGCTTTATCGACGAACTGAATACGCAACGGGATGATGGTGCGAGCATTCATACAAATAGTTGGGGCGTCGATGGCTTGGCAATCCCATACACATATTTAAGTGACGACGTTGATACATTCTCATGGAATAATCCGTTCAATCTCGTCGTACTCGCCGCCGCGAATAACCGCGATACAAATGGGGATGGTGTGGGAGATACGCCCGGCTTACCCAGCCCACCCGATTCCTCCAAAAACGGTTTGGCCGTTGGTGCGACCCAATCTGCGCCGAACCAGATGAATCAGTCGACCAGCGGCAGTGGCCCTGTTACCGGGCGGCGGAAGCCAGAGATTTACACAGACGGCACAAACCTACAATCTGCGCAATCGGGATCCACCGCTGCGCAGCCAACAAGTCCCTGCACGGGGACAAGTATGGCGACACCGGCCATTGCCGGCGCCGCGGCTTTGGTTCGACAGTATTTCCAGGAAGGGTTTTATCCGACCGGGGCTCGAAATCCGTCCCATGCCTTCACCCCGACGGGGGCTTTGCTCAAATCCGTATTGCTCAATAGCACGCGCGATATGACCGGAAACGACAATTGGGGCAGCGCGACCCCTCTTACCGGATATCCGACCAATCTCGAAGGTTGGGGGCTAGCAGCGCTGGATGATACGGTCTTTTTCGATGGCGATGCGAGCACGTTTCGCGTTTGGGACGTTTATCGCAATTCCGGCGTTGGGACGGGAGATCTTCAGACCTACACTGTGCAGGTTCAGAGCAACGCGCCGCGTTTAAAAGTCACGCTCACTTGGATGGACCCGCCAGTGCCAAGCGCGAACTGGGGCAATGCGACGATTCCCGTCACGAACGATCTCGATTTGGAAGTCGTCGCCCCGGATGGCACCCTGTATCGCGGCAATAATTACGGCGCCGACACTCAGTCCGCAACGGGCGGGGGGTCGGACACGATGAACAATGTCGAACAAGTCGAACGCACAACGCCTCAGCCTGGCCTGTGGACGATTCGGGTCCGCGGGACCGGCGTCAATCAAGGCCCGACTCAAGGATATGCACTGGTCGCCTCAGGGGACTTCCCGCAGACGCCCGTGGCCACGGGAGATCAAAACCTACTCGCCGTGCGCGTGGCGTTTAACCAAGCCGGGCTCGGCGATGCGCCCTCGCAACCAAGCGTGCAAAACCAGCTGGATGATCTGAAACTGTATTTCGATGAAGTGTCCTATAGCGGCCTGACCATCAACGAAACCTTCTTCCCGGATGTCATCGAATTGACTGGGCCGGCAGCGAACTATCGACCGCCCAACAATCACCCTTTAGTGGATATCACGGCGGAAATCCTGCCCGTCATTCAGGCGACCTTAGATGGCGACCCGGCGGATCCGACAGACGACATCGACCGAATTGTTTTATTCACCAATGATCCAGGCTTCACGGATGGGATCGATGGCAGCTGGTCGACCATTGGCCCGTCCAATGTCGGCTTATTGGCGGGCTTAACCCGACCCGTATCCATATCCGTGCATGCGCTCAACGAACCACAAGCCAAACTCAATCACGGCGTCGCCAATCAATTCGGACTGTTCGATTTATACCCCTATCCAGGCGTGTCCTTTTCCTCACCGCGGGCCGATGGCTGGACCAATATGGCCATGCCGTTCGAAAACCAAAACATTCTGGTTTGGAACAAATTCAAAGGCGGCTGGGTGCTGCGAGATGACATCGCATCGATCCGCTACATTCCGCGGCCGGCCGGCACCGCGACATTTTCGGGAACGATCCCAATCTCTTTCCAAGCCAATGATGACAATCGGCGCAAAGCCATCCTGATCGGGGTGACGCAGGGCGTCACCAATGTTGCGAACGAAGAGACGTATTTCTTCATCGAGGCTCGCACGTCCAGCGGCGGCACAGCCGACGACCCGCTTGCCGATGACGGCCTGTCGGATACCGGCGTCATCGTCTACCGGGTGCATGAGACCGTCGCCTCTGGCGAAGGGCCAGTGCGGATCCTCGATACGGATCTCTCGACAGCGGATGACCTTTCGGACGCAGCGCTGCAAATTGGCGACCCAACATTCAATATTGCCGAGATCGATTTAGACATCACCGTCACGGCGCCAGCTGATCCCGCCGATGCCTTCGATATTGTCATCGATTATGATCCGCCCGAAACCACAAATGATGTTCGCATCACCAAAGGGGACACGATCGACGGCAATTTTTTGAGCTATATGAGCCCTGATATTTGGGTCGATGCGCCCGACAATGGCTTTGATGAAGATATGGGCGGGTTGCCCGATCCGACCAATCTTGATCAACCCGTTTCGGGCGTCACCAATCGTCTCTATTTCCGCCTAAACAATGACGATGTCGGTGACGCTTTCGATGTTGAAGTCGACGCACGCGTGTCTGAGCCTTTCCAAACGGTTGCGCCGGGCGGTGCGATTGATTTCAATCGCAATTTGGCAAACATTCTTATCCCGCGTCTCGGGCCCGGCGCTGGGACCTTCTCGGCGAACAATTGCCGCGTCAACAATGGTCAGGCGACGTGTTTTGTCGAATGGACCGCAAACAATACTGGTCATAGTTGCGCCTGGGTGGAGACCCGCGAGGTCGTGAATGATGTGAACGTGTTCAATAATGAGGCGCAGGAAAACTTCGCCATCATCACAAGCAATACCAGCAGTCCTTACGATACCGTGACGCACAGCTACAGCTTATCAAACCCATATGATGTTGGAACGCTGTTCTATTTCCAACTTAGCGGCGCGCCCGAGACCTGGACGATCAATTACAGCCCTCGTAAAGTCTTCCTTGCCCCTGGCGAGTCAATCAATGCGAGCGTCGACATCAAACCGTCTGATGACGAACCGCCATGCCACGATTTCACTCTGACAATAGAGAGCTTCGCCGCGCGGGATGATGTTTTGGTCCCGGTCGGGGGCGCTGTGCTCGATATGCAATTGCGGGAAAGAACCACACTGACCGCGGCGAGCGAAATTGTCCGCTGCGATCCGAGTTTACTCGCCATTGACGGTGCGCCGGATCCCGCTCCGCCGACGGGCGCCAGCGCGGTTCAAGCCGTCGCGAAACGACCCAATCGACCCTGCCGGCAAATCCGCGCGAAAGGGTGCACAAATCCAGTGCGGGCGTTCGAAGAAATCATTGTTCGGTATATCGATCCGTCGGGCAATCCGGTGTTTCGAACCGTGATGACGGATGCCGCCGGATGTTATCAAGACGTCCTTGAGATTGCCGATGGCGGTGATTGGGAGGTGAGTGCGACCTACCCTGGCAAGGCCTGCTCGGGCGGTGCTTCTGCCCGGCCTGTGTCCGTCGCAACCAATCTGCCGGCCAGCGGCGATCATGATGGCGACGGTGTCCAGGATGCTGATGAACATCAATCGGACGCAGATGGCGATGGGCTGTTCGGGTTCATGGATCCAGACAGCGATAATGATGGATTGCCGGATGCCGACGAAGGTAGCGGCGATTGTGATGGGGATGGGTTCAAAAATGTGATTGACCCGGATTCAGATGGCGACGGCATCCCTGATGGCGCAGACCCGATCCCGTTTGAGCGCTGTGACCGCGATGGCGGCGGCACCACGGGCCCTCAACCGCCGGGGATTTGCGTTAACTGTATGCCGCAAGTTGCAGATTGGACGGTTGCCGGCTTTGTCGGCGCCACTCAGCCCTCTGGTACGCTGAACACTGTTGCGGATGGCGATCTGGCTTTTGCTTTGGACGCAGATTATCGCGTCACACGCGATTGGTCCCTTGGCGCAATGCTCGGCCATCATCGCTTTACCGATCAAACCGGCACGCGCTCTGACCCACATTTCACGCAGCTTGCGCCGCAGCTGAAATACCATCTTCCACCCATCGCCGACTGCTGGAAAGGGTATCTTGCAATTGGCGCCGGTGCTTATTTCAAACGCGGCGGTGATGCCGAACTCGGATATAATTTGGGCGCTGCTATTTCGCGCTGTGTCTCCAATCGCTTTGCAGTCGAGCTACGCTATGACCTTCACACGATCAGCGCCGCAAATGCCCGGTATTCAACCGCGATGATCGGTTTAAGACGACGGTTCTGAGCCCAAACCTGAATGTCTCGTGGCAACGGTCCAGACCGCCATGCGAGGCGGCGCAATCGCAAGCGCGTGCAGTCCTGGCCCTTCATTTAACGCGAAAGGCGATGCGATCGTTGCCGCATCGCCCATCCCTAATGGTTGTATTCGCGCTTACCGACCGGGTCTTTGCGCTTGCGGCCCGTTGCAAATCTTAGAAGCGCACTTCAATCGAGCCCCTGACTTGAAGCGGTAATTCAGGATTCACCCCAAAGGTCGATGACGCTTTATAATACTCCTCATCGAACAGATTGAGCGCGCTAACGCGGTAGATAAGATCATTTCCGTTTGCGAGCTTCTGGGTGTATTTTGCGCCAATATCGACGCGTGTATAAGCGTCCAAATCATAGGAATTATTGTCGTCGACCGGGCGTTCAGACTCATAGAAAATCGATCCCTGTAGTGCGAATCCGGCCAGCGGCCCTTCGAAAATCTCATATTCTCCTGTCAGGGCCAAAGAGACATCCGCGACACCTGCCGGGGTGTTGCCAATGCGATCTTCGTTTTGGTCTACGGTAAACTCAGCGTCCAAGAATGTTGCTGAGCCGGTCAGGGTGAGATTGTCATTGACGAGGCCGGTTACACTGGCTTCGACGCCATTGTGTTCCTGCGTCCCGCGCTGGACGATGGCATTCACCGCCGGGTCTTCAAATGGCGCACCCGCGCGTTCCACGGTAAAAATCGCGCCGGTCGTGAGCAGCTTGCCATCAAACGCTTCCCATTTGAAACCGGCTTCTAAAGATTCGCCGACCGTCGGGTCCAATTGACTGCCAAAATTCGTCAGGCTCGGATCCGTCACAGGATTGTTCGGTTCAAAGCTTTCGCTATATGATCCGTATACAGAGAGGTTAGGGTTGAACAAATAAACCAAACCGATCCGCGGGGTGACATTGTCAATGTCAGGTCGCAGCAAGGAAAGACCATTGGCCAAGATGAACTCCGATTGGAATTCGTCATAGCGCCCGCCAATCAGTAAACGCCAATGCGCTCCATATGAAATCATATCTTGGAACGTCACGCCAAATCGGTCCTCAGAACCGACATTTGGATCGACCGCGGTGTTGATCAGTGGATCTGGGATAATGATCGGGTCAAAGATATTGGTGACGAAGACTTCATTGCGCGCGGTTTCATTATTGTCGATCTCGACATCGGTTTGATCGACTCCAATGAGAACCTGATGCTCAAACGGGCCGGTGTCGAACTCGGCGATCAGATCGGCAAAATAGGTTGTGTAGTTCCATCGATTGATGCGTCGGCGGGCGCGGATTGCGATGTCACCCGTCGCTGCGTCAAATGTGTTTCCGCGATACTGATTGTCATAACGGTCGCGCTTATAGTCCTGAATGCTGGTTCCGGCTCTGATTTTGAAGATGTCGTTGATCTGATGGTCCAGCGCGACATAGTAATTGGTGACCGTGGAGTCATATTTCGTCCAGGGTTGATTGACGATCTGCTCATAAGACTGATTGCTGAAGTCGCCGGTTAGATTGACCAGGCCGATATCTTGCGGGCGATCATCATCGGTATAGTCATAATTAAACAGGATGCTGGTCTGATTAGAGAGTTCCCATTCTGCGGCGAACGCACCAATCAAACGCTCCGTTTTAAACGCGCGTCCATCGGCGAATTCGCGGAATGAGTCAGACTCCTCAAACACGCCATTGACCCGATAAGACAGCGTTCCGACCGTGTCGCTCTCAAACAGCGTGCCGCTATGATCAAGCGCAAAATGGTTGAAATTATCGCTGCCAACTGTTGCTTTAATGGTTGTAAACGCCTCATCCGCGGGGCGTTTTGAGATCATGTTGACAATGCCGCCCGGGGTCAGCGTTCCATACAGCACCGATGAGGGCCCTTTCAGCACTTCGACACGATCCAGTGTCTCAACTGGCACCGACGCGAGATGGAAAAAGGTCCGACCATCCCGAAAATAGTTGCTGCCATTGGACAGCGTGAAGCCGCGGATGGAATAGGACGAATAGGCGCCGAGAAAATTATTGGCTTTCTGCACACTCGCGTCATTCTGTAGGACCTGATCAAATCGAAACGCTTGTTGGTCTGCAATCAGGTCTGCGTTGATCACGAAAACCGATTGCGGAGTTTCGATGATGGGAATTTCGAGCCGCGTCGCTGAGACAGCGGTGTCGTCATAGTAACTCTGCTGGCCCGTCACGACCACTGTGTCGAGTTCGCGTTCGGTCTCTTCGACATCCGTTGCGGCTTGCGCCCATGCCGGTGCGGTCAAAACCGTTGATGAAAGTAAGGCGCAGATAAGTGCTCTATGCGATCGCATATGTAGTCCCCTTTTTGATACGCCCTGCCGATTTAATTTATTGAGAATGATTGTCAAACTCATTCTCAATCTCGTCGCCTAAGTTTTGTTCATCCGCTTCCGCTCTGACTTGAAATGACGAGGCCGAACTGTTGGATGAGGGGCCGCGCGCCTCTCAAAGGCTGCCTCCCGGCAGACCGATCAGCGCGCAAAAAAATCTGCGGTTCGGATGCAATTGCCTCTACGTGACGGCTTCCACTGTTTGCATGGCAGCGTAGGCCTTTAATCGGATAAGAATGAGGGCGTGACATGTATTACACTGAATTGCACGCGGCCCGCGAAGCGCTGACGAGTCCGGGGGGTGAATTCGAGATCACCGAGTCCGAGATCCTCGGCCACCGCATCCGCGATTACAAAAATCGCCCTAACAGTATTCGAGACATCTGGCTGGCGACGGCGCAATTCGCGGATCGACCCTATCTGGTCTATGAACAAGACCGCGTCTCATATGGCGAAGCGCACGAGATGACCAGTGCTGTGGCAGGCTGGCTATTCGAACACGGGGTCCGCCCTGGAGACCGCGTTGCCATTGCCATGCGCAACTATCCGGAATGGATGTTGATTTATTGGGCGTGCACGTCGGTGGGCGTCGCGGTGGTCGGCATGAATGCCTGGTGGACCGAAACCGAAATGGCTTATGGCATCAATGATGCGCAGCCAAAATTCGTTTTTGCCGATGCCGAGCGCCTATCGCGGATTCAGGACAATCCCGATATCGACACCGCGCCAGGATTGATTTCTGTCCGCGTCGACCCGTCCCGCCCGGGGGTCACGGACTGGCAGACCATTATCAGTGCGCGCAGAGCGTTGCCCGACGTGGCGATCGATCCGGACTCAGATGCCTGCATTTTCTATACATCCGGAACAACCGGCTTTCCGAAAGGCGCGCAGCTGACCCATCGCGGGTGCGTCGCCAATCTCCTGAATATGCAATATGCAGCGGCGTCCTCAATGCTCGCCGTAAAAATGGCGACGGGTCAGGAGCCGCCAGCCAATCTGCCGATCCCTGCTGCACTGATCACGACCCCCCTCTTCCACGTGACAGCCAATAATTGTGGGGCCTACCGCGTCACCGCGGTCGGCGGCAAAATTGTGCTCATGTATCGCTGGGATGCCGGCGAGGCACTGCGCTTAATCGAGGAAGAGCGGATCACGTCCCTCAGCGGTGTGCCCGTTATGGGCCGAGAGCTGATCAATCACCCTGATTTCTCCAAGACTGACACGTCGAGTTTGATGGCGATCTCCTGTGGCGGCGCACAAGTGCCGCCGGACCAAGTCCAGAAGATTGACGATCAGATCCAAACCGCGCGACCGGGAACGGGCTATGGCATGACCGAGACATGCGGGATTATCACCTCTGTGGCGGGTGACTTCTTCGTCGACAAACCCGACGCCGCAGGCCCCGCCATGCCAAATTTCGAAGTCAAATGCGTGGATGATACTGGGCGCGAGGTCTCACAGGGGGAGCTTGGTGAGATATGGGTGCGCGGCTCGTCGGTGATTAAGGGCTATATTAATCGACCGGAAGCGACTGCAGACGCCATCACCGATGGTTGGTTGCATACGGGCGATATTGGCCGCCTCGATGAAGATGGATTTATTTATCTCGTCGATCGTAAAAAAGATATGGTGCTGCGGGGCGGCGAGAACATTTACTGCGTCGAAGTTGAGGCCGCGATCTACCATCACAATGCCATCGCTGAGTGCTGCGTGTTTGGCGTGCCAGATGATCGCTTGGGCGAGGAAGTCGGCGTCGCGCTTTTTCTGAAACCGGGGGCCTCTTTGTCAGCAGAAGACCTCAAAGCACATTGCGCGACGCGCATGGCGAAATTCAAAATCCCAACGCATATCTGGTTCTATGATGAGCCCTTTCCACGCAATGCGAGTGGGAAGTTTCTAAAACGTGAGATCCGCGCGCGCTTGATCGAGCCCAGCGGATAGAGCGTCCGACGGACGTGCCGCTAGCGTCTGAAGTGGTCCGCGGCATCATCTGGGCGCGCCCATGGACGCAACCAGTCTTTGCGCCATTTGCCGGGCAGAGCCCGTGCTTTGCGGCGATATGCCGAGACCGCGCATACGCGCATCTCCAAACGCCAACGCCACCAATGTATAAGCGGTCCATGCGCGCTCTGCATCATCTGCCCCCAATCCGTCAGTTCGCATCTGCTCGATAAGAACGTCACAGATTCGCTGATAGATGTCCCCAAGATGCGCTTTGATCCCCTCATCGCGCCGCGAGAGCGACCAAAGCTCCCGCGTCACCGCATTGGTCCGCTGCACTCGAAAGATACCCTCAAACAAAAAGTCGAGCAGCATCTCTGTGTTTTGACTGTGAATCTGAGCGACCGCGTCAGCGAGCTGTTTCTGGGTGCGGGCGATGATACGGTCGATCAGGCTAGCCACCATCTGTTCGCGATTGCCCATAAAGTGGCGCAACAGCGGCCGCGGGAGCCCGGCCTCTTTGGCAACATCCGTGAGGGTTGTGCCTTCGAGGCCTTTCTGACCGACACAAACCTCAAAAGCGTTCAAAATCTGCTCACGCCGCTCTTCCCCGCGCTCTGGCCTCGCCATGTTCGCCCTCCTTAAGTTTTTTAATTGTCATTATTGACAATTTATCTTTGAATTGGTTAATTGTCAATAATGAAAATTTTGATCATCGCACCAACAGAGGATGCCGAACGGTCCAACCAGACCCAAGCATTAAGGGCCGGTTTCGGTCAGACCAGAAAGGAGTTTGAGTATGACCTATTTTTCGGACAGCTATCACCATGCGCGCGCTCGGTTCATTGCCGGGCTCGAGAGAGTGGGCTTTGAACACGAAGCGCACAGCATAGGTCTGAAAGGACCGGCTGGAGAGGATTTGACCATTGATGTTGGCATCCGCCGCGCACCCGGCGCAACGCACACGATTATGGTCTCAAGCGGCCTGCATGGCGTTGAGGGATTTTTCGGCTCAGCGGTTCAGCTCGCTTTGCTGGAGGATCAGGACTGGCTAGACGCCGCGCGCGAGCACACAATTATATTGATCCATGCGCTCAACCCGTATGGGTTCGCATGGCGGCGCCGTTGGAACGAAGACAATATCGATCTCAATCGCAGTTTTTTGCTTCCAGACCAAACCGCGCCCGACGTGCCACCCGAATATCGCGGCGTGATGCAACTCTTGAACCCACAAAGCCCGCCTTCAAAGCCGGACTTTTTCCTACCGATGGCGATCCGTGCGCTTTGGCAACAAGCGCTCGAAGCAAAACGCAATGGCGCTCCACTCAGCAAGATGTTCGCGGCAGGGTTTGCAAAGCTGAAGTCGACTCTGCCAACGGGCCAATATCAATATCCGAAGGGCCTGTTTTTCGGTGGGCAAACGCCCAGCGCGCTGCAAGGCATATTGGAAGAGCATCTCCAGCTATGGGTCGGAGACAGCCCTCAAGTCACGCATGTCGATTTCCATACCGGATTGGGACGACGGGGCGACTATGCCCTACTCTTACGACCTAAACCAGCAAAGGAAGACCTGGCCCTATTGGAGGAGCGGTTCGGAGCCGAATATTTGGATTACAATACCGGCATTGATGAAGAGACGATCTCCTATCAAGCCAGCGGTGTCCTATCCGTTTGGATCAAGGCGCAGCTTAAGCAGACACGCTATCAAGCACTGACAGCTGAGTTTGGAACTTATCCGAACTTGCACGTCTTGAAGTGTCTGCGCGCCGAAAACCGGGCCCATCACTGGGGTCAGCCGGAGGCTGAACATGCTTGGACCAGAGAGGATCTGCTTGAGGCATTTTCTCCAGAGGACGAGAACTGGCGGACGCAGAGCGTGCGCCAAGGCATAACGATCTGCCGCCAAGCGATTGCCGCCTAACACACGCTGAAGACGGTCATCGCCGTTCCGCGCCGCGGGTGTCTGGTGTTCAAACGCGAGAGGCCCGCCACGACGCAAAGCACGAGAAATCCGTGTTTTGCGTCAGCGTGGCCGGAAATCCTAACCGATCATTGAGCCTGGGTGGCTGGCCGCGGCGCCGGACTGGCAAACGTCTTTCCAAAGAATAAGCTGTTCGAAAACAGGCGTTTGGTACCGAGCCAATAAGCGCGGAAATTCGGGTTATCAGCGAATAGGATCACAGCGCCCTCTCCGACGCGCTCAGCCGCCAGCATGCCTTTGCCGGACAGACGCTCCAGATTGGTTGCTGACGCATAGCCCGAGGCAAGCGGGTCTTCGGCGTAACGCACCACCAGCCCAAACGGGTTTTCGCCCGGCTCAAAGCCCTTCTCCCCTTCCTTGTGGATGAAGATTTGGTCGCCTTCATAGCCAAAGCCGAGCGGATGGGTCGGGTCGATCATGCCAGCGAACACAGCC
The DNA here is from genome assembly GCA_039191105.1 of Pseudomonadota bacterium. Classification (GTDB taxonomy): domain Bacteria; phylum Pseudomonadota; class Alphaproteobacteria; order Caulobacterales; family Hyphomonadaceae; genus Henriciella. The sequence goes on from JBCCXW010000003.1 coordinate 41,333, forward strand.
CCGGAAATGCGCTCCGCGCGGTCATAGTCTTGCTTATCTTCATACGTCACAGCGGTGGGTGGGTCGCCCTCTTCATCATTGCCGTTTCCAGCATCGGATGCGCCCGCGTCGCGCTCGACGCCGAGCATTTCGATGTCCGCGAAGCCTTGGGTCACCGCCCATTCAGCGCCCTCTTGGGTGCCGATAAACACGCCGCCACGCTCGATCCATGTGCGCAGCATATCCGCAAAGCCTTCCGGCAGCGCGTTATACGTCCCGCCCACGGCGATGATATGTGTGTGCTCGGCCATGTGGCCTGCGTTAATGTCGGTTATATCCATCATCGAGACTGGGATGTGCAGCAGCTTGTCGAGATAGTGCCAAACCTCGCCAACATCGTTATCCGAAACGGCGCTCGATGCGCCATCCCGCCCGGTCAGCAATAACACTTTCGGTGCTTCCAAAGCGGCCGCTCGGAAGCCGCCAAGATCAGACCCGGTTGGCGTGCGAGAGCTTAAAGCCGCATGCACCGTGACGCCATCCTCTTCAACGGCGCGGACCATAAGGGCATGGATCTCGGCTGGAGATAGCTCTTGGCGTTGGGTCGGCACAAGCACCGCACCGCGCGGAATATCCATGAACCCTGCGGGCGTTTCGAGATTGACCGGATCGGGCAGCACTTTGGCGCGAAGCTCGCTCCGTAAAACACGATTGACGGCGCGCGGTGCATTGAAGTGCGACCAGTCAATCACGTAAGCCAGGATGGTCTCGCCTGGCGCTGGCGGGATCGCGGGCGGCGTTAATGCGTCAATGCTCGCCGCTGCGCCGCCGCGCGCTTGCGAGGCTTGGCGCGCGGTCAGCGCGCTGTGGCGAAGCCCAAACGCATATGGAAGTGTCCAACCCGAAACGTCATAGAAGGCGACTTGTTCTTCCGGTGGATTCTGCACCGCGAACACGCCTTCGATCAAAGCATAGCGCGCTTGATTCAATGACACCACGGCGCTCTTTCCGGCGGCATAGGTCTCACTATTGACGGTCAAATCCGATTCGAGGAATTGCGCCGCGATTCTATGCGCGCTCAACAAATCCAGAAAGCGCTCGAAACGCCCCGGATCGTTTGATGTAAAGACGTAGGCCTTGGTCGGATTGCGAGCCGCCTTATCGGATGCGTCGGCGAACCAACGCGATTGAAACGCTTGCAAGCGATCGCGTTGCGCTGCCGCCGCGCTGACCAATGCGACCGCCGCCTGAAACTGTTCTGAAATTGTTTCATCATAGCGTTTGAGCCCATTGACCGTATCCTGAACCATGCCGCGTGAAGAGCTTTGCTCAAACAGGAATGGGATGGACCCGAGCAGTCCCGGATAGCTCGAGCCATAGCCAAGGTAATAATCGTCAAAGAGCTCTTGGCGCACCGATAATTGCCCGAGCCCATCGAACACCTCAAACAGGGTCTCGCTGAGCTCGGTCTGGATTTCATAGGCCTCATCATCAAAAAGCGGATTGACCGTCTCTTCCGGGCCAGGACTGAAGAAATAGGTCGCATTGGCCCCCATCTCGTGTTTGTCGATGACCAAGATTGGCAACCAGTCTTGGATATGCGGCACCAGTCCGCGATGCTCAGGCTGGGCGACGGGGAGCCATTGCCGGTTGAGGTCGAAGAAATAATGGTTCGTACGCCCCCAGCCGAAGAACCGCTTCCGCTCCCGATGCGGCGGAAACGGGACCGAGACGGTCGCGCGATGATTGTTAATCCAGTTCGCCATGCGGCTGGCACCATCGGGATTGAGAGTGACCATGAGGATGACGAGATTGTCTTCCAAAAGCGCCTGCGTCGCGGCATCCTGAGCGGCCGCCAGGTGGTACAACATCAGCGGCGCTGAGTCATAGGAGGACGGTTCCGATCCGTGCACTCCATAATTGATCTGCAACACACCAAGATCGACGCCTGGGGCCTGCCCGTTTAATACGTCCGACCGTCCCGCTTTAATCTCCGCCAGACGGGCAAGGTTTTCAGGACTAGAGGCATATACTGCGAAGATTGGCCGCCCAAAATGGCTCTCTGAGACTTGCTCAATCATCAGCCGATCGGAAGCGGTGTCGATCGCGCGCACATATTGAACGACCAATTCGTGCGGCCAAACGATTTCACCGACATCATAGCCTGAGACCTCCGCTGGCGTTGGGATATCCGGATCATACGCGATGCCGGTGGCAAGCAGGTCCTCAAGCGGTTGCGGCGCATATGGCTCTTGCGCACACGCGGCATAGACGGCCGCGAGACTTGAAATGAAAAGAATGATGTATCGCGCCAGCATCAAAGGCTCCAAGATTGCAGTCTAAACGGTTGTATCGAAAGAGACCTATTACAATGGAAGCGTTTGTCGACTACCCCACAGGCGAAACCAAGCGCGTATTGGTTAGAGTTGCATGCGGCGCCATGATTAGGGGCATTTTGGTTGTGACCGGCCGCACCGATTCCTAGCGCGATCAATCAGGGCGTCAGAAAAATAAAGACACTGACAATAACCCCGAGCGTTGCCGCCATGATCTTTAAGCTCGTGGCCAACCGAAAGCGCAAAGAGAAAAACAAAATCAAACCAACGAGCGACATCACCAAAACGGTTCCGGCGGTGATGTCGATCAAAGCTTTCCAATATTCCCCCGCGTCCTTGCCACGATGCAGACCATGGATCACAGAGACGATATTCGCAGATTGCGCTTCGACCTCTACGATCCGCGTTTCATAGTCTAGAAACACGTCGGTCTGTCCTTTCACACCAGCAAATTTCAAAACCGCTTCATATTCGGTGAAGTCTGCATCCTCTAGCTGACCGATGAGTTTTGCGTCCTGGCGTAAGCGTGGGACGAGCGGGTCGACCGGATCCGGCGCTTCGAGGATGGCCGCCAGTTCTGCCTCGGTCAGCTCTACCAGTACGATCGGATGGGGTTTGCGATCGGCGCCAAACCAGTCTGGGTGATTGAGCAATATGCCGGACGCGGCGAAAAAGATGAGCATTAAGAAGGCCGCTGCAGAGAGATAGGCGTGCAGCATGCGACTGGTGCGGTAGAACGCACCCTTGTTGAATTTCCACACCATTTATGATCCCGGACCGAATGTCATCGTGACTGGGCCAAGTTCTTCGCCAGCCTCGTAATTCAAAACGATCGGATCCGCGGACAGCATGAACGAGAGGCTCTCATGCTGATGGCCGCCATGTTCGCGGGCCGCTTCCACGTGGAGCACATATTCGCCATCTGGCACCACTGCGCCATTATGATCCCGGCCATCCCAGAGCAACGTATAGTTTCCAGGGCGCCGCGTTGGCTCTGACACGGCGTCGACCAAACTGCCCGCCTTGCGACCGAAGCGGCGATGCCAGAAATAGTTCTCTTCGATCCAGCGCGGTTCATCCCCTGCGAGTAGCAAAACGCGAATGAGCGTGCGCCGCGTGTCAGCAATCCAAACCGCCACGTAGGGTCGCTCATAATTTGCCACATCAAGATCGGGAATGTTGATTGATACCGCGAACTCATAACCCTCAGGCCAGGTCAATGCTTGTTCCGATTGATCTGCGGCTGCGACCAGACGGGCTTGCCACTGACGCGATGTGAACACCTGGCCGTCCTTAGCGAGGATTTTGGCATCGATGTCAGGTTTTGACTCAATCCAGCGCAACCCGTCTGCGATTGACATCACCATCAAAGCCGTCGCCATCGCGTCGGCTGTCATGGTGTCGGGCGCGATAACGCTGACTTCGGCAATCTCTTCCACAGGCCAGCCATCCTTTGGCGACAGGACATGGCCATATGAGCGACCCTCAATCTCTCGGTCGCGTGTCGATTGTCCGCTGGTCGCGACCGCACCGCTCTGTAGCATCATCACCTGCGCGGCCGGACCTGTGCCCGCCTTAACATGCCAATCGCCATCATGCGGGCCAGTGCCTATCGCCGCGAGATCACCGCCAATATCGATCAATATGCCTTCAGCACCTGGTGCCGCCTGATATGCGGCTTCGAGCGCGCGATCGATGATATAGCCTTTGGCAATCGCATTGAGATTTAAGGAAACACGCTCACCCAACTGAACGCGATAGTCTTCCGCGCCAATCTCCACAGTCGCACGTCTCGCATAACCGGCCATTAATCGCATTTCTGCGGTCGCGGGCGCGGCGCCGGACTGTTCCGCTTGATCCCAGCGCTCGATGATGTCCCCAAGTCGGCAGCTGATCGCATTGTTCGACTCCGTCTTAAACGCTTCGCAGGCGCGCAGGACCGCAATCATTTCTGCCGATACGATCATCTCGTTGCGCGCGTTGAGTTGAGCGATCTCGCTGTCTGGATCATATGTGCTGAGGATTTTCGACAAACGGTCAATCTCGGCCAGCGCCGCCGCTTCTGCGGCCGACAAGTTGGTGTCATCATTGGTGACAAGGGTGATCGCGAAAGACGTCCCCAACACATTTGCTTGCTCGCTGCTCAAGGTCCCCGGATCGGCGCACGCCGGTTGGATGGCGAGCAAAAGCCCGCAAAAAATCGATGAAAGACGTAACGCAGATCGCATTCTGAAGACTCCGAACCCTAGTAAGCATGGCTTAGCCGCAAAATCATAAACCTTGAAAATAGTAATCATTCTCAATATGAGATGGAAGCGAAAATCTTACGAGGTCTCGGACGTGTCCTTAAAACTTAAATTGGCAGCTCAGATGGCGGCTTTCATATGCGCATCCGGGTTTGCCAGCGCTCACACATCTTACATGCTGCCGTCGACCTTCAATATGGATCGCGGCTCTACGGTCACACTCCAATGCTCCTTTTCCGAAGACTTTTCGGGTCCGGAAATTGCTGTCTTATCCGATGATTATCACGTTGTTCACCCAGATGGCGCGCGCGCGGATTTCGACACACTGACCCCCTTTAAACAGCTGGTTGTGATGGAGCAAAGCCTGGAGCGCGAGGGGACCTACCGGTTTACGACCGGCCAGCGCCTTGGCCGGAAAAGTCGGCGCGCCTTGGTCGACGGGGAATGGAAGCCGATCTTCGGCCCGAATGCGGAGGTGCCCGAAAATGCATCGGAGGTGATTTCAACACAGACGGCAACGGTTGCGGATGTCTATGTGAGCAAAGGCGCCCCGACCTGGCCAGCGGTCGAAGCCACAATCGGACGATTGGTATTTACGCCTCAGACTCACCCGAATGAAATTTTCGTCGATGAGCCATTTGAACTGAATATCAGCTTTGACGGCGAACCGATGCCGCAAAAGGAGATGACGCTTTACCGCCATGGCGGCGCGTATGATGATCGAAAATTTCGGCAAACCGCGACGACCGATGATGCTGGTGACCTTGCCCTCACCTTTGATCAAGCGGGCATCTATCTGGTCATGACGCGGCACCGCGCTCCGGCACCAGACGGCGCCGAAACCGACGAGCGCGGCTATACAACCTCGCTGACCTTTGAGGTTATGAAATAATGACTGGGAGCCCAAAGATGACCCGCACGCTATTCGCATTCACCGTATCCGCAGCCGTTTTGGCGGCGGGTTGCACAACCGATATATCCCGCTCTGAAACGCCGGTGGAGCGCGCTGCAGAGGCCACGGCAGAGACGACTGTCGCGGCCAATGAGACGCCCCGGCGCAATCGCGGCGCCCACAGCAAAGGCGGCTTCATGGAGCGCTATGACACCAATGGCGACGGCGAAGTGGCCTTAGAAGAGTTCATGAGCGAACGCGAAGTCGGCTACAATCGCCGCGATGCAGACGGCGATGGCGCGGTCTATGAGGAGGAATATGTCGCCGAATATGAGGTGCGCTTGCAAGAGCAACTCAAGGCGCGTCATGAGCGCTCAATCAAGCAGGCTTATGTGCGCTTTGATGTCTTGGACTCTGATGATGATGAAGTGATGACGCTCGACGAGTTCCATGCCTCGGGCACCCGGATGTTTACACGTTTGGACACCAATGAAGATGGCGTGGTCAACGATGAAGACACCGCGGACCGTTTCTAACCACGACGCTGACATCGCCATTTTGCGCAGGGGCGGCTTATAGATATTCCAGCAAGTGCAGACTGAAGAGCGCCGCCTGTTTTGCCGCGATCGGCCCGAGCCGGAGATAGTCATCGTTCGGCGCTTCTTGGGCCACATTGCTGCCTGCGCGCACGACAATGAAGGGCACGCCGAGCATCACACAGGCATGCCCTAAGGGCGCGGATTCCATTTCCATAATATCGGTCTTCATCACCGTTCGCAGCATGTCGATCCGCTGCTCCGTGACACCGAACAAGTCCGATGATGCGACCACTCCGCGTCGGGCGCGGATCGTATAGGTCTCGCCATTCGCCGTGACCTCCGGCGGCGCGTAGGACTGAATGGCTTCGTCGGCAGCGGCTAAAAGCGTTGGCGAAGGAGACCAGCCATTTTCTTCTTCGGCGCCATCAACCGGGCTGTTCATCGGACGATAGACCATCCCGTCTTGCGTCAAGCTGCCATAATCATGCTCATAATTGACCGACGAAACGATCACATCGCCCGTGCGCAGGTCTGGATTGATCCGCGCACCGGTGCCGCTCATCAGCACCAGGCGCGGTTTGAAGTGCTTGATGAATAAGGTGCTGGTCACGCCCGTATAGGTCTTCCCAATCCCGGTAATCGCGACGATGACCGGCTTCCCATGAATGGTGCCGCGCCAATAAGGGATGCCCCAAAGCATATCTTTGTCGGCGGCGGGCATCGCGTCCACAAAGGGCGGAATTTCTTGCGGCACCGCGCCAAGGATCAAAATCGTATCCGTCGGCTCGTAATGGGTCGGTGTGTCTGGCGCCGCCTGCTCAAAATCCGGCCCGAGATGCAGGCCCCAATATCGATCTTCATTAGGCGCCTCAGCCATCGCTGGATCAAGCGCGCAAACCCCCCACAGGCCGATCACCGCAAACACGACACAAATCCATCTCAACATGAAAAACTCCTCGCATACGCGTTTATGCATCGTCGTCTTAAACAGCGAGACAAGCGCGATATCTAAATCAAGCGCGAAGATTGCGATACCGCTTGAGAAGCATGCAAATCGAACACTGCGAGCTGTGCGATCGCTTTATTTGCTCGGTGAACCCTTCGACGACCTCTCTCTTCAGTCGACGCTCTGATTTGCCTCTTTTGCGACGACAACGAAATTCGCGTCTTGCAAATTCGCACTGTTCGTCCAACCATCCTAAAGGTCATCGCCATGTGCCAACGCGCGTGGATTTTTGGAGACGAGAAATGCAACGCAATATCGATCAGGACCTTCAAAACCGCGCTCAGCGCGCCCTACCGAATGGGGTCTATGGGCACGAGTCGACCCGGCTTTTGCCGGCAAGCTATCCGCAGTTTTTCAGCAAAGCCGAGGGCGCCTACCTTTGGGATGCCGATGGCAACAAATATCTCGATTTCATGTGCGCCTATGGCCCAAACCTGCTTGGCTATGGTGACAAACGCGTCAATCAAGCCGCGATCGATCAATTGACACGCGGGGACACGATGACCGGGCCGTCGCCGCTCATGGTGGACCTCGCTGAAGATATGGTTGGCATGGTTCAGCATGCCGATTGGGCGATCTTCTGTAAGAATGGGACCGATGCGACCACGATGGCCAAAACCATTGCTCGCGCGCAAACGGGCAAACGGGTTATCTTAGTTGCCGCGGGCGCCTATCACGGCGCCTTGCCTTGGTGCACGCCCCTGCCCGCGGGCGTGCTGGCCGAAGATCGCGCACACATTCAACAATACGATTATAACAGCACCGAAAGCCTGGAAGCCGCTGTAGCCGCAGCCGGGGATGACCTTGCCGGCATTTTCGCGACTCCGTTCAAGCATGACGCGTTTACCGATCAAGCGGCACCCGACCCTGTTTATGCAAAACGCGCGCGAGCGCTATGCGATGAAACCGGCGCGCTTCTCATTGTCGACGATGTGCGGGCGGGCTTTCGGCTTGCGCGGGATTGCAGTTGGGAGCGGATCGGCGTCCGACCCGATCTTAGCTCTTGGGGCAAGAGCTTCGCCAATGGTCATCCAATTTCAGCTTTACTGGGGTCTGACCGCGCCAGAGAAGGCGCAGCGGCCATTTATGCCACCGGATCATTTTGGTTTGCCGCAGTGCCGATGGCGGCGGCGCGCGAGACGCTCAAGATCCTACGTGAGTCCGACTATCTGGAACATTCAGTCCGCCTCGGAGACGTCTTGCGCGCGGGCCTCGATGACGCCGCACGCGAGGCAGGATTCGCGTTCCGCCAGACCGGACCGGTGCAAATGCCGCTCTTTTTGTTTGATGATGATCCTGATTTTCGGATCGGGTTTGCTTGGTCCGAAGCGATGCTGAAGCGCGGTGTTTATGTTCATCCCTGGCACAATATGTTCCTCTGCGCGGCCATGACCTTACCCGATATGGAGTTCGCCATCGCCGCGGCGCGCGAGGCATTTGGCGAGGTGAAAGACCAGCTGCCAAAGCTGCAACCGCATCCTGTTGTGGCGCAGATGTTCCAACAACAGGCGGCCGAGTAAAAGCCGCCAGTCGGGTCGCGTAAGCGCATTATAGTCTTTGATCAAGGGGTTCTGCACCTCTATCAACCACCTGGGATCCTTTGGGCGTTGACGATCCATGAATCCCGCTCCAACGAGGGCGGGCGCTCGCTCAACGGATCCAACCAAAGCGGTTTATCGAGTTGGCAGGTCTCGGGCACTCGCCTCAAGTTGAAGGACCGAAGAGCGTTTTGGACACGCTCACCCTGTCTGCATAAACCGGTCTGCGCTAGCGAAATGCGACGGGAGCTATCGAAACGACCGTCGCGCCAGCACAATGCTTGCCCCGACAAGCGCTTGACCGCCCGCGCCCCTCGTCTAAGTGCAGGGCGATGCTTGAACCCTCTAAGGAGCTGCCATGCTGCGCCACGCCTTCGCTATAATTGCTGCCCTAACCCTTTCGATCGCAGCGCCAACGGCCGCAGAAACGGTCGACTATTTTCAAATCGAGGGGGTGACCTATGACGACACCGTTCCACCGTTTGAGGGGGAAGTCGGGTATGAGATTGGCGAACGGCCGGTCCGCTTCGGTGATATGATCACATATCTGCGCGGGCTCGCCGACCGCTCTGATCGGATCCGCGTCGAAACCATTGGTTATTCTCATGAGCGCCGGCCGATATTGACCTTCACCGTCACGAGCCCCGAAAATCACGCCAATTTAGACAGCATCCGTCAAACCCATCTGGCGCGCTTGGAAGGTCAGGCTGCGCCGGATGCGGCACCGATGGTGCTGTGGATCAATTTCGGCGTCCATGGCGCAGAGACCTCTTCCATGGATGCCGCCATTCCTCTGCTTTACCATTATGCGGCGGGGCAAGGCTCGCAGATAGAAACGCAATTGAATGACGCGGTGATGATCTTCACCGTGGTGTTCAATCCAGATGGCCATGCCCGCCGCATCGATCACACAGAGACCTTTTGGTCTTATGCAGAAAACACCGATCTCAACGATGCTGCGCATAATATGTGGATCGAAGCGCGTACCAATCACTATTGGTTCGACCTCAATCGCCAATGGCTGCTGCTCACCCAACCGGAAAGCCGGGCCTGGATCAAAGAGTGGCATAAGTGGAAGCCGATGGTCTCTGCCGACTATCATGAGATGGGCTCATCCAGCCCGTATTACTTCCACCCTGGCGAGGAGCTGCGCCGTAATCCGCTGATCCCGGAGCGCGCCCGTGAGCTGACAAAAGGTATTGGCGAGCGCCACGCGGCCTTTCTCGACAGTGAAGCGCGCCTGTACTGGACAGAAAGCAGCTTCGACAATTTCTATATCGGGAAAGGATCGACCTATCCGCAGATTAATGGCTCGCTCGGGATTCTGTTTGAAGCTGGCGCTGCGCGCGGCGGCGCTGTGCAAACCGAACGCGGCTTAGTCGAGACCGCTGATAATGTCCGCACCCAATTTCGCACCGCGCTGACGACCATTCAAGGCGCGCTCGATTTGCGGTCTGAGATCACCGCGTATCAACGCGATTTCTTCGCCGAGAATGCACGCCAGGCTGCGAACAGCGATCAAGCCGGTTGGGTGTTTACCGCTGAAGGCGATCCGGAACGGGCCGCGCGCTTTGTGCGCCTTTTACGAATGCATGATATCGAGGTGACGCGGCTCAGCGCGGATGTCAGCGTGGATGACCAAGTCTTTGCGGCCAGCACCAGCTACTATGTCCCTTTGGCGCAGACCAATAATCGCATGATCCGGGGTATCTTCGAACGTTTCACTGCCTTTGAAGAGAACGTGTTCTACGATGTCTCGGGTTGGACGCTGCCGCTGGCATATGACCTTGAATATGCAGCTGTCAGCAGCCGGGCGGTTCGTGCAGCGACGTCCGGCGCCCTTGCGGAAGGCGCATTTCAACCCGCACCCGTCCCGGCCCGCGCCCCTTATGGATATGTCTTTGATTGGTCCCACAGTTTTGCGCCGCGTGCTTTGAATCGCATTCTGGCTGCCGACCTCATGGTCCGCGCCGCGATGGAAGAGAGCGTGGTGCAGACGACCACCGGCAATGTTGAGCTCGGCCGCGGTGCGATCTTTGTCCCGCTGGCGCGCCAAGAAGCTTCGCGCGAAGATATCCACGCCATAATGGCCACCATTGCGGCTGAGGACGGCGTCCCGGTCTTTGCGGCAACATCGGGTCTGACCCCGGTGACCGGCCGCGATCTCGGTGCGCCGCGGATTTTTCGCGCTTTAGAACCTGCGCGCATCGTCTTGGCGTATGATGGCGGGCTCTCGCGCTATGATGTTGGTGAGATTTGGTGGACTCTAGATTATCGCCAGCGCGTGCCCGTCACGCTGGTGCATAAAAACCGCCTCCGCGCTTTGGATCTGGATGCCTATACGCATTTGATCCTGGCCGGCAGCCAAGAACCGCAAGACGCGGTCTTGGATGAAGAGCTCACCGCGACGGTCCTGGGCTGGGCCGAGCGGGGCGGGACTCTCATTGCCATGCGCGACGCTGCGCTTTGGGCGCAAGGCGCGATCCAGCGCCGGGCGGAAGCAAAATTGCTGGAGCAAGGAGGCGAACCGCCCGCGCCACCGGAAGCACAGACCGAACCTGATGCGGCAGCGGACGCCGATACCGCGGCAGAGCGCCTTGATTTTGGTCAGATGAGCGTACTTGATGCCGAACATGTGATTGGCGGCGCCATTTTTGCGGCTGACTTAGATATCACCCACCCGATCGGGTTTGGTTTTGCCAATCGTGATTTGCCCGTCCACCGCAATGTCGGCTTCACGCTAACACGCCCGGATGGCAATCCTTATGCGGTGCCTGTTCAGTACACGGAGGCGCCATTGCTCACTGGCTATGCCTCTCAGCGCCGGATCGAGGAAATCGGTGGCAGCCCGTCCCTGATCGCACAGCGTATGGAGCGTGGGACCGTCATCCTGATGGCTGACAATCCGGTGTTTCGCGGCACTTATCCTGGGACAGAGAAATTGCTCATGAACGCGATTTTCTTTTCCGGCCTGATCGATCAACCGCGCGGGGATTATGGCGCAGACGAACAGGCGCGCTGACCCCTGGGTGAGACCGCGCGGCGGGTCGCTAACCCTCCAGATGGGACTGCGCCCAGAGTTCGCGATAATGATCGAACAGGGTCTCTTCGCCCGTGGAGGGGGTGAGGGCTTCATTGTACTGCCCGGTGTCCGGATCCAGCACCAACATCGACTCGGTTGCGTAGTAATGCCCAATCCGAGCATATTCGGCGCGCGCCGCGAGGGGCGGATAAATCCGTGACAGAACGCTCAAAACACCACCGATCATCTTCAACATACTCGGCGCCACCGACCGAAACCGCGCCGGTTCCCCCAGAAGAGAGAATAGAAACTCTCCTTGCGCCTTTGGTGTGATCGCAGGTCCCGGTCCACCAATCGGGAGAATGCGGTTCTGCAAGTGCGGCGCATCTAGACAATCCGCGAGATAATCCGCGAGATCGCTATCGCTGATCGGTTTGCACGCGGTCAATGCACCATCTCCGAAAATCATATAGGACTTGCCCTGACGCACGCGCACCACCTGGCCCGATAGCGACTTAAAAAACGCGGTCGGA
>JBCCXW010000004.1:0-51149 GCA_039191105.1 Pseudomonadota bacterium
CGCTTAACGCGAGTCAGAGCCCTTGATTCCGCTGCGATGCTCGAACCCAAGGGTTGCTGGAGGGTTAATCTGTGTGTTCCGAAACCTCAGTTTGAGCCCGCGTGATTCGGTCAGAGTGCCGACCTGAGTGAAGCCAGGGACCGGTGTGCCGGAGCGCGCACTGATCAAGATCCGGTAGTCATCACCGGACGCGCATTGCGCGAGGATCTCGTCCACCGTTTCGGTTGGCTTCGCCAAAGGCACCCCGCTCAGCTCAATTTCGACCCCGCACTCAGAGGCCGCGGCAAGCCGTTTTGCGTCCATCAATAGGCCGTCGGAAATGTCCATACTGGCGGTCGCAAAATCAGCAATTGTTTGCGCGACCTCGAGCGGGCCAATATCTGGGACGCGGTAGCGCTGCGCGATCTTCGGCGCGGTGCCCGTCATAGCCGCGCGCAGACCGAGTCCCCCCCATCCGATCTCACCATTGACGAACACGCCTTGCCCAGGGCGGCCGCCGGACCGGCGAACCGGTTCAGATTTGAGGCAGCTGCCCGTCATGGTCATGGTCAGCGTCAATGGCCCTGCGGTTGCGACCAAATCGCCGCCGATCAAGGCCGCTTCGAATTGGTCCAAATCTCGCCCGATGCCGCCGACGAGATCGGCAAACTTAGCCTCGCTCCAAACGCGTGGCCAAGCAATCGATAACAGCGCTTCGCTTGGCCGAGCGCCTTTCGCCAAAATATCCGACACATTCACGCGGACCAGTTTTTGACCAACCGTGTCAGGCGGGTCGGCCGGCAGAAAATGTACGCCCTCAACCAGTGTGTCCATGGTCACGATACTGGCCCCGCCAGCAGACAAGATAGCCACATCGTCGCGCAGGTCGTGCGCGCCCCTGGCCCGCACCAGCGGCCTGATAAAGCGCTCAATCCACAAGGTTTCTTGCATTTGCGCTCCTAACGCAGCGCCCGGCCCTAGGCTTCTTGAGGCCGCAAGTCTTTCGACACATTGTCGAGCACTGCATTGACGAAATTAGCTTCGGTTTGATCGAAAAAGTCATGCGCCAAGGAGACATATTCATCCAGTAGAATGCGACGCGAGAGCTCTTGATGCGCCACCAATTCGGCGGTCGCAGCGCGTAAGATGGAGCGGGTCGTCGAATCCAACCGGGACAGTTTCCAGCCTTTTGACAGGCGCGCAAGGATTGCGGTGTCGACCGTTTCCTGGTGCGTGATCGTGGCATTGACGATTGCTTTGAAGAGGTCTGGATCCGCTTCTTCGACGGGTGTTTCATCCGGTCCTAGACCAAGACGATCATCCATCAAATCGCGGATGGCGGCTTTGCCGCTCTGACCGGTTTGCTCCATCTGATAGAGCGCCTGCACCGCCGCCAGGCGCGCGCCCGCGCGCCGGGCGCGGATCACTTCAAAAGGAAGTTTCTGCTCACTCATCGCGCGTCCATGCCACTTGGGGCCGGAAAAGGCTATTGGGAATTTCCTCGCTAACTGCCATCCATCGCAAGCACAATGCTTGGATTTCATCCTTCGACTTCGCTCAGGATGAGCTGTAAGAAGTGAAATCATGTTTTACGTATACATGCTCGAATGCGCCGACGGCTCGTATTATATCGGTAGCCACCGGGGCGGTGACTTAATGATCCGCATCCACGAGCACAATCTTGGCCGGTACCCGAGAGCTTATACCTTTCGACGTCGTCCAGTGACGCTCATTTGGAGCGAGGTCTTTCCCAATCCGGATGATATGGTCGCAGCTGAACGCCGGCTGAAACGCTGGAGCCGGGCTAAGAAAGAGGCATTCATTCGAGGAGATATGCAAACCCTCAAATTGCTCTCAAAATCTAAGTCGGCTCCGGCTGATGCGTCCAAGCGCTCATCCTGAGCGAAGTCGAAGGATGATTTCGGCGCATCTCATGTCTTCCTTCGACTTCGCTGAGGATGAGTGCAGATAGGCCCGCTAGCGGACAAATTTTTTCCGCAGTTTCAGCATCTCCAAACAGGCGATTGCAGCGTCGCGTCCCTTATTCTTTTGCGCACGTTCGGCGCGGGCCAGGGCTTGCGCTTCATTTTCAACCGTCAGGATGCCATAACCGATGGCTAATCGCCGGTCGGTCGACAGATACATCAAGCCCCGTGCGCTCTCGCCGCAAACATAATCATAGTGGCTGGTCTCACCCCGTATCACGCAGCCGAGCGCGATATAGCCATCATATCGCGCGCTGTCGGCTGCCATGGCAATCGCGCCAGGAACTTCGAAGGCGCCTGGGACCATGATGGTCTCGACTTCGCAATCGTCTTCTGCCGCCTCCAGGGCTTCGCGCGCCCCTTTTTCAAGTTCTTCGGAAATGTGCTGATAGTAAGGGGAGTTTACAATCAGAATGCGGTGGATAGCCATTAATCAACGTCCTTGTCAGAGAGGGGGCGCCAGCCTTCAATCGACAGGCCGTAGCCGTCCAATCCAGCGACGCGGGTCGGTTCAGTATCGGAGAGATATGTCATCTTGCGCACACCAAGCTCGCGCAGGATCTGCGCCCCGACGCCATACTCCCGCAATGGCGCATGGGTATCTTTCGGTTCGGACGTTTTCATGCCCAGCCGTTCCGCCAGAGCGTTAGGTCGCATCGTATTGACGAAGACCACAACGCCCGGCGCCTGAGCTTGCGCAATGATCTTCATGGCCCGCTCAACCAGGCCCTCGCGCGGGCCCTTCTCGCCGAGAATATCGGCCAAAACATCGGTGCGATGCACTCGGACTAGCGTTGTGCTGTCGGGCTGAATCGCACCGTGCACAATTGCGATATGCTCGCTATTATCAATCGCATTGCGGAAAATGACCGTCTTAAACCCCGCCCCATATTCACTTTCGAGCGGGGCTTCGACGCGTCGCTCCAGATAGCGATCATGCTTCCGGCGATATTCGATTAGGTCAGCAATGGTGCCGATCTTCAAGCCATGTAGTTGCGCGAATGAGACCAATTCCGGCAATCGCGCCATGGTGCCATCTTCATTCATAATCTCGCAAATCACCCCGGCGGGATAAAGCCCGGCCATACGTGAGATATCCACAGCCGCTTCTGTATGCCCCGCCCGCACCAATGTGCCGCCATCTTTGGCAATCAGTGGAAAAACATGACCGGGTGACACAATGTCACCAGCATCGCACATCGGATCAATCGCAACTTGAACCGTGTGGCTGCGATCATGCGCTGAGATGCCGGTGGTGACGCCTTCTTTGGCTTCAATCGAGACGGTAAACGCGGTCCCCATACTCTCCCGATTTTCCCGGGCCATCATATCGAGGCTGAGCGCTCGTCCGCGCTCGCTTGTCATCGCAAGACAGATCAGACCGCGACCATATTTGGCCATGAAATTGATCGCTTCGGGCGTCGCGAAACTCGCGGGGATGATCAGATCGCCTTCGTTTTCGCGATCCTCCGCATCGATCAAAATGTACATTTTGCCGTTGCGCGCGTCCTCGATGATCTCATCGATGTCAGAAATGGCGCCGGAAAAGTCTTCAGCCATGCTGGGCTCCTTCGGCATCGTGCGCGGTCGGCGCATCGACGCCAATCATCCGCGCCACGTAACGCGCAAGCATATCGATCTCAAGGTTTACACGTGAACGCGGCTGTAATTCACGCAGGGTCGTCACATCCCATGTATGCGGGATGATCGCGACTTGGAAATCGCCGTTGGGCAGCGCGTCGGCGACAGTCAGCGAAACGCCATTGATCGCCGCTGACCCTTTTTTGGCAAAGTATTTCGCGATATTGGCCGGCGGACGGACGGTGATCCGGTAGCTTTGCCCTTCGGGTTCAACCGAAACAATTTCGCCAACACCATCCACATGCCCGAACACGAAATGACCGCCGAGTTCCTGACCGAGCTTTAAGCTTTGCTCGAGATTGACCTGGCTGCCCTCAGCCCAGTCGCCGAGAATGGTGAGGGCGAGCGTCTCCGGGACGGCTTCAACCGCGAACCAGCTGCGCTCGCCCACCGCCCCGAAGTCAACGACGGTCAGACAAACGCCAGCATGCATAATCGAGGCGCCCATCTCGATGCTCTCGGCGGGATAGGCGCTCTCGACTTCAAACCGACGCAGACCATTTCGGTCCTCAGCTTTGCGGATCGTACCGACATCGGTGACGAGACCTGTGAACATTGGGGGAGCCCTCCTACAAGCTCATGCCCTAACATAAGTCTCTAAAGTGTCATCCCCAATCCGTGCCGTGGCGGCAGTGCGCCATCGCGGCGCATTTGTCATCTCTGAAAGCCCCAAGGCCGCGACGGCAGGCAGACCATCGCCGCCAATCAAGAGCGGCGCACGGAACCATTCGATTGTGTCAACAAGCCCCTCAGTGATGAAACTCGCAGCGAGCTTTCCGCCGCCCTCCAAAAAAATCTTATTCAAGCCTTCCACCGCGCATCGATCGAGTAATGCTTGCGGCGAGACTTTTCCATCATGCCCTGGCACAACCCAAATGTCCGGGCCATCCTGGATCGCGTCGTCACGATACCCCTTTGCCGGTCGGGCACTGGCCAGCACCACGCGCCCCAAGCCTTGTGAATTGAGCAAGCGTGACTGCGATGAGGTCCTGAGTTTGCTATCGGCGACAATGCGAACGGGTTGACCTGCGGGCGGCGGCACGGTCCGTGCGGTGAGCAGCGGATCGTCTGCCAGAACGGTGCCAACGCCAACCAAGACAGCGTCATGTTCGGAGCGCATCTGATGGACTCTGGCCCGGCTGTCACTGCCCGTTATCCATTGGCTGACGCCATTCGAAAGCGCGATTCGACCATCCATGCTGGTGGCGATTTTAAGCGTCACTAGCGGGCGGCTCACGTGTCAGTCCTCATCGAACTCAGACTGTTTGATAAAGGCCGCAAAATCCGATGGCGCATCGAAGTCGCGATAAACGCTCGCATAGCGAACATATCCAACCGGATCGATGGCGCGCAGGCTTTCCATCGCGAGCTCACCAATGTCTTGTGAGGCAATTTCGGTTTCGCCGCTGCTTTCAAGTTTGCGGGCAATCCCGGACACGATTTGTTCAATTTGCTCGTCTGAGACAGGGCGTTTGCGCAATGCGATACCGATCACGCGGGCTAGCTTTTCGCGCTGGAACGGGACCCGTTTGCCATCGCGTTTGACCACTGTGATCTCACGCAATTGGACGCGTTCAAAAGTTGTGAAGCGGGCGCCGCAATTGTCACAGCCCCGTCGCCGTCGCACCGCCGTATTATCTTCTGCAGGGCGGCTATCTTTCACCGCTGTATTATCAGATCCGCAGAACGGGCAACGCAAGCTTAGGCTCCTAACCCGTTATAAATCGGGAACTTAGTGGTCAATTCTTCAACTTCCGCACGAACTTTCTGCTCTGTCGCAAGACTGTCTCCCGACGCTACGGCATCGACCACTTCTCCAATCCAGCGGCCGATTTGGGCAAACTCATCGACGCCAAATCCACGGGTTGTGCCGGCCGGTGAGCCAACGCGAATGCCACTCGTCACCATCGGTTTTTCTGGGTCAAAGGGAACGCCATTTTTGTTGCACGTGATGTAAGCGCGCTCAAGCGCTTGCTCTGCGTCCCGCCCAGTGACGCCTTTTGGACGCAAGTCAATTAAAGCAACATGCGTGTCAGTCCCGCCAGACACCAAATCGAGTCCGCTGGCTTTTGCCGCCTCTGCCATGGCTTTGGCATTGGCGATCACATCGGTTGCGTATTGCCTGAACTCGGGCGAGAGCGCTTCGCCGAACGCGACCGCCTTGCCGGCAATGACATGCATGAGCGGGCCACCCTGAATACCTGGGAATACGGCGGAGTTCACCTTCTTAGAAATGTCCGGATCGTTTGTCAGCACCATCCCGCCTCGCGGACCACGCAGTGTTTTGTGCGTTGTCGTGGTGGCAACATGGGCATGATCCAGCGGATTGGGATGCGCTTTGCCCGCGACAAGGCCTGCAAAATGCGCCATGTCGACCAGAAAAAAGGCGCCGACTTGATCCGCAATGGCTCTGAATTTCGCGAACTCGATTTGCCGCGGATAGGCAGAGCCACCGGCAATAATCATTTTCGGCTGATGCTCTTTGGCCAGTGCCTCAACCTCGTCAAAATCAATTAAGTGATCGCTCTCTCGCACACCATATTGAATTGCGTTGAACCATTTGCCGGACTGATTTGGGCGCGCCCCATGAGTTAAATGTCCACCGGCGTCGAGGCTCATGCCGAGAATGGTGTCGCCGGGCTTGATCAATGCTTGGAAAACGGCCTGATTCGCCTGTGACCCAGAATTGGGCTGCACATTTGCAAACTTGCACTCAAACAGCGCCTTAGCGCGATCGCGCGCAATCTCTTCGACCACATCAACATGCTCGCAGCCGCCATAGTAACGCCGGCCGGGATACCCCTCAGCATACTTATTCGTCAGCACCGTGCCTTGCGCGTCTAGAACCGCTTGTGAAGCAATATTCTCTGAGGCAATCAGTTCGATTTGATATTGCTGGCGCGTTTGCTCTTGAGCGATGGCGGCAAACACATCTTTGTCGCGCTCTTGCAAGGGCTGCGAAAAGAAAGTGGCGGTATCGAAACGCGTTGGATGGCTGGTATCGGGCATGGCGTGATTCCTGTTTATGCAGGCTCATTTACGTGGACTGAGAGCGCCCCGCAAGGCGTCAATTTGGACAGCGAGCAGACCTGCAATCAATCGGATACTTCCTCAACTTGTATATTCGCTAACTTGAATGCTTGCCTGATTCTGTGCTCTATCGAGAATCAAGTTCGTCTTTAGAGCGAACGAATACAAAGAATAAGAGCGAACACATGAGCACCCACTCAAAAACTGAGTTGCTGGAGATGACGGCTGACATTGTCTCGTCATTTGTAGCGAACAATCCAGTCCCTGCTGGAGGCGTGGCTGATCTATTAAAGACGGTCCACGTAACGGTTGAAGACTTGGCCGCAGGCAAGCCCGCCGAGCCGCCGCGCCCGGACCCAGCCGTGCCGATATCAAAGTCCATCACGCCGGATCACATCGTCTGTTTGGAAGATGGCCGAAAACTGAAAATGCTCAAACGATATTTGCGATCACGTTATGATTTAACCCCAGACGAGTATCGCGCGCGTTGGGGATTGCCGAGCGACTATCCGATGGTCGCGCCGAACTATGCCAAGAAACGCTCCGCATTTGCGAAAGAGATTGGGCTCGGACGCAAACGGTCCGACTAAGCGGCTTTACGCGGCCTGACTGTCCAAACCGAGCTGTTTCCAGACGGCGAGAATGGCGGCGATCAAATCGTCCATCATTTCTTCAGTGTGCACAGGTCCTGGCGTGAAGCGCAGGCGCTCCGTCCCTTTTGGCACTGTTGGATAGTTGATCGGCTGCACATAAATGCCGAAATCAAACAAAAGCGTATCTGACAGCGCTTTGCACTTCTCCGGGTCGCCGACCAGGAGTGGAACAATATGCGTTTCGCTTTCGATCAGCGGCAAGCCGGCATCGCGTAGCTTCTGTTTAAGCCGCTCCGCCTGGCTTTGATGCGAATGACGCAACTTGCGCCCCGCATCAGAGCGCAACTTGCGGATGCTTGCGAGCGCACCAGCCGCCATAACCGGGCATGTGGACGTCGTAAAAATGAAGCCGGAGGCCGTTGAGCGGATGGCGTCGATGATCGTCTCATGCGCGGCGATATAGCCGCCCATAACACCATAGGCTTTGCCCAGTGTGCCCTCGATGATGTCGACGCGGTGCATAACATCATCGCGTTGCGCGACCCCTGCGCCTTCATCGCCATACATCCCAACCGCATGCACTTCATCAAGATAGGTGATCGCCTCGAACTCGTCGGCGAGGTCGCAAATTGCTTTGATCGGACCAATGTCCCCATCCATTGAGTAAACGCTCTCAAACGCGATGACTTTTGGACGTTCCGGATCATCATTTTCCATTAGCGCGCGCAAGTGGTCGACATCATTGTGTTTGAAGATCCGATAGTCCGCCTTTGAGCGTCGGATCCCTTCAATCATGGATGCATGATTGAGCGCATCCGAATAGATGATCAAATTTGGCAGGATCTTTCCGAGAGTCGAGAGCGTCGCGTCGTTGGAGACATAGCCTGACGTAAACAATAACGCGCCAGACTTCCCATGCAGGTCGGCGAGCTCTTGTTCGAGATCGACATGGTAGCGGGTCGTACCTGAGATATTCCGCGTCCCGCCAGACCCAGCGCCAAAGCTATCAATGGCTTCGTGCATGGCATTGATGACATCATCGTCCTGGCCCATGCCAAGATAATCATTCGAACACCAAACAATGATTTCGCGCTCACCATGTTCAAATCGCGCGGTCGCTTTCGGAAACTCACCTTTGTGGCGATGGAGGTCCACAAAGACGCGATAACGACCTTCATGATGGATCGTCTCCAACGCGTTTTCGAAAGCCTTTAAGTGTTTCATGACGTGGTTTCCCATATGCCTCGACGCGATCTAGGGACTCTTCCTTAGAATTGGAACGGTACCAAAGGACGCACTGGTGCGAAAACCTATACGGGATAACCCGTATAGGGATATTCTTTAAACGTCATAGCCCGGAGCTTCGCGGTCCAGTTTCCGCAATAGGCCCGGCCAGGCCAAAACCGTAGAGACCAAATTGACCGTTGGTGTGCTAAATTGCGATTTGACGACGTCCCGGACCTCTTGACCAAGCATTTTGACGTTTTCCCGCCCGCTCGAGAGCGCCGCGACCTGCATGGAGCAAGCTTTTTCAAGATAATACATGCGGAGGAAACACGCTGCGGCGGTTTCACCGACGGTCAGCGTGCCGTGATTGCGCAGCATTAACATGGTTTTATCACCAATATCCGCAACAATGCGCTCGCGCTCGTCATGATCGAGCGCAATACCCTCATAATCGTGATAGGCCAGGTCGTGGATGACTTGCAGCGCATGTTGGGTGATCGGCAGCAGCCCTTCTTCCTGGGCTGAGACGCCAACGCCATCGACGGTGTGCACATGCATCACCACGTTTGCGAGTTCGCTATTCGCATGCAGCGCGGAGTGGATTGTGAAGCCGGCCGCGTTCACCGAATAGGGCGACTCTTGAACAATGTTTCCCTCAAGGTCGATTTTGACCAACGAAGATGCGGTGATCTCATCAAAATGCATTCCGAACGGATTGATGAGAAAGTGATGCTCTGGCCCCGGCACGCGATGTGAGATGTGGGTGAAAATCATATCGGTCCAGCCATAAAGCGCTGTGAGGCGATACATTGCCGCGAGATCTACGCGTGCATTCCACTCTTCTTCACTCACTTGCCCCTTGAGGCTGGTGATTTGCATTCCGTCGGCCATTGTCGTCTCTCCTTGTATTTGTATTTTGCGCCAGTCGCGCTCGTCCTAATAGTAGCGTGAAGCTTACGTTTGGGCAATTCGGGCAGGTTCTTGACCCAGGGTTCGATGCCGCCGACATAGTCGATCGATGAGCACATGTATCGCCTTCTGCGCCTCTAAACGCCCTGAAGCTCAAGACGCGCTACAGCGTTTGACGCAGAAATATGGGCAATATGAAGAGGACAAGGCCGATGTCATCGTCGCGCTCGGCGGCGATGGCGCCATGCTCGACGCGATGCGGCGGCGGTTTCATGATCACAAGCCGGTCTATGGCATGAACCGCGGCACAGTTGGCTTTTTGATGAACGAGTACAGTGAAGACAATCTCGTCGATCGCATCGACCGCGCTGAGCGCGCCTCAGTGAAGCCTTTGCGGATGAAGGTCACCGATATTCACGATCAACAGTTTGATCGTCTCGCTATCAATGAAGTCTCTTTGCTGCGCCAAACCGCACAAACCGCGAAGCTTCGAGTTATCGTAGACGGCAAAGAGCGTTTGTCCGAATTGTCTTGCGACGGCTTGATGGTGGCGACCCCCGCAGGCTCGACCGCCTATAATCTTTCAGCGCACGGGCCAATTCTGCCGATCGGCGCAAATTTGCTTGCCCTCACGCCGGTGAGTGCGTTTCGGCCGCGGCGTTGGCGAGGGGCATTGCTGCGCCATGATGCGCGTGTTGAAATTGATGTGATTGCGCCGGAGCGCCGTTCGGTGGCCGCATCGGCCGACAATCAAGAAGTGCGTGATGTCACAAAAGTATCGATTCGAGCCGACCGGTCGCAGCATCTGACAATGCTCTTTGATCCAGGTCACGCCTTGGATGAGCGGATATTGCGTGAACAATTCTCGTTCTAAAATTAACCTATTTTCGGTTCTTTTTCAGGCGTTTGTTAAGCCTAACCTGCTACACAGCGACTATGGTTAAGTCGCTATTCAAGATCTTTAAGAACCCGAAAAAAGGGTCTGAGATACTCACCGAGCTCGACATCACGCGCGTGGTCGGTGATCGTCCGTCGGAACCGCCCGTCGAGGCGCCCGAACCACCGCAAAATGTGCCCGCCAATATCGACGTCTGGAAACAGAATGATCTCGATCTGCTACAGACAACATGGCACGCCTGCCAGGACAATCCTGGTGACGAAGAGACCGCGGCTGCATTTCGCAGCGCCCTGCATAACCTTCATGGGGCATCCGGCGCATATGGCGGCGGCGCACTCACCCGGCTGACCGGCTCGCTACACCAATTGGTGTCTGGCGTCGAAGACCTGCGGCCTGAGGCGGCGCTCATCAATCTGCATGTCCAAGCGTGTCGCGCGGCGTCGATGAGCGACGGTGAAGCGGGCGACGACGTGGCTGATTCGGTTTGCCGCGCTTTGGAAGAGAAAGTCGAAGACCGCCTAAACGGATCAAGCGCCCTTTAACTAACGCCCTGAAAGCCTTCGACTTCGCGTTTTGGTTTGTCGCCGCGATCAATCCCGAGCAGAAGCACGACCGCGGATGCGACGAAAATGGACGAATAGGTCCCGACGATCACGCCAAAGATCAACGCGAAACTCATGCCGCGCAGTACTGGACCGCCAAAGACAAAAATCGAAATCAATGCCAACAGGGTCGTTCCCGACGTGAGGAGCGTCCGAGACATGGTCGCGTTGATCGCCAAATCGACGACTTTTGACAGTTCCAGCTTTTTGTATTTTCGCGCCTCTTCGCGCACCCGGTCAAAGACGATCACCGTATCGTTCATCGAGTAACCGACAATGGTCAGCAAGGCTGCAATTGTGGCGAGGTTAAACTCAAACCCGGTGAGCGCAAACATGCCCATGGTCAGAATAACATCGTGAAACAAAGCTGCGACCGCGCCTAGCGCATACTGCCACTGAAAGCGGAACGAGATGTAGAGCATCATCAGCGCCAGCGCGACGGTCAGAGCAATAATCCCAGATCGGAAAAGTTCGCCCGAAACTTTCGGCCCGACCGAGGCTTCGGATCGCAATAAATAGCGCTCGTCGCCGATCAAATCGCGCAAAGCTGCACTCACACGATCGCCTGCCCGGTTCTGCGCTTCGTCCGGTGTTTCCTCACCGACCGCGGGTTGTGGCTCAAAGCGAATGACGGCGATTTCAGGCGCGTTCGGCCCGGTTCCGCGCGCCGAGTTGACTTGCACATCTCCCACCACAAGCTCAGTCACGGTCGATCTGATTTGATCGGCGGAGATATCTTCTGGTTTGTCCACTTCAATCACCGCACCACCCGCAAAGTCGATGCCGAGATTCAGTCCCCGCGTGGTCAACAAGGCGGCGGATGCGAGCAGGGCCGTCACCGAGATGATGACGGCAATCAACCGAAAACTCATGAATGAGACTTTGGTTTTTTCGGGCCAGAGGCGAAGCAGCATCGTGTTTATCTTTCCCTACATCGCCAAGCGTTTCGGGCGGAATGTGCGCAAATACAAGACGGTAAACCACCGCGTCACAACGAAAGCCGTAAACACCGACGTTAAGATCCCAATCGCCAGCGTCACGGCGAAGCCTTTCACCGGTCCAGACCCGACCAAATAGAGGATCGACGCGGCAATGAATGTTGTAATATTGGCATCTAAGATCGCCGATAGCGCGCGCTCATAACCGGCCTGGATTGCGGTCGCTGGCGACCGGCCAGAAGACTGCTCCTCGCGGATCCGCTCAAACACGATGACATTGGCGTCGACAGCCATCCCGATGGTCAAAATGATCCCGGCGATTCCAGGCAATGTCAAAGTCGCACCAAAGCCGGATAAGGCGCCGATGATTAGCACGATATTGGACAGTAAAGAGCCAACTGCGAAGCCACCAATCAGACCATAAGCGAGCACCATAAACACACCGACCAACGCCAATCCGATG
Organism: Pseudomonadota bacterium; assembly: GCA_039191105.1. Taxonomy (GTDB): domain Bacteria; phylum Pseudomonadota; class Alphaproteobacteria; order Caulobacterales; family Hyphomonadaceae; genus Henriciella. The sequence goes on from JBCCXW010000004.1 coordinate 12,266, forward strand.
AGGCTCGCACGCGATCCTGCCGCGATTGACTCCGCTCCGAGCGTCGGCCCAACCGTGCGTTCATCAAGGAAGTTGAGCTTGGCAGGCAATTCGCCAGCTTCGATAATCGCGGCTAAGTCTTCTGCTTCCTCAATCGAGAATCGGCCTTCGATGATGACATTCCCGCCGGGGATTGGCGTGCGAATCGTCGGTGAAGACATCGACGTTCCATCGAGGACAATCGCAAAATTCTTACCGGTATTATTGCGTGTGAGATTGTAAAACTTCGTCGCCGCGGAGCTGTTTAACCGGAAGCAGACCGCTGGAAAATTCGCCTCATCGAAGCAGCGATTGGCGGTTGCGATATCGGCACCGGTCAATTCCGGGATCCGATTGATTAAGATGCGCCCCATATCGGTTGAATCGACCAGAACTTCACGTGGCGACGTGCGCCCCGTTTCAACCGCGCGGCGGATCGCAGACGGCTCCAAGTTCGCCATATTGAAGGTCAGACGGCCGGCTTGGCCGAGGATATCTTTGATCCGTTTCGGATCGGCTTCGCCGGGAGCTTCCAAGATGATCCGATTGTCGCCTTGTGGGGTGATTGAGATCTCGGCGACGCCATCTGGGTCGATCCGGCGACGAATGATCTCCATCATCTTGGATTGCGCGTCGGCCGCCAGCGCGGTGCGGGCATTGCCGGGCACCGTCAACTGAATAAAACTGCCGCCGGATCGATTGACCGTGAACAGTTTCGTTTGCGTTGTGCCAATGGTCGGATTGAGCCGCTCCAACCGACGGACCGCTTCATCCATGTCTTCTTCGGGATTGAGAATCTCGATGGTTAAACGGTCCTCATTTTGAACCGGCGGGTTGCGTTCCACGAGTGGGTTTCGATTGAGCGCTGTACGGATATCGGCTTGCACGGTTTCGAGTCGGTTGGCAGCAATCTCGGCGGGATCAATTTCCATCAGCAGATACACCCCGCCCTGCAAATCGAGCCCCAGATTGAGTTTTCCATTCGGCAAGAACCACCACGAATCTTCCGCTTCCGATAATTGCTGTTCATACGCAGCCATCGCCGGCTCATTGGTCGGGTCTGGCACCGCTTTCGGCGCAATCCCGAGAAAGCCATCCGTGAACATGTTCGGGACCGCGAGAACCGTCCCCCAAAGCAACACGACCAGAATCAATCCGACTTTCCAGATTGGAAAATTCAACATGTCGGCAAAGCCCTTTGCTAGTCGTTGGCGGCGACAGGTGTGTTCTTATCTTTGACGTCGGCGATCATGCCTTTCAGCGAGCGCACGCGCACGCCATCGGCCAGCTCGACGGTGACTTCCGTGTCCGCGACACGCGTCACTTTCCCGATCAGCCCGCCCGCGGTGACGACCGTGTCGCCTTTCTTCATCGTGTCAATCATCTCGCGATGCTTCTTTTGCCTTTGTTGCTGCGGCCGGATCAGTAGGAAGTAGAAAATCAAAATCAGCGGCACAAACATGATCAAACTAGAGATCAGGCCACCGCCTGCAGCAGCCTCTTGCGCAGAAGCCGTCGGGGCGAGAAGCAAAGCGGCAAGCGCCAGGGAAACGAAAGTCCGCATCAGAGAGTCACCTTCATCGTTACAATTGCGCCCGTATATCGACGCCCCCGCGCTTTAGCAATTGTGCGAATGCGTTCCTTCCTCCAGATCACACCGGTCCGGATGCCTTTCAAGGCTTCGCGCGCGGATTCTTGTCCGGACTTTTCTATTTGGCCTCGAGCGCTTTCAGATACATCGAGTTTTTTGGCTTCGCGAATAAGCGTTCGACCATTGGCTCAAAGAAATCGAGCGGTTCACTTTCATAGTCCGGATCAAACGCCGATTGATCATAGAGATGGCAAAACTGCGCGGTGTATTCGTAATAAGGATGATCTTTGAATTGCTCCCGCATATTTCGATCGAGCCCGAGATGGTGGAAGAAGTAATAGCCCTGGAACATGCCATGATTGGCGACCATCCAATGGTTCTGTTCTGAGACGAAAGGCTTGAGAATCGCGGCGGCGACGTCGGGATGATTAAACGACCCGAGCGTGTCTCCGATATCATGCAATAACGCGCAAACGACATATTCCTCATCGCGACCGTCTCGATGGGCCCGCGTTGCGGTTTGCAGCGAATGCGTCAGCCGGTCCACTGGAAAGCCGCCAAAATCGCCATCAAGCAATCGCAAATGATCGAGCACTCGCTTGGCTAAACCTTGATTAAAGTGCTTCGAATGTTCGGCGATGATATCCCAGTCTTCTTTGGTGCCTTCCAACATTTCGCGAAACGTCGCGGATTTTGCCGATATGTGTCCGTCTGCCATTGTCTGCTCCCGGTTATTCATTGTCTTCAGAGAGTGATGGCGGAGGCCGAAAGGGGTCAAATGATTTTTGTGAGCGAATATTCACTTGCAAGCGGAAACATCTTATGTTAGCAAACGCTCACAAACAGGAGTCTGTTGTATGACTGTCACTGATCACCGGCGTCAGCGAGCGCGCAACGCACGCCCCAAAATCGAACGCGCTGCGCTAGAACTGTTCATCGCCGAGGGCGTTGATGCAGCGACCACGCGTAACATTGCTGACAGTGCGGGCGTCTCTGAAGGGGCGCTTTACAGGCATTATAAGGGCAAGGACGAGCTTGCATTGGCCTTGTTCCTAGACACGCATAATCGGCTTGGCGAGATGATGATCCAAGCTTTTACAGCGCCGGGAGACATCGAACTCAAAGTCCGGCTGGCCGTCACCGCCTATTGCGCTTTTGCAGACGAAGACTGGCTGTCTTTCAGCTATCATCTGGTCTCGCTGAACCGGTTCTTGCCGCACGATGTAAAGCGCGAAGATGATCCGGTTTCCGTGGTCGAGCAGTTGATCGGTCAGTTGATCGAAAATGGTGACATTCCGAAAGGTGATCCTGCGATTTTGGCGGCGATGAGCCTTGGAGTCGTTATGCAAGCGGGCTTGAACAAAATCTATAACCGTTTGCCCGGTCCGTTTAGTCAGCATGTCGATGTGTTTACGCGCACCATTATGGCCATTCTTTTCCAGAAATAATCCATGAGGAGACCCGCAATGATCCGTGGTCTGTTGTTCACAGGCGTCTACTACCTCCTGTCGGTTGTATACGTGTTGGCGTCCCTACCCTTCCTGGCCCTGCCGGGACGTGGACCAGTGACATCCATCATTCGCTCTTACACGCGCGCCATCAATATCGCGCTGCACTGGATCGGCGGCATCAAGAAGCACGTGCGCGGGCGCGACAAGCTGCCTGACGGCGCATTTATCCTCGCTCCGAAACACGCAAGTTGGGGGGATGGCTTCATGATCTATCCAGAAGTCAAAAACCTCGCCTTCGTGACCGGCGATCACCTCGAGCGGTTCCCCCTCGTCGGCGGCATCTTGCGCAAGCTTGGTGCAATTGTCATCGATACATGCGGCGGAGGCGAACGCAAGGCCGCCTCGCTCGCCGAAGGGATGAGCCGCGCCCGGGAGGATGGTCGGCGGATCTTAATCTATCCTGAAGGACATCTCGCGCCGGTTGGCTATCACTTTCGCTACAAGCCGGGCGTTTGGCATATGCAAAAAGCGATGAATGCACCGATTGTTCCTGTTGCCACCAATCTAAATTGTTTTTGGCAACAAGAGGAAATTGCCAAAACGCCCGGCACAGCTGTGATCGAATTCCTCGATCCCATCCCTCCCGGCCTATCGAAAGAGGAAACGATGGCGCGCCTCACCGAGGCCATCGAAACGCGCTCGGCGGAGTTGATCGCGGAAGCGACTGGCGGACCGGTGCGTCCCAGCCAATTGCTACCAGATCCTGTCAAAGGCACCGTAGCCCAACCCGAAGCCGGTGCGTCGCAATCTGCGAACGCTTAAAAGACAAACGCCGAGTCAGCCTCAAACCCCGGCAAAATCGGCGGGCAGCATTCGAACACTTCACGGTATGAGGATGTATCCCCTGCCCGCTTATACATTCGCGCCGTTCCAACACCGCGGCCGGATGCGACAACGACCCCAAGCCGGCCGCCATCGGCGAGTTGATCCAGCCAGGCATTTGGGACTTGCTCAACCATGCCGGCGATAAATATCACGTCAAAGGGCCCTTGATCGGGCAACCCGGCGGCCAAGTCGCCAAATACTGAGACCGCTTCGTCCATCCCGATTGCGGCAAACCGTTCTGTCATCGCGTCGACCAAGGCCTCGTCATCTTCCAAAGCGATGACCGCCTCTGTCATATGCCCGAGCAGCGCCGCGCTATACCCCGCGCCCGCGCCAATCACCAAACTGACATCACTCTGCTGCGGCGCGAAGGCACGAAAAATCTTCCCTAAATCGCGCGGGATCCACATCGCGCGGGCCTCGCTAGTTTCGATCTCCAGCTCAGCATAAGCGCTGGCGCGCATGGCTTTGGGAACAAACAATTCGCGCGGAATTGCGGAAAATGCGCTGATCACCGAAGGCGAGGTCACATCATTCACGCGAACTTGCGAGTCGACCATCACGCGGCGGAGTTTTGCGAAATCCATGCCTCAATCCTTTGAGAGAGCATCGTCTCGTTTGGCGGGGATAGCAAGGGCCGATCCAGCCAGCAATATAGCGGGCGCGCGTCGGTGGCGCCTCGCGATCCGAAACCCGGGGCTTGCGCTCGGAACGGGTCGACAAACGCTGCCGATTGTTCTCGTTGCGGCAACACGACCTGCTGTCTCAGGTCGTATTTCAGCGCTTGCCAGCTTGGTTCAACTTGTCTAACGGAGGCATCGTTGAGTCCTAAGAAGCGCTTAAGCGGCGCCGGGATATCAATTATTTCTGCGCTGAGGCTCTGTGGCGGAGTGGTGACGCAGCGGATTGCAAATCCGTGTACGCCGGTTCGATTCCGGCCGGAGCCTCCACCCTTTCCAAAAATTCTCCATTTTCTAGAAAATTTGCACATTCGCTTAAATCTTTTACGGCGTGTTTAGCTCTCATTAACCATTCTATAGGAGAAGGTTAATGTCTTCTATTGGAGACACCCACCATCACCCAATGCCTCGGCGGGACTTAGGTCCCGCCCTTTTTTTGTTCGCCAAGTGAATTTGCTGGTTTGACATCGGAATCGGGTTTGCTAATGAGGCGGCTCACTGTTCCGCGATAGCTCAGTTGGTAGAGCAGGCGACTGTTAATCGCCCGGTCGTAGGTTCGAGTCCTACTCGCGGAGCCACGATTTTCACCGAAACGACGTGTAATAGAGAGACGCAACACCTTGCCAGTGGCGCGGGATAGGGAGAGCGCGATGGGCCGACGCCTTGAAAACAAAACAGCCATTATCACCGGCGCGGCGCGCGGGATTGGGGCCGCGATTGCGAACGCTTTTAAAACTGAAGGCGCGCACGTCATTGTGACCGACATCGATACCGACGCGGGCGAAGCGTTCGCCAATTCGCTCGGCCTCCCCTTTATCGAATTAGACGTTCGCCGTGAGGATCACTGGCTGAGCCTTGCCGCAAAGCATTCTGAGATCCAAGTCATGGTGAATAATGCTGGCGTCACAGGGTTCGAAGCTGGCCCTATTGCGCATGATCCAGAACATGCCGCTCTGTCGGACTGGCACGACGTCCATCGGGTGAATCTCGATGGCACTTTCCTCGGCTGCAAATATGCGATCGGGGCGATGAAAGCGCGCGGTGCCGGCAGCATTATCAATATCTCTTCTCGCTCTGGCATGGTCGGCATCCCGGCAGCCGCAGCCTATGCCTCATCGAAAGCCGCGATCCGCAATCATACCAAGACAGTCGCGCTCTATTGCGCGCAAAACGGATGGGACATTCGATGCAATTCCATCCATCCAGCTGCGATCCTGACGCCAATGTGGGAGCCGATGTTGGGCACCGGTGCTGATCGTGACGCGAATATGGCCGAACTGGTCGCCGATACGCCGCAGAAACGCTTTGGTACGCCAGGCGAAGTCGCCGCGCTCGCGGTCTTGCTGGCATCGGATGAGGCCCGCTATATGACGGGTGCTGAGCTTACGATTGATGGTGGCATCCTTGCCGGATCGGCGGTCAGTCCGCAGCAGTCGGAATGAGCCGCGAGCGATCGAATCCTTTCTGTGCCTCGGTCCGGCGCGGTTTGGCCAGCGTGGACATAAGCGATCCGATGCGGGCGGTGCGCGAATTGGAAAACTGGCGCAACCCGGTTTAGAGTGTCGACGACTAAGCCCAGGCGGAAGGTGCGTCGATGAAACTCAGAGAATTCGCAGCCCACATTTTCGGCATCGCACCAAAGCTCTTGAGATCACTCGGAATGTCCAAGCGCGAAGTGGCGACGCAGCCGTTGTTCGACGTCTTTAAAATCGTAGACGGTGTCTATGTTGGCGGCATTCACATGCGCAAAGACTCGGTTTGGGAAATGCATCCGGATGGCGATGAAGCGCTCACGCTTTTATCAGGCGCGATAGACGTGCACCTGAACGATGAAGGCCAAGAGTCGATTATCAGGTTAAGAGCAGGCGAGAGCTGTGTCGTGAAAAAGGGGATATGGCACAAACAAGTGGTCAAGGCGCCGGGGCTGCTTTTGTTTCACACATATGGCAACACGACAGAGCACAAGACCGAGCTCTGACCTTCAATCGATATCGAACGAAAACCCGTTGCTCGTTCAAGCGGAAGTCGACCTGAGACTCGCCTAAAGTTTTATATGGCGCGCCAATTTCTTGTGTTAAACTCAAACCCAGTAAATCGCCGTCCGCACAAACTCAGAGGGTGGAATTCGGTTGAAACGCGTACCTTTCGTTACAGGCCGCCAATTGCTACCGCTCTTGGAGAAAGCCGAGCGTTCGCAAATCCCAATCCGCGATGTGTTGAGGAGCCTCGGACACGAAAAGCTATGGTGTGACCAGGCGCGTGGTAACGCTGAACTGACACTGCTCGATTACTTTCGCATTGAGGGCGAACTCGCGCGTCGCCTCGATGATCTCACCGCGCACCTTTCAGAGCGCAAACTGACATATGAGACCGGCGCTTTCGTGACCGCGCAATTGAGTCGATCGACGACGCTGAGCGACGCCCTCAGCAATCTCGCACAATACTTCAATATGATGCATGGCGAGCACTATAACTCAGTGCGCACCACCGACCGCACAGTCTCCCTGATCATCGATGATCGCGCATTCCCGTACACAATGCGGGAAGACGTTGAAATGGTGCATTTTGTTGGCGAGTGCGTGCTGATCAAAGTCCAGTGTTTGCTCGATAGCTTTAGCTCCGGTCTGGCGGCAAGAGCGCTGCGACGCGTGGTGCTGAAACGTCCACGCACGGCGTCGCTACCAGCCCATCTCGAATTTTGGCGCGCGCCTGTTTTATTGGGTCAAGATCACTATGAATTGAGTTTTGACTGCGAGCTTGCGCGCGCTCCTATGCCGCCGCCGGATCAAGTTGATTTGAGCGCAGAAGGCATTTTTAGCCGCGTCATCGCTTATCTGGACCAACTCGATCCGTCTGACACCCATACCTCATATAAGACCAAGGTGCTCGACCTCATTCGGAATGGCGTGGTTCAGCAGGAGATGGTCGCGAATCGCTTGTCGGTCAGCGTCGCGACTTTGCGCCGTCGCCTCGAAGCCGACGGAACGAATTTCCGCGAATTGATCAGCGCTCATTATGTCGAGGAAGCAACCCAATTGTTGCAAAGAGGGTATTCCGTTGCGCACGTCAGTGAGGTCCTCAACTATTCCGATATTCGCGCCTTCAACCGCGCCTTTAAGCGTTGGAAAGGCGAAACGCCGGCCCAATATGCACGGCGAACAGCAGGCCTGAGCTAAGACGCCTGAGCGAAACTGTTCACTCCGAAAAAGCTAATAGGTCATGGTCGGACAGCTGGCCTGACCTCTAAGCACAAGAAAAATAATAAATCCGCGGGAGGAACATATGACTTTTAAGACCAAAGCGCTCTTGAATCTTGGGCTCGCGTCCACTTTGGCGCTCACCTTGGGACATGGCGCCGTTTTCGCACAAGACGCCGAGCAAGATGAAGATGAAGCGCGCCGGTTCGGCACCGTCACGGTGACTGCGCAGCGCCGCGAACAAAGCGCCCTCGACGTGCCGCTTTCTGTTTCAGCTTTTAGCGGCGCCGAACTGGAAGCGACCGGCGCTGTCGACATCACATCGATTCAGCGCGCGACACCGAATGCAACGATCGAGGTGGCGCGCGGGTCGAACTCGACGCTGATCGCGTTCATTCGCGGCGTCGGGCAGCAGGATCCGCTTTGGGGCTTTGAACCCGGGGTCGGGCTATATGTCGACGATGTTTATATCGCCCGGCCACAAGGGGCGATCCTCGATATCTTTGACATCGATCGGATTGAAGTCCTGCGCGGCCCACAAGGCACGCTATATGGCCGCAATACAATCGGCGGCGCGATCAAGTATGTCACCAGCCGCATCGATGATGAGCCTGACCTGCAGGCCAAACTGAACCTCGGAACGTTCAACCAAGCCGATGTGATTGTGTCCGGCTCAACACCGATTGGAGAGCAGTTTGCCGTCGGCGGCGCAATTGCAAAATATACCAGAGACGGCTTTGGCGAAAACCTAAACACCGGCGCAGAACACTACGACAAAGACGTGCTAGCGTATCGGCTGAGCGCAGAATGGATGCCCAGCGACAGTTTCCTCGTGCGCGCAGCGTATGACCGAACCGAAGATGACTCGAACGCCAAACACGGGCACCGATTGCTGCCAAGCGCCGACGGCACAATTCCGGTGACCGACGATGTCTTCGACACGCGCGCCGGGCTTGGCGACGACAACTCCGTTGAGACAGAGGGCTATTCGCTAACCGCAGAATGGACTGTGAACGACCTGATCACATTGAAATCGATCACCGCTTATCGCGAAGGCGAAACCACAACCCCAATCGATTTCGATGCGTTACCACAACCAGACTTTGATGTGCCTGCCGTATATGCTGATGATCAGTTCAGCCAGGAATTTCAGGTGCTTTATAGCGGAGATAAGCTCAGCGGCGTCGCCGGGATCTATTATCTCGATGGCAATGCGAATGGCGCGTTCGACGTCATTCTCGGCGGGCTCGGGCTGACGGTTTTCCAAGGTGGCGACCAGACAAAAGAGAACTTCTCGATCTACGGAGACTTCACTTATGACTTTAATGATCAGTGGGCACTCACGTTGGGCGGCCGCTATACCGAGGATGAGACCACTGCTGATGTCTTGCGCGAACTCTGGCTAGGAATCGGATCGGGATCATTTGACCCATCGAACACGACTTCAACGTTTTTCGTGACGCAAACGGACTTTCAAAATCTGAAAAGATCGGATGAAGAGTTCACGCCGCGCATTTCGCTGTCCTATAAGCCAGCGGAAAACCTCAACCTCTATGCCACCTTTGCGCAAGGGTTCAAAGCGGGCGGCTTTGATCCGCGCGCGCGCGCCGACTTGGACCCGCTCGGCTTATCTGAACAAGGCTTCGGCCCCGAATTCGTAGATAGTTATGAGATCGGCGCCAAAGGCTCATTTTTCGACAATGCGCTCAACCTGAATGCCGCCATCTTCTTTGCCGAGTACACAGATCAACAAATCACCGTCCAAAGCGGCGCCGACTCGGATGGCGACGGGGTCAATGATACATTTGTATCCTCAGTCTTCAATGCGGGTGAGTCTGAGTATACGGGTTTCGAACTTGAAGGCAGCTGGCTGATCAATGACGTCTTCACGCTATCCGGCAATCTCGGCATTATCGATGCGGAGATCACTGAGATCCTCTCCGCCGACGTCAACATCGCTGATCAATTTGTGACCCAAAACACGCCGGAGCTTCAGGGTCAAATCGCGCTGAATTATACCAATGATCTTGGCCGTAATGGCGAAATCTCGATCACCGGCGCGCTCTCCTATCGCGATGAGTATTTCCTCTTCAATGTGGAAAATCCTGGCTTTGATGCCGGCACCAATGCGCTCTTCCCCGCCGGCGGGCCCGCGCTCGATCCGGACAGCTATACGCTGGCCGATCTCAGCATCGTGTGGACCTCGCCGAGCGAGAAATATCGGTTTGGGCTGCATGGCCGGAACCTGACCGACGAGGAATACCGTGTTGCCGCCTACAATTTCGTCACGCCGAGCCAGCTTGGCGTCGATAGCGCCTATTCCGCATTTTATGGCGCGCCTACGACCGTCACGGCCTCTTTGTCCGTCGACTTTTAAGCTCACGAAACGGAGATGACCGCAGTGAGTTCCTCCCAGGACGGGGGTCAGTTTGATGAGCGCGCGGATGCGCTCGTCCTTCTGACCTCCGTCCACATACCTCGCCGAGGAGAGCGATTTCTCCCAACAAGGCGCGTCGCTGCTATCCGCGTGGCATTAGGCAATTTCGATCGGGTGATGGGTGGCTGGACCCGGTTCGCTGCCGGTTTGGACATATTGGCGAAGGCACTTACGTTGAAGGTAGCGGCAGCAGCAAAGGGATGTGCAATGCGGCATTTATGGCTTGGGACCTTTTTCATCGCACTCCTCGCGATCAGCGCCTGTTCCGAAGGCGCACCCGACTTCGCTGAAGACGACACAGAATCGGCGTTTCATAACCCCTACTTTTCCGTCACGGTTTCTGGGGTCGGTCCTGATATTATTTTGGTCCCCGGCCTGGCCTCAAGCGGCGCGGTCTGGGACGGCACGGTAACAGCGCTGAAAGATCGCTTCACTCTGCACGTGATCCAAGTCAATGGCTTCGCTGGTGCGCCCGCTGCGGGGAATGCGGGAAATGAAAATGTCCTGGTGGATTTAGCCGCGGGTTTGTCGCTTTATGCCAACCAGCTCGATGATCCCCCGACTCTGATCGGCCATTCCCTCGGCGGTCTGGTGGCGATGCAGACGGCTCTGCAAACTGACGCTGAACTCCGACGGCTAGTGATTGTGGATGTCTTGCCGTTTTTCTCTGTCTTAATGGATCCTGCAGCATCAGCTGAGAGCATCGCACCGATCTCCGCGTTTATGAAGGCAACCCTGCTGAGCCAGTCCGATGATGTCTTCGAGCAGCGACAAGCCGAAGCGCTAGGCGCCCTCGTCAAGAGCGAAGACGACCTTCGAAAAGCATTGACTTGGTCGATCGAAAGCGACCGCGCGGTGATGGCACAAGCCATGTCTGAAGTGTTGGTGACAGATTTACGGTCAGACGTCGCGAAGATCACAGTTCCGACAATAATCCTCTATGCCAAAGACGATGACATTCCGAACATGGACGTGGTCGAACGCTACTATCAGGACCTATACGCGCCCCTGCCCGAACACAATTTGATTGCCATTGAGGCTGCGCTGCATTTCATAATGCTCGATCAACCTGAGGCCTTCGTGTCCACGCTCAAAACCGTGCTTGATGATTAGGACAGATCATCGCGGCAATCTCGGCGCAATCGTGCTTAAGCAAACTTGATTAAGCCGTTCGCGAAGGGGCACGCAGCTCGGTTTCCAAGCCCGCATTTGACAGCAGCTCATCGACGCTGACAGGCGGACTGAAATGGAAGCCCTGCCCGTACCGTATCCCCGCTTTCAGCGCCAAAGCTTGTTGCTCTGCATTTTCAATGCCTTCGATGATGACATCCTTGCCGGACGCTGCCGCCATTCGGGCAATCGCATCAATCATCGCAAACCCCGCCTCCGAGGTGATTTTTCGTGTGAATGCAATATCAATTTTCACTGTATCGAAGGGGAGGTCTCCGAGCCTTTCGAGCGATGAATAACCGGTGCCGAAATCATCGATGGCCAGTTTCGCGCCAGAGGCCCGCAACCTGAGCAATCGGTCATGCATTTGCTTATCTTGGGCGGCACTGGACTCGGTCACCTCGAGCTTCAGGTGCGTGCCGCGCTGCACGGCGCCTTCGACCCCTGCTCTGAGGCGCTCCCAAGCATGGATCTGCAAGGGCGCAACATTGACGCTGACAAAGACATCATCGCCGAGACCCAGCTGCCGCATCCGAAGACTATCCTGGCTCGCTGTTTCGAGAACATAGGCGCCGATCTGATCAATCGCGCCGGTCCGCTCAGCAATCGGGATGAACGTCGCCGGCGAAACGAAGGCGCCGTCATCCGCCCGTAACCTCAACAAGGCTTCGGTGCCGACGATGCGCGTCGAGAGCATATCGACAATGGGTTGATAGTGCACCACGAGAAGCTCGCGATCGACGGCATTTTCGACCCTCGCATAGAGTTTGCTTTGGCGATCAACCCATGCGGCGAATTCCGCGTCGTAGATTTGAATTTTGGTGGCGGCATGCTCTGCGCGGTCAGCGGCGCGGACGACTTTTCGAACCGCGTCTTCGGCCGAAGCTTCAGCGCGCACAGCACCAATACGGACGCTCAGTCTATTCGGTTCCATAACCTCCGAAGCAAGCGTCCGAAGCAATTCCAAGTGGTTCCTCAACGCGGTGTCATCATCAGCGCAGCGTTTCCACAAAATGACCGAGTCGGCTTCAAACCGCGCCGCCATATCATGCGGTACAGGCGCACGGAGCAGCGCCATCGCCATATCTTTGATCGCCTTGTTGGCAGATGATTTATTGGCGTTTGCGAGCGCGTGCCAATTCTCGATTTGAACCAAAATCAATGCTGTTGGACCACGCCTCGCACGGTGCGGTAGGCGGCGTTTAAGGGCTTCGATGAACTCCCGCTTTTTGCGCAATCCTGTCAGACCATCCCTCTGATAAGCATTCACAACCGCCGCCGAGACGAGCATCACCAACAGGATCGAAATCACATGTTCCACTTGCGCCCCAACCAGTATCTTCCCAGAGGTCATGTATTCGACAAACTCGTGCGTGATGCCCGGGGAATTGGGCTCAAACATCGCTAAGAGTGTCAGTCCACACCACCCCAATGAGGCGCTGATACCCGACCACACAATCAATCGAATATCGAAGAAGACAATTCGAGATATAATGAAAACAAACAAGAGATTGGCCGTAGGGGCCTTCAAGCTGATCGCGATCGGGCTGCCATAGGCGATAGGAATAATCAGCAAGAAGGCAAACAGGCACCCGATATCAAACAGGGCGCTGCCAATTTGGAACCGAAAACTGCGCAATCGATTCCAGCCTGACACCAAGCGATAGAAGCTACCAACGAGGAAAAAGCAAAGCACGCAGAACTGGATAAGCCCGTTTTGCAGGTCATTCGCTTTTGGCGACAAGGCGAACGCCGTGAAGAGAAACGCGGGCACCAGGAACGAAATCGCGTCCAGCACACGCTGCCCCAATAATGCATCCCATTTCATTAGGTCTGCAATGAAACTCTCGGTTTCCTTATTCATAAACCGCCGAACCCCTCGACCGCAAAAGCTGTTCAATCCTCCTTATTACAACCACTGAGTGAATATCTCGTTATGCTTTCAAAAACGAGTATTAACGGGTTTCGGCATCAATTTTTGCAATCAATGCTTGGGCAGCACACGACGCTCGATACGCGCCTCGCCCGCCGGGTCCGGATGAACGATAACGTCAGCATCCGGAAAGGCTTCTTCGATCGCAAGTTCGATTCTGTCGGAAATATCATGCGCGGCGCGAAAGCTTAAATTCGGATCGATTTGAATATCGACTTGGATGAAGCGACTGCCCCCGGCTCTCCGGGTGCGCAAGGCGTGATAATCTATTAAGTCGGGGTCGGCATCGAGGATGGCCTGGATCTTTTCGCGATCAGACTCGGGCAGCTCTTCGTCCATAAGTTGCGGTATTGCGCGCCTTGCAACCTGCCACCCCGCGCCGGCTAAAAATGCCGCAGCGATCAGTCCGGCAATCGCGTCAGCCTGTGGAAAGGCGAAATAGACGCCGATAATCACCGCGGCGAGCGCCCCGCTATTGGCGATGAGGTCGCCCATATAATGCGCCCGATCGCCCTCGATAATCAGCGACCGTGTGCGCCGGATGGCAAAGGTTTGAAAGGCCACGAGCGCAAAGGTCAAAACCAAAGAAAAGGCGAGCACCGCTATCGCATAGATAGGGCGTTCAATCGGTTGCGGTTGCAAGAGCCTCTGGACGCTCTCCCATGTCACCAGAGAGGCAGAGGCGGCGATCAGAGCCACTTGCCCGAGCGAGGTCAGTGCTTCGGCTTTGTGGTGCCCAAAGCGATGATTATCGTCCGGCGGCAGCGCCGCGTAACGAATCGCGCCAGCCGCCACGAGGCTGCCGAACAAGTCTAATCCGCTGTCTGCCAAAGATCCCAAAACCGCGGCCGATCCTGTGACCAGCCAGGCCACAAATTTCAGCACCGCCAAAACAAAGGCTGCGCAAACCGCAAACAAAGTTGCAGCGCGCGCCCAGGCCAGAGACGCGATCGGCTTCGTTTCGGATAGAACAGGCTTGGACATGGCGCGGTCTATATCAATTTCACTTAGGATCCGCGAGCGACGATCGAAAAAGACCCTATAAGTGGGATTGATAGATAGCTCAATCGATGCAAACGATATTCATTCACAATTTGAACTTGAGTGAGACGAAAATGCACCTGAGCGGCTTAGCAACAAGAGAGTCGCCAGCGGCGCCGCGCTGGCCAGCTTTGACGTTCGGCGAAGGATACGCGAGCGCGCGGCCATGTTGAGCCGGGCGCGTCGGTGTGCCTCTGGTTTCCGTAAGAGATCCACTTAAGTTTGATCGGGACAACATGCCTCTGAAGATGAGACAAAACAGTCGATGAAAACACATCCCATTATTATCGTCGGTGCTGGACCTGCTGGAATCGGTATTGGCGCTTTGCTATCGCAGTGCGCGCTGCCCGCCCTGATTCTGGAGCGCGGGCGCGTCGGCGAGAGTTTGCTGCGTTGGCCAAAGGAGACGCGCTTCATCTCTCCGTCTTTTACTGGGAACTTTTTTGGGGCGGTTGATTTGAATGCCATTACGCCCGGCAGTTCCCCGGCTTTTGGTCTGCAGACCGAACACCCTCTCGGCCGTCAATATGCGGCTTACTTACAAGATGTCGCGGAGGTCTATAATCTGCAAATCGATGAAGGCATTGACGTATTGGACATTGAGACCGAAGCCGATGGCGCCATTGTCCTGACCACAACAGAAGGGGAGCTAAAGTGCCGGGTCTTGATATGGGCAGGCGGTGAGTTCCAGTACCAGAAACACATCCCGGGCACGGTGCGCGTTAACGGCTCTTATAAAACGCTGCCGAAAGGTCATCACGTGATCATTGGTGGCGCTGAAAGCGGTATGGAGACCGCCTATCACCTGGTCAAAAATGGATCATCTGTCAGCATTATCGACCCGACAGCGCCGTGGGCTGCGCGGGTTAGCGATTCAAGTTATGGACTGAGCCCATATACGTTTGGCCGGGTGCGTCAGCTCAAAAAGAGCGATAAAGCTGAATTTATCGCAGAGCAAGCTGAGTCGATCTCAGCGCACGAGGTGCGCACTCAAAGCCGGGTAATTGAACTCGAACAGCCAGCGATTGACGCAACCGGTTTTGACATTTCGCAAAGCTTGGCCGGCAAATTATTTGATTTCTCTGCGGGCTATCCAATGCTCACCGATTGCGATGAAAGCACGCTGCACAAAAATGTGTATCTGGTCGGGCCTAACGTTCAGCATGACAAGGCGATCTTCTGCTTCATCTACAAATATCGTCAGCGTTTTGCTGTGATTGTCAGAGAGATTCTAGGGCGCTGGGGACAAGATAGCCCGATGATTGCCGAATATGCCGAAAATGGGTTTCTTCTCGACGATCTCAGCTGTTGCGATGGGGACTGCGAATGCTGACGAGGTCATTAGAACGCGCCGCAGACTTTATGTCCGGCCGCGGAACTGCCATTGTTCTGATCGCGGCGATCCTGCTCGGGGCCCTGATCGGGACGCTTTGGCCGCAATCAGAGACGTTTTTATCTGCTCAAATCGATCTCACACTCTTGGTCTTGGTCTTTTTGCTGCTGTTTGAAGTGCGCCTACAAAGCATTCTCTCAAGCGTGAACCGTCTCGATTTCATTGCCGCCGCTTTGATCGCAAATTTCGTGATCATCCCGGTTCTAGGTTATGCGATTGCATCGGTCTTTCTGTCTGCGCATCCCTTGTTCTTTATCGGTCTGGTGATCTATTTCCTCGCGCCTTGTACAGACTGGTTCCTGGCCTTCACACGGCTTGCCAGAGGCAACACTGCGCTTGGCGCGGCGCTGCTACCGATCAATATGATCGTTCAACTTCTCCTTTACCCCGTGTATTTGCATTTGTTCGGCATTAACGCCGTCGGGGTCGCTGCCGGCGACATTTTCGAAACGCTCTGGCAGTGGTTTCTCATCCCGCTTCTGCTTGCAATCACAGTGCGATTCTTCGCCGAACGCATTCTAAGCAAATCGCAATTCGATCTGTTGCAAGCGGTTGTCTCGGTCACTGTGCCGGTCTTGCTTGCCCTATTGGTCTGGCAAATCATGGCTGTGAATATCGGCACGCTCGCCGCCAATTTGAGTGTGGTGCCGCTGATCCTCTGCGCGATTCTTATCTTCTTCGTTGCGACTTATTTTTTAAGTGAGACCATCGCAAAGCTCATGAAGCTCGACTATCCCGACCGGGTCTTGATGACGATGACCACCGCGGCTCGGAACGCGCCCTTAATGCTGGTTATTACGATGGTGGTGCTCCCCAACCAACCGATTATCTACGCAGCGATTATTATTGGCATGCTGGTCGAGCTTCCGCATCTGATCGGCTTGAGGAGCGTTCTGACGCGGCAAGACCGCGATCAAACCGCTAAGGCGCTTGAAGCGCGTGAAAATACAAGCTCCTAGACGTCAACGCGCGCTGTCTCAAACCAACTGATGACGCGATTTAAGTGGTCGCGCCCCCATTGGTCGATGAATTTTTTCGTATGTAGATCCTGCGCATCATTCAGCGCTTGGATCCGGCCCTCTATATATTCGGGCGTGAGCGCAATACCGCATTCGACCGTAATACAGTGCTTCCAGTCTTCATAGTTCGATGGCGGGCGCATGGGTCTTCCTATGTCTGTTGATGACGAACGGCTGCGACCATACTTGATATATAGCCATCTCACCAGGTGCCGACGCTGTTTCGCGCCTAAGGCATTTACCGAAATAGGGAAAACAGATCATGGTAACCATTCCAGCGCACCGCCCTGGCATTAAACCGCCTCGGCCGATGCTTTCACCGCCGTGGCCAGCCAATCGGTCAGCCCGTTGCCGAATTTGTCGATGTTTTCGCGAAAACGCGGATCCGCCAGCCACATATCGGCGAGACCGGCATGCCCTTCTGGTGTGAGATCATAAAACCAGCGGCAAACATGCGCTCTGTGACGTTCAACGATTTCCAACGCGATGTAAGAGTCCGGCGCGGCGTCACCTCGCATAGCGTTGGCCGCATCGCTCCAGATGGCATCCAACTCGGATTTGAGCAGCGTCCAATCGGCGTCTGAATAGGTTTTGGTCCGCCGCGCGCTCTCCTCATAAGCATCTGCTTTGCCCCAACGGTTTTGAACCTCTTCTTCATACCTTGTCGGATCGAAGCCGTCGAAGAGTGTGCGCAAATCCATGCTCGACGTCTTTTCGCCAAGCCCTGTCAGCGCCGTATCAATCGCGGCAATCATTCTGTGTGTGTTGCCGAGCCGATCAACTAACAGCGCCCGTTGTTGTCGCAGCGATTGTGCGTAATCGAATGCGGGGTCGTCTAGAGACAGCCGGATTTCTTCCAGCGCCAAACCGAGCGAGCGCCCAATCAGCACCTGCTGAAGCCGGAGCACGTCGTCCTGGCTGTACAAACGATACCCCGCCGCAGACCTGTCCGTGGGTTTGAGCAGGCCAATCTCATCATAATAGTGTAGCGTGCGGACCGAAACGCCCGTAATCTTCGAGACCTGTTTCACTTGGTAAGACTTTGTGCGCGCCATCGCGGCCTCCTTTATCAGCGGTGACCTCCTTTATGCACCCTCACGGGACTGGAGGGTCAAGTCGTTTCCGACACGCGTTCAAGCGGCCCAAAGAAGCCAATGACTTTGACAATTTTGCCGGCATCATTGACCTCGGTGACATCGGACCCAGCCATGATGAGTTCATCGTTTAGATGCACAGCCCAGTGGTACCGGCAGAAATTATTTTGCATATCGACCGCGCTGGCGCGACGAAAAGTGGCGCCGGGGATCTGCGCTTGAACGGCCTGCACCATAGTCAGGAATGCAGCTCGACCGACAATGTTATGGTTAGGATCGACGAAATGGACATTGTGCTCCAGAGCTTGATCGGTCAACGCCTGTCGCTCAGCCGGATCAGCTGAGTTCCAAACCGCAAGCATGCGGTCTAAATTTTCGTTTGGATCGATCATATGACATCCTCCTTATAAACCGACCGTTGGTTTGTTTTACAGCTTGATCGTGATCGTGTAAAGGGGCTTATGGCAACCCAGAAGCAACGCTCTGACGCAACCCGATCACAGCTCTTAAAGGCATTCCGAAACGCGTTTCTAAAACACGGGTTCGAAGCGACAACGACACAGCAAGTCTTGGCCCAGACGGGGCTGAGCAAGGGCGCGATGTATCACCATTTCAAAAGCAAAACTGAGATCGCGGAGGCGATTTACCGCGACGAATCAAAGTCTGCTATTGAACGCGCGCTGAAGAGTGTCGCTGCGCGGCAAAGCCCGAAAGACAAGCTCAAAATGGCTTGCCTGGCTTGGATGCAAGAGGTGCGCGCACCGCGCGTTTCGAAAATCCTGTTTGAAATCGGGCCGACCGCTTTAGGGACAGAAAAAGCGAAACGGATCGAAGATGCATTAAGCTTAAAGCTGATCAGCACGCTTTTAGACGAGGCGGTCGCGAACGGCGAGCTCAGCATCAGAGATACAAGCCTTTTTGCGGTTTTTTTGAACGCGCTCGTCGCCGAAGCCGCGCAATACACGCTAAGGACGGGAACCTCGTCAGACGCCGCGCTCGCGGATGCCATCGAGGCGCTAGTAAGATCGGTGGAGAACACTGCCCCAGACCCACCTTCGTGGCGCTAATGTATGCGTCCGCGCAAAAACTGCTACGCTGATCAGATTAGTTCGGGTAGGTGTCTCGGAAAGTAGGAGGGAAGCCCGCAATGGCAATGAACAAGACTTGGTATTTGCGTAAACGCCCGGTGGGCGAAGTTTCAGAGCAGGATCTCGAGCTCGTCACCGAAGCGCTGCCCGCGCTCGGAGCGGACGCGGTGCGTGTGCGCACGATCTATTTGTCGCTCGACCCCACGAACCGCATCTGGATGAGCGATATGGATGCGTATTTGCCACCGGTGGAGCTCAACACACCGATGCGCGGTGGATCGATCGGCATTGTTGAAGAGAGTAATTTCGCTGCGGTTCCGGTCGGCAGCTTGGTCAATACCGGGCTCGCGACATGGGCGCTTTACAATGATCTGCCGGGCGCTGCAGTGACGGTGTTGCCGACGCTACCGGGCGTCCCGCTGACCGCTTTCATGGGACCGCTCGGCGCAACGGGAATGACGGCTTATTTTGGTCTGACCGAGATTGCCGATCCCCAGCCCGGTGAGACGCTGGTGGTTTCGGCCGCAGCGGGCGCCGTTGGATCTATGGTCGGGCAAATCGGGAAAATCAAAGGCTGCCGCGTGGTTGGCATTGCTGGCTCAGATGAAAAGTGTCGTTGGTTGACCGATGTCGCGGGTTTCGATGCCGCGATCAATTACAAGACCGAAAATGTCGGCGACGCGCTCGATCGTCACTGTCCAAATGGGATCGATATCAATTTCGAAAACGTTGGCGGCGAAATTATGGAAGCCGTTATCGCGCGTTTGAACGATTTTTCGCGTATGCCGCTGTGCGGCCTCATCTCGACTTACAATGCGGACCCCGAGGCCCATTCCGGCCCCCGTAATTTTGATATGCTATTGATGCGCCGCACCAAAGTGCAGGGCTTCATCGTCATCGATTTCCTGGATCGCTTCGCCGAGGGCGCAGCCGCCATGGGCGCATGGATGATGGAAGGGAACCTGAAGTATGAGACCGATATTGTCGAAGGCCTCGAAACAGCGCCAAGTGCCCTTTCCCGCCTCTTCGCCGGCGCCAACCTCGGCAAACTGGTCGTCAAAGTCAGCGACGATCCGAGTTAGCGGAGCTTTCGGTGATGGTCAGCGCAATAAGCCGTATATCTCGTCAGGAACAAGCTGGGTGCACCCGTGTCTCTCGACTGGCGTTAGCTACCAAGCTCGCATTGCATACCAGAAATACATAAGAATTAACGCGCCAACGGGGAAGGATGCGCTTTGAACTGGTGTGCGCACGTTTTTTCTAAAGCGAGTTTAAAGCACGAGTATTACCGCTTGCTCGGCCCGCGGCCCTGTTGGGCCTCGGCGGCAAAACACCGAGGCCCTAATTCAACACTGTATGCTTGTTTAGATACCGGAGAGGGAATCCAAATAGTCGATGACGTCCTGTTCTGTCTGACTACCGACGGCAACGTCCAGCAACCAAATGGTAGACTCCTTGCCTGAGGTCGTATCTGTGATCGTAACCATAACATCAGTCACGGATGCGGAATTTGCCAAGTCTTTTGGATCGCCTGGACCGTCATATTCGGTGCCAAACGAATAACTCGTGACCGTCGCATTTTGCAGATCCAGGACATCGCCCTGATCCAAGCGAAAGTCGGTTACAACATCTGTCGTACCGCCAAAATTCGTGGCGCCCCACGAAAATGTGTCAGCCCCCCAACCACCGACCAAAATGTCATCATCTGCACCGCCATTGAGGGTGTCATCTCCGTTACCGCCTTTCAGAACGTCATTGCCAGCGCCGCCGTTTATGATGTCGCTACCGCTGCCGCCGAACACCAAATCGTCTCCATACCCGGCGTTTACATTGTCATTCCCTGCTCCCGCTGTGACGAAATCGTTGCCGCCGCCAGACGAAATGGAATCGTCTGTCTTTGTCCCACGAATGAACTCGCCATTTTCCGTGCCTTGAATACTAGCCATAAGATCTTCCTTCTAAAGTCATTTTTAATCTAATAACTTGTGGGGTTCACAGGCTGGCCACCCTATACCGTTTGCTACGTTCAGATTTTTATAGACACAGTGAATCAGTCCCCAACGTTATGGTTAACGCGATATCAGGCGGATGAAAAGCGCTCAAGTGGAGAAAATTTGAAGCTTTTCTTCAACGAGAAAAGGGTGCCCCTTTTGGCAGCATATTACGCCGCTGTAACACTCAAAGTGCTTGGATTTTGAGCTGATACCGGGCGTAAAAGACCGTCGCTGGCAATTGCGCCTCCTATGGCAACAACTAACCTGTGGAGCATTTGCTCTTGCCCGATCAGGTCATCCAAAGCGTCATTCGCGAATGGCGTCGAATCAAGAGTCTTCAATTTCATGCCGCGAACAGACTTTTTCGCTGATGCCAACTTCAACAAAAAAGGCAGTCGCGATGTTCCGCCACAAAAGTACACCATTAATTGTTGCATCTCACTTTGCTTGACCATGGTCGCGGCTTGCTTCGAGTAAACCGAGAACCCTTTTTTCATATTGGCAACGATCGACTTATAATCTGACACGCGCTCCAATTGTCGCTTGGTGATCTTTGCATTGGCCTCGCCAAATGTAACTGTGACACTGCCACGCTGAAAGATCTTCTCCTTCAAATCGCGAACTTCGCTTGAGAGTTTACGCCAAAGCTGCGCTTTTTCGGCTTCCGTTTTCAGATTAGGAATTTTTTCAAGGCAGAGATTTAGGATCACCCGATCCACATCATCGCCACCGCTGATGAGTGTGCGGGCGCCGAGAATTTCCATCTGTCCGCCCTTTTTGTTCCAAGCATAAACACCGTAATCTGTCGTACCCGCACCGCAATCAACCACCAGGATCGCAGTATTTTCGAAATGGTTGGTCGCATAAAGTGCGCTCGCAGCGGCGGCTGTTTCGGTAATACTGGCCTCAAACTCCAAGTCGATATTCGAGTTGGATGACTCTAGAACCAGCTCTACGCCCTCACGCACCGACAGCTGACCGTAATCGAGTTTTTGCCCAGCCTCGGCAGCGATGCTTTTTGCCTGCTTCAAAATTCCCATGATCTGGGCGTCACCGTTCGCCATGATTTGCGCTGGTCTGGCGTATCGGTAGGAAAACTGTGCATCGCGGCCAACATCACTTTGCTCAACAATGGAATGCTCAATCGCTCTCAAAAAATAAGCGAGATACAAAACCAGCAAGTCGCGATAGGTGAAAATTCCACCTGGATCGATCCGCCGCGAAAGGCGCGTTGTTAGCGGAAAAGCCCCCCGCGGCCCGAGCATGAGCTTGAAAGACGTGATGAACTCGCGGTCGTCTTGCACGGAGTCTGCGAACATGCGCTGCGCCGAGCGCCCAAAATATATGTGTTCATCCTCGATATAGATAATCGAGGGAATCAAATATCGATGCAGGCCATCATTGTCGCGCACTCCGACCGCGAGTGGTCTGACACTTATACCGAGGATATCGCCGTTCGGATTACGCCGCGCTAAAGCCGCTTTGCTAGCAGACGTGCCAAAGTCGATACACACAACCCAACTGTCTGATTGAGACATTTGCGACCCCTACCCTACGACTTCTGACCGTCCCAACGGGACAAACGCCCGATCCGTCCTACGCGTCGTAAACCAACACTATGAAACAATTTCGCCCCACATTCTTATTCCTCCCGGAAATTCCGCCAGAGGGAATCGCGAACCGGAGAAAGTAAATAATCGAGTGCCGTACGATCGCGCATTTTAATCAAAACCTCGACCGGCAAGCCAGGACGCACGTCGCCAGCATCGATTTCAATCGCTTCAACGAGCCGTTGGACTTCATTCTCCTTCAGCTGCACCTGCGTTTTAAAAACAGGCTGATCGGTTTCGAGATCCGTCACTCGATCAGCCGATAGCCCGATCACCTCGCCATCGAGGAGCGGCACGTTCAAACCCGAAAACGCCGAGAAGCGGACTTGGACATCTTGTCCCTCATAAACATTGTCAGCGAATTTTGGTGATATGTTCGCTTCGATCAGGAGGGGTCTGTCCACGGGGACAATCTCCATCACGACATCATTTGCCAGCACGACCCCACCGACCGTGAACGCTTTCAAATTCACCACAACACCCGAGCTTGGGGCGCGCAATTTCGTCTGCGCAAGGCGTGTGCGCTGCGCCACCAATTGTGGCGATATCTCTAGAATTTCTTCTCGGACGCCAGACAGGGATGAGACGTTTTCCTGATTTGAAACGGCCCGCAAGGCGGTGATTTCGTCATCGACCGAAGCAAGGGCGCTGTTTGATTCTATGCGCGCGGCATTGATCGTTGATAGGCGACCCGTAAATCCAAGTTGCGCGCGGAGCAGGTCATTTAATTGCTTTTCGGGCGCTAAGCCGCGTTGAACAAGATTTCTGAACTTGCTGATTTCCGCTATCGTCACATCGAGCTGTTCCTGGACGCTGATCATTTCGCTCATATAGCCCTCGATGCGTGCTTCGAGCTGCGCTTTTGACCCTTGGAGGACTCTTATTTGAGCATCGATCGATGTTGATGTTGCGCGCAATTCCGTCACTTGCGCTTGGAAAGCGTTTTCTGCCAAATTCTGAAATGCCGGGTCGAGCTCAGACCACGCTGTTGGCCGCTCAACCCGGCGTGCCCCTTCGATTTGAGCCTCAAGGCGCGCTTCACGCGCTTGGAGCTCTATCAATTTCGATTGTAGAATTTCAATTTCCGATTCCAGTTGAGAGGAATCGAGCTCAATCAATACCGCACCCTCTTCTACCGTCTGGTTTTCGCGAACGCGTATGACATCAACCACACCGCCATATTGATGCTGAACTGCTTTACGGTTGTCGGAAACGACGATCACCCCATCCGAAACAATACCACTTCCGAGCGGCGCGCTTCCGGCCCAAATCACAAACAATCCGATAAATGTGGCCACAATGATAATCGCGCGGATCAGTTCCGGGGTTACTGAGTCCATGTTTGGCTTTGAAGGGTCAAACCAACCGCCAATCTCTCTGGCTTCTCTAAGCGCCGTCATGGTTCAACCACCCGGATCGCTGTCCGACGGGCTTCGCCGGCGGGCGCTTCTGTGGCAGACCCTTCATATTGTTGCACTCTGCGAGCGCGCTTTTGGACTTCTTCGAGGACTTTCTGAGTGGGTCCGAACAGATCCAAGCGGCCTTTGTTTAAGAGCAAAAGTCGGTCTGTAATATCCATCAAACCAGCTTGATGGGTGACAATAAAGGTTGTCGCGCCGCGCTCCTTGGCCGCCATGATACTGGCCCGCAGCGCCATTCGGCCATTTTGATCCAGATGCGCATTTGGTTCATCCATGACCAAAATGGGTGGTTCTCCATAAATCGCTCGCGCCAGCGCGATGCGCTGCGACTGTCCAGCTGATAACCCACCGCCCCGCATGCTGAGCACGGTTTCGTACCCATCTGGAAATCTCTGAATCATTTCATGCGCCCCTGCGGCTTTGGCGGCGCGAATAACCGCCTCGCCAATTGCTTCACGGTCAACCGTTTCCGCCCCGTGATTTGCGAACCTGGATATATTTTCCCAGACCGTCCCGCCGAGCAGTCCGATATCCTGCGGCAAAAACCCGATATATTTTCCCAGGCGCTCACTATCCCATTCGCGGACGTTTGAATTATCAAAACGAAGATCTCCGTTCGCTGGACGCTCCGCACAGGCCAGAATGCGCGCAAGGGTGGATTTGCCCGCGCCACTATCGCCGATGATCCCCACCACCGTACCAGCCCGGACACGAAACGATATATCGAATAGTGCGATCGTTTTGCCATCGCGGGATCGAGCGCTGATGCCTTCCAAGGCGACTTCTCCGGACGGCGGGGGCAAGGGCAAAGGGGCGGGTTGATTGGCGTAGAGACCCAAAAATTCTCGTAACTCGCGCACAGCACGCTGGAAACTTTGCAGGGCTTCCCAGTTCCGAATCAGTCCGTCTGTGGGCGCCAGCGCACGACCCGCCAGGATCGACCCGGCAATCATGGCCCCCAACGAAATCTCTCGATTGATCGCGAGATAGGCGCCAACGCCCAGCGCACCGGACTGGAATACGAGCCGGAAGAAGCGGCTCACCGATGACAGTTCACCGGAAAGAAGCTGCGTGCGAACCTGGGCGATGGAAACACTTTTTCGCGCAGAAACATGACGCGCGACAAGCGCCTCCAACATCCCCATAGAGCGCGCGACATTCCCACTTTGCTGGTCGGCTTCATGCAATGCGTGCAATTGCGGCAGACTGTCTTGGTGGCGTTTCGCAACTCGTCTGAGCGCAAATCGGTTGAGAACACCCAGCAAAACCATCAGAAGACAGGCACCCGTCACAAAGACGCCGATCCAAAAATGCAATAAAAAACATGCGATTATGAAAAGCGGCGTAAAGCATAAATCGAAAAGCGACGAGATGACTGTGCCCGACAAGGACCGTTTGATTTCGTCCATTCGACGCAATGGAGACACTGGCAATTGTTGACCATGCGCGGCGAGCGAATTGGCAAATCCGGCGCTCAGTAATATCGGTGCGAGGCGTTTCTCGATGCGATCGCCAGCGCGCGCCAATGTCCGTGCGCGAACCGCTTCAAGTGAAGAAAGCGTGTAAAGCGCGATGACCAAAGCGACCGACAAGAAAACGAGTGTCATCACACTGCCGGATTGGACCACGCGATCGTAGACCTGCAACATGTAAATCGCGGGGGCGAAGTAAAGAAATGCAATCAGACCGCTTAACGCAAAGGCCAATACCAAATGCGTTCTGCAACTTCTCAGCGGCGAAGAAGTGGGCGGGCGGTTTTCTGCCGCTCGATTCGGATGAGTCACACCGGCGTCCCCTTAGCACTCAGTAGCTTACATCCCCCAAAATCTGAATCCACTCAATAAAATTCGCCTGAGCATGTGCATTTTTTTGTCGGTTGTGGGAAGATTGCGTGCAAATGCAGATTCCACCCTTGCGGCCCAATCGCCATCGGCATACCCAATGGCTCATTCCACCTTCGACAACTTCAGATTGAGGTCTATGCGGGTTCATGTGGCGGCAGAACTTCTTGCTATCAGAGTGGTTGGTGTTGGCAGTTTTAATCGCCGCATTGCTCAGCCAATTCACACTCGCTCTGGTCAACGCTCACTTGTTTTCAACGAGCGCAACGATCGTTTCCGCCTATGATGGATTGATCGTTTGTGCCGCGATTGGGCTCGCCTTTCTGGCGAAACGTAAACTCACGGCGATTATCGTTACGGCGATCCTGTTCAATGCTTACTTACTGTTTCTCTTTGGCGGTGAATTTGACCCAAAGTCTATTCGTGATGTCCTTGTTATCAGCGCCTTTCTCATTCTCGGGATGGGGCATCCCAATCCTGATCTCTCCCGCGTCGCCTTTATCGCATCTGCGATTTTGGTCGTGAGCGTCGGCCTGTTCGAGTGGATCGCGACCGATGCCTATTCGTCGATTGTGAACCCGCAAAGCTTTTACGTCTCACGCGGCGCATTGGCGGCGGAAAGCACCTATTGGATGCAAGAGGGCTTGCGTGGAAACTCGTTCCGGCTGACCGATCGGAATTTTCTTCCGTTTTTAGGCCAGCAGCGGATTGGCTCAGTGTTTTTGGAGCCAATCGCGATGGGAAATTATGGTGTGATTGCAGTGATATGGGGCCTCACGCGCCCCGCTTATGAGAAATGGACACGTTTTTTTGCACTGGCGGTCGGTGCCTTCTGCGTTATCGCATGCGACGGGCGGTTTGGAGTCTCAATCGCAATCGTAATGGCGCTACTCATGCTCTATCCTCGAGAAGTGGTGCGACTCACCCTCTGGGTCCTGCCATTCGCGGCCATCGTTCTGCTGGTTTATCACGCAAGCGGATACGAACCGCCATGGCGCGACGATCTTATTGGTAGATTGGCCGCTTCTGGTGCTCATATTGCCAATCTGACGCTGTCTGAGGCGTTTGGGTTAACGCGGCTGCACACAGGCGTAGACGCGGGCTTTTATTATGCGATTACCGCATTTGGCATACTCTTCTCGCTCGCGCTTTGGATCGGTTATTGCGAACTGCCAACCCACACCATCGAAGCCAACCGATACAAGCTGCTGATGGGCGTCTATGTCATTGCTATCCTATGTGTTAGCGGCTCTTCCTTGTTCGCCTTAAAACAGGCAAGTTTGGCGTGGTTTTTGTTCGGAGCGGCAATTGCACCAATTCGCGGCAGTTTAGACCTGCCACCGCCGCGACAGACGAGATCCGTCTCTGCAACGCACTCAGAACAACCGATATGATTCGCCGAATCACTTGTGCTTAAGGCGAATCCGAGACCGACTTCAGTCGAGGACGATCGCTTTCCGCAGCGTGAGCAAAATTGCATCAATCGTGAACAGGTATGTGTTCTTGATACCTCAGGCTCACTGCAAATTTGATCATTATGGTTAATATAAGCGCAAACCCCCTGGAGTTGAAAAACCCATTGCGTTAACCATACCGTGTTCATCGGCGCGGCATTCAGATCGCAGAAAGAAGCCAGTGAGCAACGTCGATCCTCTGGGGGGCGGCAGAGCGAAAACACAGAACGGGGCACTTCAATGACAGTAGGTCTACGGCGGTCCGAACCACTAAACGATGTTTTGGTGGTTGGCCAAACGAGCACACAGAATGAGTATTTTGAACTCCCACAACCCGTCGCGGCGCCGGTCGGCGGTTTGGCTAAGCGGATCTTTGACATCATCAGTGTGTCTCTCCTCTTGGTTGCCTTATCGCCGGTGCTGATATGTGTGGCATTTGCCGTCAAAATCAGCAGCCCCGGCAGTATGATCTTTAAGCAATCGAGGATCGGATGGCGCGGAGAGACATTCGAAATTTATAAGTTTCGGACCATGCATGTGTCGGAAAATAGTGCAAATGTAACACAAGCCATTCGCGGAGACGCACGCCTAACGTCGATTGGCGCGTTCCTGCGCCGAACGAGCCTCGACGAGCTGCCTCAACTTTTTAATGTATTGAAAGGTGAAATGTCATTGGTCGGACCCAGACCGCACGCCGTGGCGCATGACCATAACTTTGAACAAGCGTTGCCAAGCTATCAATTGCGCCGGGTTGCACGTCCCGGAATTACCGGTCTGGCCCAAATTAAAGGCGCCCGCGGGCCAATCCTGCGGTACAAAGATATCCGTCGACGGGCGGGGTTTGACCGCCTCTATGTCGAAAACTGGTCGGTCTGGAATGACGTATTAATCCTGCTGAAAACCGCCTTCATGGTGCTCCGGGATAAGTCCGCTTTTTGAGATGGAACGAGCCAAACGCGAGCGCGAGCGCGCGAAATGATCTTATTTCGTTCGATCTCGTCTGCGGCGCTAGTAATCTGATACCGGAGCATTAAAGCTACAAAGTCGCGGTTACATTCAGACCGTCGATACCGCGTTATGTATAGTACGGTGAGACTCATGGTTTCCAAAAGGGGAAAAAAGCCAGACTTTTTGCTCGTAACTGGCGTTCCACGCAGCGGGACGACCTTTGTGGGACATGTGCTGAGCCAACCCATCCAAACCAGCATTTTAATCGAGCCGTTTAATCCCAGCACTGGAATGGACGACTTTCCAGTCGCATTTCCGTTCGCCCGGAGCCGAGCCGATATCGATCATCTCGGGATAATGCCATGGATCGAAAAAGCAGGCGACTTCAACTATGTCGCACCGCGCCGCTACGTAAAAGATACCGGCAGATTGCGATCATTTGCGAAACTGGTCCTTGGCAATCGAGCGTCATGGTCGCACCATGTTGCGCGGTTCAATCCGATCTCAAATCTGGCCATTATTAAAGACCCGACAGCAAGCTTAATGTCTGCCTTTCTCGCTGATCATTTCGACGCCCATATTGTCTTCATGGTGCGCCACCCGGTCAGCGGTTTTCATAGTTTTGATCGGCTCAGCTGGTGGGCAGAAGGACACCTGAAATTGCTCTTATCACAGGATGCATGCAGAGCGTTTGTCCGTGAGTCGTTCCCTCGTTTCGATGTTTGCAAACCCCGCGTTCCAGCCGAGAGCTACGCTTGGTTTTGGAACATCGTGAACCAGTATTATCTCTCCGAGCTCGTCGCATCAGAGCGGTGCACCTTGGTGACACATGAATCACTTTCGTCAGCGCCGCACGATGCTTTCACGAGAATTGCAAGCGCAGCCGGGCTCACCCTCTCGAGCCGTCAGAAGCGACTAATAACCCGCAGAACGCAGGGCACGAAGCTTTCAGCCACTGGCGGTATCGCTCACGATATGGTCCGAAACAGTTCGACGATTTTCTCGAACTCAGTGGCACAAGTCGATAAATCAGATCGGGACAAAATCATAGAAGTCACCGCTCCAGTTTATGCAAAGATGTATGGTGGAGCGGGCGTAGCAGACTATCTTGGGACAGCGAAAGAGAACGAAGTGGGGTGAAGCAGTGAGATACGACTATCTTACCGATAAGATCTGGAATGCGCCTTTTTTGGAGGCGCCCTTTCGGCACTTAGAGATCCGGAACTTCCTGGAAACGCAGAATTTCGAAAGGATCATAAATAGTCCGCAAATCAGTTTGCCGCAGGTTGGCACGACGGAAGAATTGATCGATGAACTGCATAGATCTGGATATGATACAATTCAGTTCCCAGGGTGTGTCGCGAGTGAATCCGAGTACTTAGATTGGTTTCACGGACGGTCGAAAAAGAAGTGGCACGCCACAACCGAGAGTTTCGGTATCGTGTTTCGCCTGAACAATTCTGCGAACGAAGATCTTGTAGACCTAAATTCGTATTTTCACTCTAACAGTTTTGTCGATATGCTAATCGAGAAGTTCCAAATTTCAGATCCAGTCACGCTCGATACAGGTCTGCAAAAATATCTGCATGGCTACGAGATTAGCCCACACCCTGATATCCGAAGAAAAGCTTTAGCTTGGATGTTGAACGTAAATCCAGGGAAGGTCACGCAAAAAATCAACTATCATACCCTCTATCTCAAACTCAAAGATCAATGGGCAGTCATAAGCGAGTTTTGGCGTGGGAATAAAGACATCGACAGAGACTGGTTGCCTTGGGATTGGTGCGAGCCCGAGAAGCAACAGACTGAAAATAACAGCATGGTGTTTTTTCGACCGTGCCTCAATTCCCTTCATGCCGTTAAAGCTGACTATGATCACCTGGTCTCGCAACACACGCAGTATTATAGTCATCGCTGGCTCGAGAAAGTAAATAGGCCCTTAGCGCGCTTCCACAATTTTGAGATCGCCGCGCAGATGATGGGCTCAAAAAACCATGATCCGGTTTCAAAGTTGAAGTCATCTGAACCCCTTCGACGCTTCAAATCCAGCCGAATAGGCTCCGTTGTAAAATCGGTTCGGGACACGTTCCTGCCCAAAAGCAAGGCGAAAAAGACGCGTGATGTGGAGTCCTAGCCGAACTGAAATGGCAAAGTACCTCTTTAATTTCATGCGTGATCCGAGAACCGTTGTCTAATGTGGAGTTTTAGCCATCCTCATTTGCTCCATTTTTTGGAAGCGTCGCAGAAAACCCGAGTTCGGCATCCAAGCTCGATAAGATTCAAACGGTTGAACTCGCATTTTCGGCCGGCATATGTCTAAAGAGGGTGCGGTTGGAGCGAACGAAAACGTCAAGTCCTTCGTGCGCCAGACGCATTGGGCGTTGATAGAAACGGGTATCATTATCGCCGCAACGATAATGAATACGATTGTTTTATCGAGGATTTTAACGCCGTCTGAATTTGGCGCCGCGGCGATTGCGCTGGCGATCGCAAACGTTGTTCAGGCGTTGATAATAGGCGGGTTTGGGCCTGCAATTGTCCGCTTAGGACCAGAGTTGGATCGACACCTAAGCCAGCAGATTTATACCCTCGTTCTAGCTGCATCGCTCGCCGGCAGCCTGCTGTGTTTTGTTTTAGCGTTTCCAATCTCGGCGCTATTCGAAGAACAAAACATCCTGCAACTGATACTGGTGAGTTCTTGTAGCATATTGTTTTTCGGAATTTCATCGTTCGGAAGTTCGTTATTGGTGAGGGCCGCGAGACTACGAGATATTGCTGTTATGGTTTTCGTCGCAAAGACTGCTTCGATCACAATTGCAATCTCAATAGCGGTCGCTGGTGGCGGAAGCTGGGCACTGATCGCGAGTCACATCGTTTTTGTTTTCACTCAAACCGTTTGGGTTTTGGTGGCGATAATTGGTGGTTTAAGGCCGGCACTTCCAAAGCAAGCCTTAGTCGGTTTCATCAAGACTTCGTCACTTATAGTTGTGGAAAATTTTGTGACCACCGTCACCGTTCGGTTTTTCGCAATCTATGCCGGGCTGCACTATGGGATCGCAAATCTAGGATTACTAAATTACGCGCTTAGATTGGTGGATGAGCTAGGATCGATCATCGTAAGGACGATGAACAGAGTTGGCGTTGCTTACTTTAGTCGTTTGCGTGATAGTAACGGCAGCATTAAAGACGGGTTCGCTGCAACTACATATCTGTCAACACTAATCGGTGCGCCGATTTTTATGGGTTTGTTTTCAGTCATCGACGAGCTCATTTTGCTCCTCTCCAGCGAAGCGTGGGTTTCGGCGATTCCTATGGCGAAAATCCTCTGTTTGTATTGGATTGTCCGCGTCATGCGGATAGGAACATCTCCCATTTACAAAGCATTGGACAAACAGTCGTATGCTATTTTGATTTCTTGGGCGGTTCTTATCTATCTCGCGACCGCTTCCTTTCTCGTAAGAGACCTAGAGTTCATCTATGTCGTCGCCGTCTTTGCCGCCCGTCCGGTGGTCTCGCTGCCGCTCGGCGTTTGGACAATGTGGCGTCTTACGGGCGCCAGCTTCGTCGAACAGTTTGCAGCTTTGATGCAGCCCTTATTGTTCGCTGGGATCATGTTGATCGTGCTCGAGGGCGTCGTCGCAAACCAAATCACCCACTTGGCGGAATGGGAGAGTCTCATCGTGAAGGTTGCGCTCGGTGCAGCGATTTACTTGTCCTTGACCGCTCTATTTGATCACAAACGCATTTTACGCTTGCCGGACCTATTGACGGGTCAAGTCAGCCTCAACGCAAGGCCACCTTCAAAATAGGGACAGGATATGCGCCAGTCTCAAGCAAAGGCAGCACTATAAGCCCACTTTATCAAGCACCTGATCGATCACGTCTTCCCAGTCTAGGATCCCATCACGAGAGATTTTAGTCCGGTCGCAGCTCAGCGCGCGCTGGATCGCAGCCGCGATGTCAGTGACTCCATATGTAAACATATTCGACCCGCCATTATCCACAAAATCGGGGGCTATGACCGGCAGCTTGCAATACGCATACTGGATCAATTTCAGGCTCGACTCCCGCAAATACTCAAGGCCCGATTCGTAAACATAGGGCGCGATCCCGATATCCGCGTGCGCGATATAGGGCACGAGCGTTTCAAAAGCGACTTCGCCATGAACGGTTACGTTATTGAAGCTTTGATAAGCAGCCGAATCCATGCGCCCAAAAAGATGGATGTCGAGGTCTGGAAAAGCGCGAACGATGTCTCCAAAGGCGTCATGATCAAATTTCATATCCCCCGCGACGATCGCTGTTTTCCGGCCGGACAAATAGGGCGATGCCGTCGCGCTATCGAATTGGTTTTTCGTTATCCCGTGGGGAATGTGGGCGACGTTCTCAGGATTGGGAAAATCGGACGCCATAGACTTAGCCGGAATGCGAATGAGGTCATAATCTGAGGCCGTTTGCGCCAATATGCCTGTCAAAGCTGGCTGCATGTGAACCGACTGCAAGCGATCGCTGGCGCAATAAACCAACCGAGCGGCCGCTGGTGCATGGCGCTTAACTGTCTCGAAAAGGGCGACGGCACTGCAACTCTCGATCACAACCAGATCCGCATCTTCGATCGCGGCGAGA
Organism: Pseudomonadota bacterium; assembly: GCA_039191105.1. GTDB lineage: Bacteria > Pseudomonadota > Alphaproteobacteria > Caulobacterales > Hyphomonadaceae > Henriciella. The sequence continues at coordinate 45,157 of JBCCXW010000004.1, forward strand.
ATACTTCTTGGCAGTTGCGGTCCGTATAAGGCACAGCTGAGAGGTCCCATCCAGGCATCGATCCAGCGCGGACCAAAATTTGCCGGATGAATCACGGGGCACCAAACAAACCCTGAAAGTCCGGGCGCAACGTCACGCCATACGTTTATCGCCGAGCTTGGGATCTCCTTCAGACGTTCGACGCCTGCAAGTTTGGATAACCAGCTCAGCTGAACCGTGACGAATTTCGTGTCCCAACCGCGTTTGGCCAATGTGTGGGCCCAATGGACCATACCGGTTCGGCGTGCCCCAAACCCGACCGTTTGTTGCGAAAAGAGGACGGCCTTTTTAAGCTCGGCATGCGCCATCATTCAGGCCTAACGACAACCGGATCCATCGTTAAGACCATCTGCAATGCTGGCGCGATATCTCCGTTTCTCCTCGGACCGAGCGCCATGTGATAGTCCTCGTTCCACCGGGCTCCACCCCCCCACAAGGTCCATCCATCCCAGACATCGGAATCGGTCTGAATTTGTTGAAACACATGGCTGAGCGCCGCCCGACAGTCCGGGTTGGCGGCGGCACCGAACTCGCCAAGAAACCCGCGCAGCCGATGGGTTCGTAACCATTCCGCGAAGCGACGCAATACCGTTTCTCCGACTTTCAAACGTGGGCAGTTGGGTTGCGTTCCGGAAAAGTTGCGATCTAGGTACTGATGGACCTCAATCACCGATCGCCCAAGGGGGTCGGTTAGGCCCGCCAAAGCCTCAGCATTTGATTGATCGCCGAATTTTCGGAACCAAGAATGAACCCCCGTCCAGGCGGTCCCTGGAACGAATATCTTGTTTTGAGCGCCAGTCTCCCGAATGGCCATAACGGTTTTCTGCGCGATCTGTGCCCAACTTTGGGCGGCAATGCCGTGCGGCTCATTCATCATTCCGAAGCCAACCGAGGACTGACTTTTCAATCGCTCGGATAACCGTTGCCAAAACTCCAAAAAGGCTGCGGTCGGCGTCTCTTCCGCTCCAATGATCTGGCGTCGATAACGCGCATAATTGTGCGGGCTGATAATAATGTAGAGCCCCAAATCTGTTGCGATGTCCACGCACGCTTTGAGCCGCGTGAATTCTGCTTGATCAAACGCTTCGAACAGCCTGGGCTGTAAGCGTTCCCAGCGAAACGGCAAGCGAATACAGTTGAATCCAAATCGTGCGAAATAGGCAAACTCGGATCGGGCGGGATACCGGTAATCGGTGCCATATCGGCCTGGGATGGCGCCTGACTTAAACTCCGCGCCAGACAGATTGACACCGCGGTATTGCACCTGGCGCAGAAACGCCTCGGTGCCGTCTCCCGAGAAAGGCGACCAAACCGGCGCGGCGATGCCGAAAGCCGCTTTTTGCATCAACGAGCGCCGGTTGAGTTTTCCGTCGATCATTTCAGGAGCGCCTCAGAAAGTGGGGCTTTGACCCAATCCTTGGCATGCTTGGGGGGGCCCTTGAGCTGCAGCTGCGCCGACTTTAAGTGCCGCCGAGTGCGATCAACGGCTTTGCGAATCTTCCGACCTAGGTCGGGCTGGACATCGACACGTCTCGATCGCTCTATGGTGGTTCCGAAGTTCAATTCGATGAGTGGAAATGGATAGATGCAATAGATTGGCAGCCCATGATCCCAGAACCGGTCGATAATGTGGTCGACAGGCCGATAAAAGCAGCTCGTATGGGTTAATAAGGTCAGTGCTGCACGTTTTGAAAGTAAGTACCCTTGCGTGCCGAATACCAAGCGATGAAAGCGGACGACATGGCGCATATCGACCAAGGGTGTCACATAATGCGGCGGCGCAGGCACTTTCGCGTACAAACGAATATAGCCAAGCGTTTGGATGAGCGCGGCTAAGTCCGATAATCGATTAAAGAAATCACCATCGAGCAGGACATCGTCTTCGAGAATGCAATAGGCCGACCCATCCGGCTCCGCAGCGAGCTCAGACCATAATTGTGCATGGCTCGTGAAGCAGCCAATTTCACCCCGATTCAAACTTCGTCCCAGTACGCTCATTGCCAAATCGTCTCGATAAGGAATACGACCTTCGGATGTGCAGGCGTCCATGATCGACCAAGGCGTTGATTGTTGCGACAATTGCTCTGACATCATCGATCGGCGACGATCGGCTGAATCCATGCTGATGACTCTGATCTTGAGCATTAGGAATCCCCCGCATCAGAGTGCGCTAGCGTTTGGGCCAGTTCGAGCGCCGTTTCGACATCTTCTGCGGTCCTCAAATTGTCGACATTGTGGGTCCACTCGCTTATAAAGCCAGAGATTTTTCCATAATTATTATCGAGTACGATTTGCGGTTTGTTGAGAAGCGTGGCGAAGATGTGACCGTGCAATCGATCCGTAACGATGACCTTTCCTCGAGACAGAATTTCAGCGCCAACCCGCTGACGACGCAAGGCCTGACGGTGCCACTGCTTGGGGTAGCCGCGCTCATTGGCCAGCTTTCGGAAAACGCTTGAGGCCTTGCGCCCCAGTTTCAGCGCGAGTCCGTCTTGTGAACTGGTGTCAGTGATCCAATCGGTACAGACAATTCCAGCGAGGTTTTTCATTCCGAGCCCGTGAAGCGCCCCGGTGCCTTCCAAATCATCGCGGCCGAGGACAACCATGTCAGAGTCGGGCAATGCTGGCGGCGCTTGCAACCCGAGGCAAAATGCCATGTCGGGGCACAAGTCGACGCGACATTGAAAATGTGTTTGCGCGAAGTCAAAACTGCGTCGATCGCGCACCAGAAGGTGAACGCGTCCATGGTTTTCAATTGCACGCTGTGTGCGTTCTAAAAGATCTCCACCGCTGGATTGATGTCGAAACCAAATGGTTTGCGGTAGCTGGACCACGCGATAGTCGCGGCAATTTTCCAAAACGGATATTCGATACTCTTGGTAACCGGGCCAAGCATCACCAAAATTGCCCCCACCGCTCATAAAAATAGGACCTGATTTCACGTGGTCATGAATGCGCGCCGACGCCAACGTCTTTTTGGTGCACACATAAGCTGGTGTTTGACCCAAGGCCTGTTCAAAAAATTTGATCTGCCCAAGCCAGATCAGGCTGTCTCCAACGTTCGGATAATTTGGGAAATCGAGAAGCGCAAAGTCTTCGACTTGGTCCAAATGCGACGAGAGTTGATCGCTTATCATCTGCTGCAATTGCGCGATCTTTCGCGCCGCACTGACTTTGTTCGAGCGTTCGGCTTGGGTCATCGGATCGCAAGCGTCGAAGCGGGACTGGATCGGAACATCTCGGGATTCGCTAGCATCAATCACTCGGGCGAAGCGCAGAAGGGTCACTTATGGGCGTGTTCTGGGCGGTAAAGCGCCCGCCTTCGCGCGCCTGTTGCTTTAAAACACGAGACATAAAGATAGGATTCCCGATCAAGTAGCGGCGCCAGAGCCGAAAAGGCTCTTGAACCAGCCTATAGGTCCATTCCAAACCAAGGCGCTGCATCCATAAAGGCGCCCGCGGAACATTACCCGCTAAAAAGTCGAAGAGCGCGCCGACACCGAACGCTTCCTGACAGCCCGTCGCTATCATATGCTCATTAATCCATAGCTCCTGCTTCGGATTTCCAAGCGCGACCAAAAGCGTATCGGTCTTCAGAGCTTTGATTCGTGCGGCGAGCGCAGGCCAATCTTCTGGCTCGATAAAGCCGTCTGACGTACCCGCAATTTGATGCTGAGGCGCCTGTTTTAGAAGTTCCTCCGCCGCGCGCCTGGCAACGCCTGGCTGCCCACCAAACAAGAAAATACGCTTCTTGTGCCGCGTTTGCTGGAGATAATATGGAACAAAATCCGTCCCGTTGAGGTTGTCGTCAAATCCTCGTTTGTAGAGCCTTTTGCTTGCCCAATTTATCCCAGCCCCATCGTTCAGAACCAGAAAAGACTGGAGCGCCGATTTGACTTCTGACGAAGCGTGTACGGTGTTCAGCGTATGCGCGTTCGCGAAGGCAACACAGGTGTTTTGGCCGCGTTCCGCGCGCGTGTCCAACTCTCCTACTGCACCATCTCGTTTAAGAGGAGCGACATCGATGCCAAGTATATTTCTCGGTGTCAGGCCAGCGGCGCTGAAGTAGAGGTCCAGAGTTTGCGCACCGATTGTCGGCCAATCCCAGTTGCAACTACGCGACATCGCTTTGGCGTTCAGTCGGCACGATTGATCTTCCAAGCGCCGAAACAATTCAGCCGTTCTAGCGGCGCTATCATCGGGTTTGGAGAAATCCGCCAGCAAACCAGCAGAACTCTCCGCAATTAAATGTCGATGCGCGTCGATATCGCTCAACACGACCGGCAAGCCCGCCGACATCGCTTCGACCGCCGCAATACCAAAGCCTTCGAACTGCGAGGCGCTAACGAAAATGCTCGCGCGAGTAATCGCTTGCCTAAGCTCTGCGTCGCTCGGGCGCTCGATGATTTCGACTGCATCTGTCAGGCCGCTTTGGCGGACTTCGCGATCGAGATCCTGCGCCGATAGTTCAGACGGCGATCCGGCGACAATCAGCTTCCATTCCGCATCATTATCGCGCAGGATGCGTAGGAGATTCAAGACATCTCCAAGACACTTATGCTTCGTCCACCGGCTCCAGGTGATCAGCGTTTTCTGCGGATGGTGGGAGGCGGCACCCCGAAATTTGGACGTATCAATACCGTTTTCTATGAGCAGGGTACGACCATGCGCGATCTTCGAAAACCGGTCCAGGTCGGATCGACTGACACAAACGATTGCATCATAAGCGCGGCTGCTCAGGCGCGTGATTGAATGGAAAAATGCGAGTTTCAAGCGTTTCGCGAAAGATGTGTGGAAAAATCCACCATGCGTGCTCGCAACCTGTACGATGGCGGACTTCGGCTTAGACATCGCCAAATAATCGAAAAAGAAGTCGACGCCATGCACGTGAATGATGTCTTGATCATCGAGCCAACGCTTGATCGATGCCGCGATCGGGTATCGGGAAGAGCCGAAAAAAGGGATCCGAACAACATCAATTCCGTCGATAACATCATGGTCCGGCAGTATGGTTTCAGGCGCTGTAAACAGTCGATTTAGGGTGATGATCTTCACTCGATGTCCCGCATCTCGCTGGACCCGGGCCAAACCGCGAACCGCATTCTCCAACCCGCCCACGCTCGGCGCATATTGGCGCACCACATGCACAATCGAGAATTTTTGAACAATTTCATACGGGACCGACGGTCGGGTCAGCGCCCCCGCGCTCCGCTCTACCACTCGCGATTGGGAGTCTTGGGGCATGGCTTGGATTTCTTCCAATGGCCTGTGCATCAGCTTGCCCTTATTCCAGCGCCATCTGGTAAGCCACGTTTTCGCAGATAGCCAAAGCCACCGCGAAGCTCCCAAAAAAGGTTCGAAGGCCGACGAATGCTTCGTCTCAATGCGCCCACCCAACCTCGTAGGCTGGCCCGCTTACCACCTGGTACATAAAACAGCTTTGTATGGTAGGCACCGCGCCCGATCGCGTAAGCTTTCAATAAGCCACCAATATCGCTCGCTTTGCGACCATGATGATGATGAACGACCATTTCCGGGACGTAGCGCCCGCGCCAGTTCGCTAGACTTGCTCTGCCCGCGGCATCGCAGTCTTCGGATGCGAAATGCGCACCTGCGCCAAACAAGGGGTCAAACCAATCAATGTCTTCTAAGACTTCGGCCCGGAAGCCGAGGCTCGCACCTTTTATGGCGCCCGCGCGTATAAAGCTGTTGGCCTCGAACACCACGCGGTCGGTTGATTCATTAATCGTTGCTGGGTAGTCTTTGGGATCAAACAACATGATACGACCGCTCACAAAACCCGTTTGCGGGTCCTCAAAGGCCGCCTCAAGCGCGGTCAAAATATCTGGCGCAACATAGCAATCATCGTCCGTAAAAAAGACCAAATCGCCTTTAACGAAAGGCCGCGCGGCATTGCGTGCGCGGGCAAGACCGGGCAAAGCCTCATACACATA
>JBCCXW010000005.1:0-48221 GCA_039191105.1 Pseudomonadota bacterium
ACCGGTGATTTGCCGAGCGGATGCGCCTCCTTGAGCTCCGGTGGGGCCCGGCCCATTTCATTTCGAACATAGATCTCGAGTTCATAAGGCGCGCCCAATTCCTCGAGCAACCAGACGGTGAAAACAGATCGCCCAATGCGAAGATGGTGGACTTTCAGCATGCGGCGCTCCTTGTCGGTTCAGTCTGGCATTAAGCGGTAACCGATACCGCGGACAGTTTGAATGTGAATGGGGTTCCTTGGGTCAGGCTCAATTTTCTTTCGTAGCCGCGTCACTTGCACATCAATGCTGCGCTCGGTGCCATTCGAGGTGTCCGATGCAAGCGCTTCGCGCGAAATCGGCTCTCCTGGGGATTTCGATAAAATCGTCAGTAATTGCAGTTCACTATCGGTCAAACGGACATGTCCGTTCGGTCCGGACAGTAAGCCTTTGGCGGGCTCGAACACCAAGCCCGACATTTCAATCTCCTCTAAAGGGTCCGGAATGTGGGTGCGGCGGATGATAGCGGCCGTGCGCAAAGCGAGTTCTTCCGGTTCGAAGGGTTTCGGGAGATAATCATCAGCGCCGAGCCGCAACCCCTCAATCCGGTCACTGGCCTGCCCGCGCGCGGTGAGGAGCAGGATGGGCGTATCATTGCCGTCCTCGCGCAACGCTTTGAGTAGGCTTAGCCCATCTTCACCCGGCATCATTATGTCGAGGACGGCGAGATCAAAACTAAACGTTTGGAATAGTTTCCGGGCGGCAGCGGCATTCGATGCGGTGGTCACCGCGTGACCTTGCCGCGTGAGGTATTGCCTCAACAAGTCCCGGATTCGGTCATCATCATCTACAATCAGAAGATGTGTTTCGCCCGTCACAACAATGCCTCCAGGACCAAGCGGGCGCCGCCAACGGCGCTGGATCCAGCCGCTCGATACGCCTGCCGCAGCCGATCACGCATGGCAATCGTGGCAGCATCGGTGACACGTTTGCCCTCATGGCTCAGATACAAACGCCGCGTACGACGGTCGCCGCGCTCGCTGCGGCGACGTTCCACCAGACCGCGTTGATCTAAGTCTGCGATAATCCGGGCAAAGGTTGGTGTTGTCGCGTTGAGCTGATCGCGCAATTGGTTCACCGACTCGCCAGGTTGGAACCGGATCGCAATCAGCGTCCGCGCCGACAGGGCGGGCATATCCATATCGGAGGCAATTTCGCCTGCCGCCTTCATCAGCGCGCGTTCGCCTGCGAGCAGCAGCGCAATACCATAGTCGAGCTCCTCGTCTTTCAAGAAAAGACGCGGGTCAAATCCCGGGGCATTTGCCCGTAATTGGTTGACATTCACCATTGTGATCTGAGAATGCCGGGGAATTGTAAAAGTGCAAGACAGGAAACACGGAATGGCAGAGCAAGCCTATGATGATCGTGACGGCTACATTTGGATGGACGGCCAGTTCGTCCCGTGGCGGGACACGAAAGTTCATGTGCTGACCCATGCCATGCACTATGCCTCTTGCGTGTTTGAGGGCGAGCGCGCGTATGGCGGCGCGATCTACGCCTCGCGCATGCACTCCGAACGGCTCGCGAACTCCGCTAAGATTATGGGCTTTGAGCTCCCGGTCTCGGTCGATGAGCTCGAAGCGATCAAAGCTGAAACCCTCGCGAAGTCTGGCCTAGAGAACGCCTATGTCAGAGCCTTTGCGTGGCGGGGCAGCGAAATGATGGGTGTCTCAGCGCAGCACAATACGATCCATCTCGCGGTCGCCGTTTGGGCTTGGGGCGATTATTTTGCCGACAAGATGAAGGGCATTCGCATGACTCATGCGATGTATCGTCGTCCAGACCCGCTGACAGCGCCGTGCCACGCCAAAGCCGCCGGCCTCTACATGATTTGCACATTGTCCAAGCACGCAGCGGAAAATGACGGCTATGCAGATGCCTTGATGCTCGACTATCGCGGGCAAGTGGCAGAGGCGACGGGCGCGAACATTTTTTTCATGCGCGATGGGGCGCTGCACACACCGATCCCGGATTGCTTTCTGAACGGCATCACGCGCCAGACCGCTATCAAGCTCGCAAAAGCGCGACAGATTGAAGTCATCGAGCGCGTCATCATGCCGGACGAGCTGGGCACGTTTGATGAGTGTTTCATCACCGGCTCAGCGGCCGAAATCACGCCGGTTGCCGAAATTGGTGAGTTCAATTTCAAACCGGGCTATACATCGGAAGCGTTGGTCAACGACTATGCCGATCTGGTTTATCGCCGGATCGCAATGCCCGCATAAGCGTTGAGTACGTTGTCTTGAAGAAAATGGCGCTTCGGGGAGGATTCGAACCCCCGACCCCTTGGTTCGTAGCCAAGTACTCTATCCAACTGAGCTACCGAAGCGCGGAAGCGGGAGACATACTCTCGAGGTCTTGCGAAAGCAACACCTGATCTCAGGAAATTACCGCGCCTCATAGACCCCGCGCGCAATCGCCCGTGCGAGCGTGCTTGCGGCCAATTCGCCAAGGCGCGCAAGGCTGATCGCACGCGGCTCCGGCAGCGGGCGCTGCGCGGTGGACAGCACATAGATGACATCGCCATCAAAGGGCGCAAAAACCGGGCGGATCGCGCGAGCAAAGCCTGCCAGCGCCATTTGTGCGACCCGATTGGCCTCGCCCGGCGTGAGCGCGACATTCGTGGCAACGCACGCAATCGTGGTGTTTTCGCCAAGCTGCGGATTTTGTTTTGCGGCGCCCCAGTCTTCGGAGTCGGATTGGTAATCTGAGGGCGGGCGAACGCCGCCAAACTCGCCCTCAATTTCATAAGGCCAGGCCCAAAAGGCCTGCGTTCCCGGCATATAGACAGCGCCGAAACTGTTCACCGCAGCGACCGCGCCGACGCCGAGCCCATCATCCGTAAAAATTGATGCCGAGCCCAAACCGCCGGGGTGTTGCCCCGCCCGGGCACCGTAGCCCGCGCCGACCCGACCGAGTTCCGTCTCATCCTTGCGCGCGGCTGCCAAAGCGGCTTGACCTAATCCAGGATAGGGAGCGCTGGCGCCCCAGTTTTTGTCGCCGCCATTGGCAAGATCATACAGGATCGCCCCGGGCACGATTGGCGTTTTCGGCACACCTGGTCGGTCGACCAATGCAAATCCGCGTCCTCGGGCGCCCAGCTCGACGGCAACCGCATCGGCCGCTGCTAAGCCGTAAGCGCTGCCCCCAGAAAGAACTACAGCATCAACATGATCGACCAGCTTATCCGCACTCAATAAATCGCTTTCGCGGGTGCCGGGTCCACCGCCTGCCACCGCCACGGCGCCGATGGCCGGGGTCTCGCAGAAGATGACCGTTGTGCCCGTCGCAATGGCCTCATTGTGGGCATTTCCTAAGCAGATGCCTTTGATATCAGTGATCTGATTGTTTGGCCCCGGCTTTGACATCAAAAGACCTTTCCTGTCATCGGCTTACGCTCTAGGCTGACAATTTGTGATCGCCAAGTCGGAGCGCTTTTGAAATGGCAGTTAATCCTTATCTCGTTGCGGGCGCTTGCGCGCTTTTTCTCGCCGCATGCCAACCCCAAAACGAGACACCAGAACTTGAAGCCGCGTCGGAGCCGCCGGTGGACACAAGTGAGCCCGCTTGGACGAAAGGCGCGATGATTGCGGCCGCCGACCCACGGGCGGTCGAGGCAGGCTTAGCGGTGTTGCGCGACGGCGGTCATGCGGTCGATGCGGCGATTGCCGTTCATGCCGTGCTCGGTCTGGTGGAACCGCAATCCTCGGGGATTGGCGGCGGCGCCTTTATGCTCGTCTATGACCGGGCCAGCGGTGAAACGACTATGTATGATGGCCGAGAAACGGCGCCCTCTGCGATTGATGAGAATTTGTTTATTGAAGACGGCGAGGTGCTTGGCTTTTTGGACGCCTGGCAATCCGGCAAATCAACCGGCGTCCCGGGTACGATCGCGCTCTATGAAACCGTTCATGAGGCGCACGGCAAATTAGATTGGGCTCGTAACTTTGAAGATGCCATCGCGTTGGCCGAAACCGGTTTCGAAGTTAGGCCGCGATTGGCGGGCTTTTTGTCCAATGAGCGTATGCGCCAGTTTACGCGCGTCGATGAGCACCCCGTGACGACGGCATACTTTTATCCCGATGGCGAACCGCTTGCGGTTGGCGATATCCGCGTGAATGCGGATTATGCGGAAACCTTGCGCCGCGTTGCGACAGAAGGCGCAGAGGCTTTTTACACCGGCGAGATCCCTGAAGCAATTGTTGCGGCGGTTGCTGAGGACCCTAATCCCGGCGCGTTAAGCATTGAAGATATCGCCGCTTATGAGGTCAAAGTGCGGGCCCCGCTATGCGGCGAATGGCGAGACTTTGAGATTTGCTCGGCGCCGCCGCCAAGCTCGGGTGGGGTCACACAAAGCGCGATTGCAGGCCTATATGACCGTCTGTTGCCTGAAGGCGCGAGCGAGCCGGAGCAATTCTTGCGCGCATTTGTCGATGCGCAGCGCCTCGCTTATGCCGACCGCGATCATTATGTTGCTGACGCGGATTTCGTCCCCGTGCCCGCGGTAGAGCTGATCCATCCGGATTATCTTGATGTTCGTGCAACCGAGGTGTTTGATCCGGCGGAAACACCGACGCCCGGCGATCCAGGGGTGGCGCTGGGCGGTAATCCTATGGTTACGATGTGGGGCCAAGACCCAACCGAAGACTCGCCTGGCACCACGCACCTTTCCATCATTGATCAGGATGGCAATGTGGTTTCTATGACGGCCACGGTGGAAGGCGTGTTTGGCAATTCGCGCATGGTGAAAGGGTTTCTGCTCAATAATGAGTTGACCGACTTTGCGCGCGAACCTCGCAAATCTAACCTGCCCGTTGCCAATGCTCCCGCGCCGAAAAAGCGCCCGCGCAGCTCGATGTCGCCCACAATTGTCTTCGACCAAGAGGGCGACGTCAAACTGGTCACGGGATCCCCAGGCGGAAACTCGATTATCGCCTATACGGCAAAGACGATTATCGGCGTCCTGGCTTGGGATCACACCCCGCAAGAGGCGATTGAGCTGCCAAATGTGATCGCCCGCGGCGAGACGGTCGGTGTGGAAATTGATCGCGGCAATGGTCAAGAAGTCGCCGATGAGCTGAAAGCCATGGGCTACACTGTCGAAGAGCGCCGCGGCGAGAATAGCGGATTGCACGTAATTCTCGTGACCGAGGATGGCCTGGCTGGCGGTGCGGACCCGCGCCGTGAGGGCGTCGCGGTCGCGCTTGAAGCAGCGCCGGGTTAGCCGACCCTTGCATAAAGATCATAGGCGTCGGCATCGGTGATCTGTGCAGAGACCACCTCCCCGATCGGCAAGGGTCGATCCGAAGACAGGTACACAACACCATCGATTTCAGGCGCATCAGCTTTGGTGCGGGCAAGATATTCGCCATCTTGGTCGCCATTACTGTCAATGATCACATCTTGCCGGGTGCCGATTTGAGCCTCGGCGCGGGCGGCTGAGATTTCCGATTGCACGGCCATGAAGCGGTGCCAGCGTTCTTCTTTCAGGGCTTCCGGTACATGCCCGCTCAGCGCGCGACTGTCGGCGTGAGCGACATTCTCATATTTAAAGCAGCCGGCGCGATCGATCCTCGCTTCGCGAATAAAGTCCAGTAGGATTTCGAAGTCTTCTTCCGTTTCGCCTGGGAACCCAACAATGAAGGTTGAGCGGATCGTCAAATCGGGCACGTCGCGGCGCCATTGCTGAATACGCTCCAGTACGCGATCCTGCTTCGCCGGGCGCTTCATGGCTTTGAGCACGTTGGCGCTGGCATGCTGAAACGGGATGTCGAGATAGGGCGTGATCGCACCCTCGGCCATCAGCGGCATCACTTTGTCGACATGCGGATAGGGATAGACATAATGCAGCCGCGTCCAAACACCCAGCGAGGACAGCCCCCGCGCGAGGTCCAGGAACCTGGTCTCATAAGGCTCCGACCGCCACATTTGCGGTGCATATTTAAGATCGAGGCCATAAGCACTCGTATCTTGGCTGATCACCAGCAATTCTTTGACCCCAGCGCGCACCAATTGCTCGGCTTCGATCAGCACGTGATGAATCGGGCGCGAGACCAAATCGCCGCGCAGCTTGGGAATGATGCAGAAACTGCAGCGATTATTGCATCCCTCGGAGATCTTTAAATAGGCATAGTGACGTGGGGTGAGCCGCAAACCTGTTTCAGGCACCAGATCGAAATGCGGATTATGAGGCGGTGTCAGGTGCGTGTGCACGGCCTCCATCACCTGCTCATATTGATGCGGTCCGGTCACGGCCAACACTTTCGGATGGGCTTTTTCAATCAGCTCGGGTTCTGCTCCGAGGCACCCGGTTACGATCACTTTGCCATTCGCTTCAATCGCTTCGCCGATCGCATCGAGGCTCTCATCTCGGGCGCTGTCCAAGAACCCGCACGTATTAACCAGCACAAGATCGGCGCCGGAATAGTCGGGACTGATTTGATAGCCTTCCGCGCGTAATCGAGTTACAATCCGCTCAGAATCAACCAAAGCTTTAGGGCAGCCCAGTGATACGATGCCGACTTTTGGCAGTATATGCGGTTTGATTGGAGCAGGGCAGTCGAGCAATGGGGTCATCGCTGCGCTGTTATACCGTCGATAAGGCTTTGAAAAGGAGCGCGCGCAATGTCATCTCCCCCCGAACCTGATCGCAGTCAGCTCCGCATGATCGCAGCGGTTTCAGCCTTTATTGGATTGATCACCGGTTTTCTGTTTTGGCTGCGGATCGAAGACGGTGGCGGCATGGGTTGGGTCGGCTGGCTGGTGGTTTTTATGCTTGGCCTGATCACATATTCCATAGCATTCTATTTTGGACATCGCTTTTTCGAAGACTCGCTCGATCAATACATCGTCTCCGATACGTTCAAACGCAAACATGATTGGATCGATTTAGAGACCGAGACACGCGAAAGCGGCGATGCGAAGATCGATGGCTGGGTGGCGCATTTCAAGTTCATCCGCATCATGTTCGCGATGGGACTGTTGCCGCTGATTGCCTGTATCTATTTATTTTTCTTCGCTTAGGAAGCGCTCGTCGCAAGACGTTGCAAGACTTCCATACGGTATGGAATGAGTAGGATCACGATTGCTAGAAACTGAAAGCCAACCGTCCACCAGGCAGAAGGGCGTTGTTTGCCGACCAAGTTCCGAATGAAAGCAATGTAAAAGCAAACAGCGCACACCATTATTGGGATCCAAAAAAAGACGCTGTTTGACATCGCGATGAGTGGCATCGTTAAAAAAACTAAGACCAGAAAGTTCGATGCGAGCCCAGGGACCAACAGTGTTATTGCCCAAACAAAAAAGGTCACTAATAGCCATATGGACCCGCTCGCCCATGCGGCTGGACCAATAAATGGATATTGTTGTCTTTCACCCTGCATGCCGTGATATTATGTGACGGCGCTAAAATACAGGTAAATGACGGTCGGCTAATTTACCTAAGCGTCTTCCATCTCGATGCCTTTTTCGGCCATGTAGTCCTTTAGCTCACCGGCTTCGAACATCTCTTTGACAATGTCGCAACCGCCGACAAATTCGCCTTTGACATAGAGTTGCGGAATGGTCGGCCAATTTGAATAGGATTTGATGCCTTCGCGGACGTCTTGGTTGTCGAGCACATTGACCGCTTGATACTCAACGCCGAGATAATCCAAAACTTGCACGACCACAGAGCTGAATCCGCATTGCGGAAAGGTTGGCGTGCCCTTCATGAACAACAGCACATCATTGCCTTTGACCGCATCATCTATGGAGGTCTGAATGTCATCAGCCATATGAGTTACTCCGCTTCTTTCATGACTTGTTCGCGCGCCACTGGAAGCAATTCTGCCATATGGTCGCGAATGTGCGTATCGGATCGATCTATACCCGCGGTGTCTAGATCGCCGCGTACTTTTCGGAAGACATCATCGTCGCCAGGCTCTTCCAAATCGGAGAGGACGACCGATTTCGCATAGGAGTCCGCCTCTTCGCCTTGCAGACCCATGAGGTCTGCAGCCCAGAGGCCAAGCAGCTTATTTCGGCGAGCCATCACCTTAAATTCCGTCGCCTCGTCCAATACGAACTTGGCTTCTTCTGCGCGCTCGCGATCGTCAAATGAAGACATTTTCCGTCCAACCTTGTAATAAGGAGTTCTGTTTCCAAGGCTGATATAGGGTTGCATCTGGGCCGGGTGCAAGAAGCCTTTTGCTTAAATTGCCTGATTGGCGTATGGGAGCGGCCTTATCGCGCTGGCAGCCGAGTCGGCACGGTTTTAGATGCGAAAGAGAACACGCAATGTCCCGTAAGAGATTGGTCTATGAAGGCAAAGCGAAAATCCTCTATGAGGGGCCCGAGCCAAATACGCTGATTCAGTATTTCAAAGACGATGCGACCGCGTTTAACGCCGAAAAAAAAGCCGTTCTCGACGGCAAAGGCGCGCTGAACAATCGCATCTCTGAGTTTATGATGACAAGGCTGCGCGGGGTCGGGATCCCAAACCACTTCATCAAGCGCCTGAATATGCGCGAGCAATTGATCAAGAAAGTCGAGATCATTCCGCTTGAAGTAATTGTCCGCAACACAGCGGCAGGCACGCTATCTAAGCGTCTCGGCATTGAAGAGGGCACTCAGCTGCCACGCGCGATTGTTGAGTTTTGCTTAAAGGATGACGCGCTCGGCGATCCTTTGGTGGCGGAGGAACACATTGCGGCTTTCGGTTGGGCGCAGCCGCACGAAATGGACGAACTCATCGCCTTGTCCTTGCGGGTGAATGATTTCATGTCCGGTCTGTTCGCGGGCGTCGGCATTAAGTTGATCGATTTCAAACTCGAGTTCGGACGCTATTTCGAAAATGATATGCAACGCATCTTGCTGGCCGATGAAATCAGCCCAGATAGCTGCCGTTTATGGGATTTGGAGACCAGTGAAAAACTCGACAAAGACCGTTTTCGCCGCGACCTTGGTGGCGTGACCGAAGCCTATGCGGAAGTGGCGCGGCGCCTCGGCATCATTAAGGAATCAGCGCAAGGTGCTGACATTGTCGAGTTCTCGGGAGCGACCAAATGAAAGCGATAGTCCATGTCGGATTGAAACCCGGCGTGCTTGATCCGCAGGGCAAAGCTGTGGCCGATTCCTTGGGACGGATGGGCTTTGAGGAAGTTGCCAGTGCGCGCATTGGAAAGGTGATTGAGCTTGATTTGCAAGGTCTATCAAAAGCTGATGCCGAGGTGCGGGTCAAAGACATGTGCGAGAAACTGCTCGCGAATACGGTGATTGAAAGTTACCGAATTGAGCTGATGGCGTAAGGCCCAGAACTCATCGCGATATCTGAACATCTATTCATCTTTGATTTTATGATACTTTTTCCGACGGAAAGCGTTTGGCGATCCGTTTAACCCGCATGCGAACAGAACATGGAGGATCGCATGTTTAAGGGTATAACACTGGCTTTGGCATCGGCGATGGCCGCTCCTATGGCTCTGGCCGGCCCACCGGAACGGGCTGAACGCTTTGATAATCGGCTCGATCGTTTAGAGCGGCGCGGCGTCATCGAGCAGGGCTCGCGCGCCGATCGCTTTGAGGATCGCTTGGACCGGCGAGAGAACATCATCGATCGCCGCGAAGATCGCCGCGATCTGGCGGTCAATAATGGGCCGCTAGACCGGTTCGAAGACCGCATTGACCGGTTAGAAAATGTGCAGGACCGCAGAGAAGACCGCCGCGACCGTCGAAACGATTAGGCGCAAGCAAGTTGCCATCACGCAGCGACTTCAGCGACGGGCGGGCCAGGCGCACGGGTCTTGCCCGCTCCCGCCGCACACCGCCGTGTCTTTAGAGGCTGACGCCCATAACGATGTCATTAAAGACCTGCGATCCGACAGAAAAACGGCGTTCGCCAACTTTTTCAAAGCCGGCGCGCTGATAAAAGGCGACTGCTCTATGGTTTTGATCATAGGTGCCGAGCAACATCCGTTTGGCCCCGATCTCGCGCGCATGCGCCAGCGCTTTGAGCATCAGGTCCCGACCGGTCCCTGTGCCGTGATACTTTGAGAAGACATAAATGCGTTTGAGCTCAATATCGCCGGGCCTCCCTTGGGTCGGGGCTTCGACCGCGCTGGTCACGGCGTACCCGATCGGTGCTTTGGTGGCGCTATACTCGGCGATCCAACAAGCAGAGTTTGGATCGTTTGAGGTGATATAGCCTTTGTACACCTCTGGCGCATGCTCTCTGCGACAATGCGCAACCAAGTCCGGGCCAGGAATGGTTTCCGAATAGCTCTCTAGAAACGTTGCGGCCCCAATCAGCCCGAGCGTGTAGTCATCTCCAGAAACAGCCGGTCGGATGGTGATCCCGAGCGCCATACTAGGTTGCGGCCATTTCTTTCTCGAAATTTTCGCCAACGGCGGTCAGGAAGCCTTCCGTGGTGAGCCATTCTTGTTCTGGGCCGACCAGTAGGGCGAGGTCTTTTGTCATTTGTCCGCGTTCGACGGTTTTGATGATGGTCTCTTCCAGTTTCTGTGCAAACTCTGTCACCGCAGGCGTATTGTCCATGCGGCCCCGATGCTGCAGGCCCCGCGTCCAGGCGAAAATTGAGGCAATCGAATTGGTTGAGGTCGCTTCACCCTTTTGGTGGTTGCGATAGTGGCGGGTCACGGTGCCGTGGGCCGCTTCCGCTTCAACGGTTTTACCATCTGGGGTCATCAAAACAGATGTCATCAAGCCAAGCGAGCCATAGCCCTGCGCAACCGTGTCGGATTGCACATCGCCATCATAGTTTTTACATGCCCAGACATAACCGCCCGACCATTTCATCGCTGCGGCGACCATATCGTCAATCAGGCGGTGCTCATAGGTGCCGCCGAACTCTTTGAAGGCGTCTTTGAACTCGGCATCAAAAATCTCTTGGAACAAGTCTTTGAACCGGCCATCATACTTTTTCAAAATTGTGTTTTTCGTTGACATATAGACCGGCCATTTGCGCTGTAAGCCATAATTGAAGCAGGCGCGGGCGAAGTCGCGGATCGAGGCGTCGAGATTGTACATGCCCATGGCGATGCCGGCTTCGGGGAAGTCGAACACCTCAAACTCTTCGCTGGCCGAGCCGTCGGTCGCTTCCCATTTCATCGTCAGTTTACCGGCACCCGGCACGAGAAAATCGGTGGCTTTGTATTGATCCCCAAAGGCGTGGCGCCCCACAACCACGGGCTGGGTCCAACCGGGAACCAAGCGCGGAACATTATTGATGACAATCGGTTCACGAAACACCACGCCGCCCAGAATGTTGCGGATTGTGCCGTTCGGACTGCGCCACATTTTTTTCAAGCCGAACTCTTCGACCCGAGCCTCGTCCGGTGTGATCGTCGCGCATTTGACAGCGACCCCATATTGCTTCGTCGCATTGGCGGCATCCACCGTGATTTGGTCATCCGTCTCATCGCGCATTTCGATCGACAGGTCGTAATATTTCAAATCGACATCGAGATAGGGATAGATGAGTTGGTCTTTGATCATTTGCCAAATGATGCGGGTCATTTCATCGCCATCCATCTCCACGATGGGGGTTTCGACCTTGATCTTTGCCATGAGCGGACTTCCTTTGCCTTTTACGGTTTGCGTGGGCCTATAGCAGGTCTATGGGCGGCGTCAAAAGGAGAGCAGCGTGTATCGATCGGGCATTTTTCTGATGGGTTGTGGGATGGCCGTCTCAGGGCTTTCCCTCGCCGCTGCACAAGCGGATCCGGCGGTCGTGACGCTGGCGGATGTTCAATGGCAACATCGCTTGCTGGTGGCCTGCGATCTCAGTGCGTCAGACGCTTCGTTAGATCAATTAGCGCCGGTTTATCAGATGATTGAAGCCGATGCTGGCGAGCGTAAATTGAGAGCGTTGGTGATCACAAAAGCTGAAGCACGTCTTGGCTCAACGGCAAGTGAAATGAGCGCGCTTAGCCAAAACAGCCGAGGCGATTTGATCCAACAATTAGACTGTCAGCCCGGTACGCCCACATTCGCGGTCATCGGCTTGGATGGCGGAGTGAAACAGCGCTGGCATGGCGCTGCGCCAACACCACAAGCTGTTTTCGATTTGATTGACGCGATGCCGATGCGCGTGCGGGAAATGCGCGACGATTAGCGCGCCGCCGCGTCGATCATTGATCGCGTGATGCCGAGCCGCCGCGCCAGCGCATCTTCATCTGGCAGTTTTACGCCAGCATCTTTCAGGCACCACAATGCTTCGCTCAGGGCGCGGCGAGAGGTGGCCCCTGGAATCGACCAAGTGCGCGCGCCCACGCCTTGAATGATCAATCCATCACGTTCGATATTCTCGCCCAACTGACACTGCCAAGCGCAGGCATAAGGCAAGCCGTTTGTCACCCGTCCGCGTCTGACATCATATAGCGCCTTGCGTCTAAAGATGATCCGGCGATGAAAGTAATAGCCGATCATAGCAAGGCCGCCAGCCGCCATCGCGCCTGTAAAGATCATTAGAATCGGCATTGAGATGGTCAAACAGCAAAAACTGAAGCCGCCGAAAAACTCGGTCACACCGACCCCGATGACCAGCCAGGCCGTCGAAGGCCGCACTTCGCCATGCTGGCGCCGGCCATATCTCTGATTGAGTTCATACACAGCCCACATGCCAATCAATGAGATCGCCATTAAAACGAGTAAGCTCATACGCAGCTCCGATATCGGGGGTTCGATGATATACTGACTTCGCTGTTTACGGCGCGTCGGCGCGCCCAGTTCACCCTGCGGCGAAAATCACGAACTCGAATTGACGCCGCCGCGACGCTGCGCCATGTCGCCTGCTATGTCCGTTGCGTCGCCCATTGTATTGCTGCACCGCCCCCAACTTGGTGAGAATATTGGATCAGCAGCGCGTGTGATGTTAAACTTTGGATTGACCGAGCTCAGGCTGATTGCGCCGCGCGATGGCTGGCCCAACCCAGCCGCCGAGACCCTCTCTGCAGGCGCGTTTGATGCGGGCCTTTCTGTAGACGTATTTGACCAGGTTGACGCCGCGATCGGTGATCTAGGCACCCTGATCGCGACAACAGCGCGGCCGCGCGGCATGGAAAAACCCGTGTTTAATCTCAATGAGGGACTCGACTTTATCAAGGCGCGCGACCTGAAAACGGGCATTCTGTTTGGCGCAGAGAATCATGGGCTGCCGAGCGATGTGGTCGGCCTTGCAGATGCGATTTTGACGTATCCCGTCAATCCCGACTTTGCTTCACTGAACCTCGCCCAGGCGGTCGGTGTGTTCTGTGCGCATTGGGGGACGCATAGGGGGGCGATCGGTCGCTGGGCGGGCGAGAAAGTCGTCGTCGATCCGCCAGCCCCGAAGGCCGACTTACTGCGTATGTTTGAGCATCTGGAAGATGAGTTAGACCGCGCAGGCTATTTCCATCCGCCCGATAAAACCCCGCTGATGAAAACCAATATTCGCAATGCCTTCATTCGCGGAAATTGGACCTTGCAAGAAGTCCGAACCTTTCGCGGTGCGATCAAGGCATTGGCGGTCGGACGCGGTAAAGCGCGGGTCCGGCGCGACGATTAGCGCCGCCGCGCGGCACGGGGAATCGTAGATTGGACCAAACGCGCCGACAGGTCTCTCCCCTCTGCGGCATACCCACGCTCGGCACTACGGGCGCGGCTATCGCAGGTCGGATGAGCGTCGATGCTCACCAAATAGCCGGCATTGAATCCATTGAACAAAGACTGTCGAAGTCCGCCTTCATACGGGGCTTCCATTTCGAGCAATCGAAGCATGTAATTGCGCCAGATATTGTCGGGGTTTGGATCTGTGCACAGTTTGCGGATCGCGTGAGCTTTCCCCAAGACTTCGGCGAGCGCCGTTAAGTCGCGAAAATAATCCTGCGACCGTACCGAACTCTGGCCATGCGCTGGAAGAGCTGGCAACACGGTCAAAGCGATCATACAAAAAGCGAGGATCAGCGGGCGATGCGGCACTTGTTGGTACATGCAAAATCCTTTGCTCGAATCGAGACGAATTTGAAGCGCTTCGCAACCGAGATCTCACCGCTCGTCCTCGATGATGCCGGAGATTTGACGCAGCCGTGGGGCGAGAGTGAGGCGAGCTCGGCAATCGCTTACGGCACGCAAGATGTGTATTACAGCCCAGCGGCGATCAAGTTCTTTCAGACTATGTTTGAGTTCGAGCACTTGGACTGGTTTCAGTCGTCCGCGGCCGGAACCGAACACCCGATGATCCAAGCCACTGGCAAAAAAGCACAAGTGTTCACCGGATCTCACGAACAGTCCGATGCCATTGCCGAATGGGTGCTTTGGGCGGGATTGGACTTTTTTCAGCGTGGGCCCGAGCGGCGCGAAGCGCAGGGCCAGCAAAATTGGGCCCGTTTGCCATTTCGCGAGATCAGCAGCACGCATTGGCTCATTCTCGGCTTTGGCGGGATTGGGCAAGCATGCGGGAAACGCTTGCGCGCTCTTGGGGCACACGTCACCGGCGTTCGGCGCAGAGCTGGGGCGTCTGGTGCTGCAGACCGCGTGGTGAAGCCTGACGACATTCCTGCCCTTTTGCCCCAAGCCGATGCCGTTGTGCTGAGCTTACCCCTGTCTCAGGAGACCGAAAATATGGCGGACGCGGCCTTCCTCGCGCGCATGTCAAAGGGGAGTCTGTTGATCAATGTCGGACGCGGGGGCTTGGTCGATGAAACCGCATTGCTGGCCGCGCTCGACAAAGGCGCACCCAAAGCGGCATATCTCGATGTCGTGAGCCAAGAGCCACTTCCCACCGAGCACCCGATTTGGCGTCATCCGAACATTGTGTTGACTGCGCATATCTCTGCTTTGACCGACAGTGCCAAGGTGCGCACCGACTCGGTTTTCGTCGAGAATCTCGCGTGTTTCTTGAAGGGCCGTCAGCTGCGCAATTTGGTTCCAGCTGAAGTATTTTCTTAAAGCCCAAATATGTGGCAAACTCTTATGATGAAATTTCGGAGGGTACACAGCTTGGCGTTTTCGAAGCGGTGGATGGCGATGGCGCTCATCACGCTGGCTTTGGCCATACCCTTTGCATGGGCGGCCGAACAGCAAACGCTGCGTTTAGAGCCAAACGCGGCCAAGCGTCCGTTTACACAGGTTCAGATTAACGGTGCGGATGCCTATGCCCTTTTTGATACCGGAGCGACCATCGCTCTGATCGATCAGGCTTTTTTCGCGCCCGACATTGCCGCGGCCGAGCCAACGCAACACGCGCGCGTGCTCGGCGTTGGTGGACAGCTTCTCTATCGTGTCGAACCTTTAGAGCAGCTCGCCGTTGGCAATCGCAGTTGGAGCGACTTATCCGTAGCGGTGAACCCCCACAATCAATTCCCGGTCCGCCAGAGCATTTTACCGATTTCGATTTTCAAAGAAGCGGTGATCGATTTCGATTTCAGAAACAATGAATTGCACGTTTATGATGGGCGTCCGAGGCGCCTGCGGCGGGTCCAGCGATCAATGGTTCGATATGAAAATCGAGACGGATTGATTTTTATTCCGGTGAAGATTGACGGCGTCTCCGGCTGGGCTTTGATTGACACGGGCGCCGATCATACGTTCGTCAATCCGCGCTTTGCTGAACTCGCCAAGGCCGATCTTGATGCGGTGCAAACGGAACGGATCAAGGGCAGCGATCTCTCAAACAATACCGCGGCGGTGTACAAATTCGGGTCGATGCAGTTTGCCAAGAGCGAGGTGAATAATTTTCGGATGTCCGTGTTAGACACGGATCTGTTCGCGGAACTGGGCTATCCGGATGCGCCGATGATGGTGATGGGGATGGATGTCTTATACAATTTTCGGCTTCAGATTGACCGCAAACGGCAGCACGTGATTTTCAACTATCCGATCCGCCCCGGACTGTCGGTCCGGATGGTCCGCCGATAAGCCTCACCTCCAAGTCGCGTTTCGATTTGCCTTCCTTAAGGTCAGGCCGACAAGGGATGGCGAGCGATAAACATGGGAGAGCAAGAATATGGTCTATACGCCTTTTGATCTGACAGGAAAAGTTGCGCTGGTGACGGGCGGCAATCGCGGTATCGGCATGGGAATGGCGAAAGCGCTGGCCGCCTCCAATGCATCGATTGCGATTTGGGGGCGCAAGGCGGATGCGAATGCCGAGGCTATAGAGTCCCTGTCTGGGCTTGGCACGGGTGAGATTTCCGCCTGGCAAGTTGACGTCTCGGACGAGCAGGCGGTGATCGATGCGACCGCAGAGGTGGTTTCGAAAATGGGGCGCATCGACAGCTGCTTTGCCAATGCTGGCGTGGGTTTTGGCGCTCCAAGCTTTGTCGAAATGACGACTGAAATCTGGCGCAAAAATATGGCGGTCAACCTGGAGGGGGCGTTCTGGACATTGCGCGAAAGCGTCAAACACATGGTTGAGCGCGCCAAAGCAGGTGATCCAGGCGGCTCGGTTGTCGGCGTTGCTTCGCTTGCCGGCATTGAGGGGGCAGCGCGCAACCAGGCTTATTCTGCAACAAAAGGTGGCCTGCCGGCAATGATCCGCGGCATTGCCGTAGAACATGGGCGTTACGGCATTCGCGCCAATTCCATTCTGCCCGGATGGATCGCGACCGATATGACGGAACTGGCGCAAGACTCGGATGTGTTTACCACCAAAGTCATTTCGCGCGTGCCAATCCGGCGCTGGGGCGAACCTGAGGATTTTGGCGGTATGGCCGTCTACCTCGCGAGTGATGCGTCGCGCTATCACTCCGGCACAACTCTGATCATCGATGGCGGGTACGCGATTTTCTAAACCGACCCCGATGTAAAAAAGCCCTGACATTCTGCCAGGGCTTTTTTTGAAACGTTTTCAGGTCCGAGGCGCTTTACTCTTCAGGAGTATCCTCGACCTCTTCTTCCACGGCTTCAGCTGCGTCGGTGACCATTTCTTCAGCCGCATCCATCGCGTCTGTAGCCATTTCACCCGCTTCTTCCATCGCTTCGCCAGTTGTTTCGGCTGCTTCCGAGGCCATTTCGCCGGCCGCGTCCATGGCGTCTTCGGCAGCTTCAACCGTTGCGTCAGCCGCTTCTTCCGTGGCCTCTACGGTTGCTTCGACAGCTTCATCTGTTGCGGTTGCGACATCGTCAGCTGCTTCTTCGGCAGCGGTACAGGCAACCAATCCGGTCGTTGCAAGTGCTGCCATCCAGAGTTTCATACTCATTGTCTCTTCCCCTCTAGAAGATAAGCCTTCATTGGCGACGCGCAGTATAAGGGAGTCGGGGGCTGAGGTCAGGTAGAATCTGCAGATGCCTTCAAAACGCCCAATTTCCCCGCGGGAATGCCTTGTGTTACCGCAAGGTTGCCCTCCTATCAGGCAAGTAAACCGGAGGGAATTATGGGTATTCACACCGAACTTTGTGAGTTTTTAAACGTAAAACATCCGATCATGCTGGCCGGGATGGGTGGTGTTTCCTATGCCGAACTCGCCGCGGCGATGTGTAATGCTGGCGGCTATGGCGTTCTCGGAATGGCGGGGACATCCCCCGACTTTATCGAGCAACAAATGGCCCGCGTCAGAGAGCTGACCGATAAGCCCTTTGGCGTCGACCTGCTCGCTGCGGATCCGGGCAGTCTTGAGCGAAGCGTGGACGTGATCATTGCTGGCGGGGCAGACAGCTTCGTTGCCGGGCTTGGTGTGCCGCTACCGATTATGAAGAAACTCAAAGATGCGGGGGTCAAAGTTATGGTGGTTGGCGGCGCCGTGAAACACGCCATCAAAGCTGAACAAGCCGGCTGTGACGCAGTTATTTTGCAGGGCGGAGAAGGTGGCGGGCATACCGGCCTCGTAGGGACTTTGCCGCTGGTCGCGCAGGCCGTGGAAGCGGTGAATATTCCCGTCGTCGCCGCTGGTGGGATCTATGATGGCCGCGGACTTGCGGCGGCGCTCTCGCTTGGCGCTGTCGGTGTTTGGATGGGGACGCGCTTCATCGCTTCTGAAGAGGCCCATGCCGCCGAGACTTACAAAAACACGGTCGTCGGCGCCACGGACACCGATACGACTCGCACGCGCTGTTATTCCGGCAAGCCCATGCGCTGTCGGACCAATGACTATATTTTGGATTGGGAAAGCCGTCCCGGTGAAATCCAAGCGTTTCCAGCGCAAGCCGTTTTATCTGTCAAAACCGATGTCATTGGCGGGATTGGCGGCGTGACCGACGAAACCCGACTGGATGCATCCAAATCCTGTTTTGCGATGGGCCAATCGGCGGGCGGCGTCTCTGATATTTTGCCGGTGAGCGATATTGTTGACCGGATCATCCTTGAGGCTGAACAAGCCATCGCACGCGTATCGAACCTGCGCGTCACGGAGCCAGCCTAATCGGTCCGCAGCGAATACCCGGCTGAGCGCACCGTGCGGATCGGATTGTCTCCACCTTGGCTCATTAGGGCTTTCCTGAGACGTCCGATATGCACATCGACGGTGCGGGCTTCGACGTACACATCGGAGCCCCAAACACCGTCGAGAAGTTGTTCGCGAGAGAATACTCGGCCAGGATGCTGGGCGAAATATTCGAGCAATCGGAATTCAGTTGGGCCGAGGTGAATGTCTTTCATGCTGCGCGTAACGCTATGCGTGGTGCGATCGATCTGAATATCACCGATGGCAATTTTATCATCCATCAAAGCCGGACGTATCCGGCGCAGGACCGCTTTGACGCGGGCCATCAACTCATTGGTCGAAAAAGGCTTAGTCACATAATCGTCCGCCCCGGTTTCAAGGCCGCGAATTCGATCGGCTTCTTCGGTGCGCGCGGTCAGCATAATGATCGGCAAGTTGGCGGTCTCGTGCCGCGTGCGCACACGGCGGCAGATTTCGATGCCGGAAACCTTTGGCAGCATCCAATCGAGCAACATGAGGTCGGGAACGCGTTCATCTAAAAGCAGCATGGCTTCATCGCCATCATTGGCAATCGCCGTTTCATAGCCTTCAGACTCGAGATTGTAGCGCAGCAGCTCTGAGACAGCTTGTTCGTCTTCTGCGATGACAATGAAGGGTTTCATGATCGATCTTCCTTAGTCTGGCGCGGGTTCGCTTTGGCTATCTGCTTCGACAACCTGGCGACCGGTTGCAATGAAATGCACAACTTTCGCGATGTTTGTGCAGTGGTCACCAATGCGTTCAAGGTTTTTCACTATGAACAAAAAGTTTGCGCGCGCGTCGAGCTGTTCTGGGGCTTCCGCCATATAGACGAGCATGGACCGGAGCAGCCCATTATAGTGGCTGTCTATATCGTCATCTTGATCCAAGACGCCAAGCGCCGTGACCGGATCGCGTCGCGCATAAGCGTCGAGCGCGACTTGCAGCATTCGAGACACCGCCTGTCCCATGCGCTCAATTCCGCGTAGGAACGTCCGATTGTCTTCATCGACAACAGCCAGGCTACGTCGCGCGATATTCTTCGCCAGATCGCCGATCCGCTCAATGCCGCCTGCCAGCTTGATCGCGCCGATCACATTGCGCAGATCGGAGGCCATTGGCTGGCGTAGCGCGAGCATCCGAACCGCTTTGCGTTCAACTTCACGCTCCAACCGATCCATCTCCAGGTCGCGTTCAATAACCGCCTCCGCGAGCGCAGAGTCCCGACTCACAACGGCGCGCGAGGCATCCCGGATCATGGCTTCGGCTAGACCGCCCATGCGCAGCAGATCCGCCGAGAGCTGTTCGAGCTCTTCGGTAAATGCGCTGACAATGTGCTGTTGTCCTGCCACGCCGTCTTCCTCTAGCCGAACCGACCTGTGATATAATCCTGCGTGCGCTGCTGTGCAGGATTGGTGAAAATCATTTCAGTGTTTCCAAACTCGACAAGTTCGCCGAGATTGAAGAAAGCTGTTTGTTGCGACACGCGTGCCGCTTGCTGCATGGAATGCGTCACAATGATAATACAGAACCGCAGGCGCAGCTCGTCGATCAGCTCTTCAATCCGCGCCGTGGCGATTGGATCGAGCGCGGAACATGGCTCGTCCATCAAAATCACTTCCGGATTGATCGCAATTGCACGCGCGATGCATAAGCGCTGTTGCTGACCGCCCGACAGACTGGTGCCGCGGGCATTGAGACGGTCTTTGACCTCGTCCCATAGGCCAGCTTTTTGTAGCGAAACCTCGACGATTTGATCGAGCTCGCTTTTGCTGCCTGCGAGCCCGTGTATCCGGGGACCATAAGCAATATTGTCATAAACCGATTTCGGAAATGGATTGGGTTTTTGAAACACCATGCCAACTTTCGACCGGATCAGTACAGGATCGATCGCGCGGGAATTGATGTTCTCGCCGTCCATCAAAATCTCACCCTTAACGCGCGCGCCTTCAATGGTGTCATTCATCCGATTGAGACAGCGCAAAAAAGTAGATTTTCCGCACCCCGATGGACCGATCAGTGACGTTACAGCTTTGTCGGGGATCTTTATCGATATATTTTGGATGGCGGGCTTTTCGTCATAGTGCACGCTGATCTGGCGGCATTCGATTTTCGCACCGCCAATGGCTGCGCCCGTCGCGGCTGAGAGGGTCTCTTGGTCTAGTCCGGAATCTGCCATATCCGTCATCTCCGCTCGAAACGCCGTCTTAGCAGCACGGCCAACAAGTTCATTGCAACGAGTACCGTCAGCAAAATAATAATCACCGCCGATGTCATCGGTTCCCAGGCGCGCTCGGCGCCTGAAAACCATTTAAAAATGAGCACCGGCAAGACGGTCGCTTCCTCATCGGGTGATGTCGGCACTTCGCTAATGAAGGCGACCATGCCGATCAGCAAAAGCGGTGCCGTCTCTCCCAAAGCGCGCGCCATTGCGATGATCGCGCCGGTGAGAATGCCCGGTGCGGCCAGTGGAAGGACATGGTGAAACACCGCCTGAGATGGCGAAGCGCCGAGTCCTAAGGCGGCATCTCGAACCGATGGCGGGACAGATCGCAACGCTGCACGGGACGCGATAATGATCGTGGGCAGCACGAGGAGTCCGAGCACCAGACCGCCCACCAAGGGCGCCGAACGCGGAAGGTCAAACGTGTTCAAAAACACCGCCGCCCCGAGCAAACCAAAGATAATCGAAGGGACCGCAGCGAGATTGTTGATATTGACCTCGATTGCACTGGTCAGGAGCGAGTGTTTGGCGAACTCTTCAAGATAGACGGCCGCGAGTATGCCCACAGGGATCGCAAACAGAGCCGTCACCAACATGGTGAAAAGGGATCCGATGATTGCTGCTGCTGCGCCCGCCAATTCGGGATATGTGCTATCGGCATTGGCGAAGAGGCTGCGATTGAACTGGCGTTGAATAAGGTCTTGCTCTTTCATCAGCATCGCCATCGCAATCTGGCGGTTGGATGCGATCCGGTTGGCATCTGTGTCGCCGAGAATGGTTGCTCTGATGGGCGCACGATCAAGCTCTCCGAGATCGGGCAACGGCCCTGCCAGATGCTGCAAAATCAGCGCCGCGCCTGAGATCTCGATGAGTTGGAACCATGCGCCATTTGTTGCGATGAGAATGTCGCGGCTGAGAAACTCGTCTGCGGCCAAGCGATCCTGAAACGCCGCGAACCCATCAGGTCCAGAATCGGTGAGGCGCAAGGCGTTCGCACCGGATTGCGACAATCGTCCGGCGCGTCCGATGTCCAATTGGCGATGACGTTGGATTTGCGTCTTTAAATACAAGTCGAGATCGTCTGACACGGCTAAGCGTGTTCGCATCGGCAAATTGGCGCGGTCTGGATTTTCGCGCAGATAGTCCCGAAGCGGTAAGACGGCCAGTCGCGTCGTTAGACCAAACAAATCATTTTGCGCGGTCCGATCGTCGGCGGCTTCTGGAAAAATCTCTAACAGTTGATCGCGCACTGCGAGATTTAAATCTGTTACGGAAATATCCTCGCGACCGGCGAAGTCGGTGCGGTCCAGGGTCATGACAATGACGTGCCGTGAAAACGCGGACGCTGCGCGGTTGCCGATCGAAACGAGCAAAATCGCTAGAAATCCAATCGCAATTGTGATCGCGAGTTGCCCATAAAACTTGAATCGTCGTTCGGCTTGATGGCGACGTCGCAACTGAGTGCGATCCTCGAGTGCTGGAACGGGCGGCGGCTTAGTCATAAGCTTCCCGATATCTGCGCACCACGTGCAGCGCGATCACATTGAACACCAGAGTGACGCCAAACAAAACGAATCCAAGCGCAAAAGCCGAAATCGTTTTGGCGCTGTCAAAGGCAGTGTCCCCCGTTAATAGCGCGACGATTTGGTAGGTGACCGTTGTGATGTCGGAGGTTGGATCGACTGTAATCAAGGCGCGCCCACCGGCGGCCATGACGACGATCATTGTCTCTCCGATGGCGCGCGATACAGCAAGCAGTATGGCCGCGATAATACCGGGCAATGCTGCCGGAAGCACGACTTGCTTGATCGCTTCAGAGGGCGTTGCGCCCATCGCTAAGGCGCCATCGCGAAGGGGCTGCGGCACGGCATTGATCACGTCATCTGAGAGCGAGCTAATAAATGGGATGATCATGATCCCCATCACCAGACCGGCTGCCAAAGCGCTCGTCGGTTGGGCCGCAAGCATATCTGGCGGGGTGAAGGGCAGCCCATTGACCCATTGCGCGCCGCTTCTCACAATCGGCGCAATCAGCGTCGCGGCAAAGAACCCATAAACCACCGTTGGGATCCCGGCGAGGAGTTCCAAAACCGGCTTCACCCAGCTGCGAAAGCCGGGGCTAGCATACTCAGACAAATAGATCGCTGAAAACAACCCTATCGGGACAGCGACGCACATTGCCAACAGGGCGATCATGATGGTCCCGAAAAAAAGTGGAACGGCGCCGAAATTGCGGCCGGTTTGCGCATTCCATTCTGTCCCGAATAAGAACTCGGAGACAGTCGGCCCATCGGGCAGTCTGAAAAACCGGACCGTTTCCAAGATCAGGGACAGAACGATCCCGATGGTCGTCACAATCGCGATCGCCGCGCACAGGAATAAAAACGCTGTGATGGTTCGCTCAACATAAAGGCGGGCCCGAAAGTGACGGGTCAAACGGCGTCGTCCAATGACAAAGCCAATGCTGCCAGCGATCAGTGCGAGCAGGATCGCAAGCAATCGCAAATTGCCTTTTATCGCGGAATAGCGCTCA
The DNA here is from genome assembly GCA_039191105.1 of Pseudomonadota bacterium. Taxonomy (GTDB): domain Bacteria; phylum Pseudomonadota; class Alphaproteobacteria; order Caulobacterales; family Hyphomonadaceae; genus Henriciella. The sequence goes on from JBCCXW010000005.1 coordinate 23,172, forward strand.
ACACTGGCATCGAAGAGCGTGTTACCGGTCGGCGCCGGCACTCGCATCTGCGCCTGATTGGCAACTCGATCGAGAAACAGGGCGACTTGGTCGGGGCCGCGATCTGTCAAATAGGTCGGTAATTCTGCGAGCAATTGGCCACGCGCATGGTCTTCAGCGAAGACGACATATCCGACAAAAACCAATGCCGCCGGAAGGATCGTGCAGAAGGCCAGAAAATAGCCATGGTAATTCGGTTGCGAGTTCAACCGCGACTCCATGGTTGTTCCAGTGGCGAGCGCACCGACTTTTGTGCGGCCGAAATAGAATGCGAAAAACCCAGCCGCCGCCAATGGTGCGATGACCAGCCATCCGATGGGGAGATGTCCTAAAGTCTGCAGCATGCGGTCGTCATTCGTGCTGGATTTCGCGGACATACAGCTGGTCGTTGACACATATGTGACAACATCAAAGGCCCAGGTGAAACAAAGCCACTAAAACGGTATATCCGACTTAAATTCGATCTTTTGGCGCGTTTCAGGATGTTCGAAGCGAAGTGATTTCGCGTGCAGGCATAGTCTTTCATGAGAGCTTGGGTCACCATAAAACACATCGCCCAAAATCGGGTGTCCCAGACTGGCCAGATGCAGCCTTAATTGATGCGACCGCCCAGTTTGCGGAAACAGCGCCAGGCGCGCGCTGTTGTCATCATTGGCAATCCGCTGCCAGCGTGTGATCGCTGATTGTCCATTGGGGTCCAGATGGCGGAGCGGTCGCTGTTTTGAGTAGCGGGCAATCGGTGCATCAATCGTCCCGCTCTTCGGATGCGGGCATCCTTCCACCAATGCTTCGTAGACTTTGTCGACCTGGCGCTGTTCAAATTGTCGGGAGAGATGCCGCTGCGCCGCTTTGGACCGGGAAAAAACCATGATGCCGGATGTGTCCATATCGAGACGATGAACCGTAAATACAGCTCCGTAGTCTTCGCTGAGGATCTGATGCGCGCAGACGGCCTTTTCGGGACCGCGGCCGGGGACACTTAGCAAACCGCTCGGTTTGTCTATGATCAGGAGATCGGCATCCGCATAAATCGTCTTTAACGCCTCACGGGGCGGAGGTTTATACGGTTTCGGTTCCACTGGTCGCTCTCAAGCGTGGCATCCAGACGCCGAAGGCGGTGCCATGGCCTTCCAGGCTTTCGACGGCCAACCCGCCGCGATGGCGTGCCATAATGTGTTTGACGATGGCCAGGCCAAGGCCGGTGCCATCAATCTTCCCACCGCGGCTTTCATCGACGCGATAAAAGCGCTCTCCTAAACGCGGTAAGTGTTGCTCTGAAATCCCAACCCCATCATCTGCGACGCGTATCCAAACGGCCGGCGCTTCGCTGGAGGCATATGGCTGCAAGAGAAGGGATCGTTTGGCGTCATCCGATCGACGGCTGGAGACGATCGCCGCCTGCGCCATTGTCGGCGACGTGCCGACCTCAATTTCCACATCGCCGCCTGACTTCGCGTATTTTATGGCATTGCTGACAAGATTTTGGATCACCTGCGCGATCTCATCGCTATCGGCGATGATCGGCACTTCCGCATCGGGGCCATCAAAATGCAATTGAATCCCGGACTCTTCTGCGATCGGCATCAAAGACTGATAGGTTTGCTGGGCCAGTTCGTTGAGTTCAATTTCGGTCTTGGGTGCGCGATGCTCGCTGAATTCAATCCGCGAAAGCGACAAGAGATCAGCGACGAGCCGCTTCATGCGGTCCGTTTGCTGTCCCATAATGTCAAGAAACCCGTCCCAAGCTGCTTTGTCATCTTTTGCCGGTCCCCGCATGGTTTCGATAAACCCGCCAATGGCGGTTAGAGGCGTGCGTAATTCATGGCTGGCATTGGCCAGGAAATCGGCCCGCGCGCGCTCGGCGCGGCGCACAGCGGTGAGATCTTCGAACACGATCAGGACCGATCTCGGTGCCGGGCCAGGTCGGACATGCGCCATCCAAACTTCGGCATCGCCGTGTTGCGAGAACTCAATCCGTTCATTCGCGCCGTCTTGCCCAACGCGTTCGGCCGCCGCAAGCAAATCAGGTTGCCGCAGCATCGCCGCAGGGACGCGTTGATCGGCTGCGTCGATCCGAAACAGGTTTCGCGCATGCACATTGATGGTCGTCACCTGCGCGTCGCTCGAAATCAATAGTGCTGGCAAAGGCAGCGCCAGCAGAAAAGGATCGATCGCTTCTGCGCTGCTTCCTGTTTTGTCTGGGATCAGCGGGGTTGGCTCTTGGGAGGACGGCGCGTTGGCAGCGCCGGGTGCGGATCCAACATAAAAAGCGAGCGCGCCCGCACTCATCACAATCGCGCCAGTGATCCACTCGACGAGACCAATCGCGCCGGTCAAAAAGAGCAGTGTCAAAACCGATACGCCGCCAGACGTCAAAACTAAAAAGTCTTGGAACCGGCGCGGTGGATCAGGTTGAGTGGGCGCCTCTTTTTTTGACATGACGGCCTGAGTTTAACGCATTCATAGTCTGTATGGGTGTTTTTGGCGTATATAGAAGCTGTCAGTGCGAGCAAGTCTAGATGCGGGATTGTAATTATTGAAAAACGATAATTATTTGTTGACAGTCGAATAGTGCGGGCGTAAAGCCTCAAACCTGCCCGAAGGGGAGTTTTATGAAACAGGCCAGCCTTTTGATTGGAGCTCTTGTGCTCGGCGCGTGTTCCTCGCTGCCAAGTGCCCCCCGCTTAACCGGCGAGCCTGTCGCGGTCTTTCCTGTTGCGCCCGATGCGCCCGACGTTTGGGCGGCATCTGGTGTCTCGGGTGAGCTGCCCCAGAGTGATTGGCTGAGCCAGTTTAATGATGCGACGCTAATCGATTTGGTCAATGAAGCTCTGGTCGCCAATCCTTCGATCCGGTCGCAATATTTCGCCGTGCAAGCCACACGCGCTCAGGCCCGCAGCGTGTTTGGCCGGACGTTGCCAAATCTCTCAGCATCCGTCTCTGGCGGCGGCACCAGCACCTATGTCGCCCAGACCGATGATCGCGTCTCTGACTCGACGTATGGCGTTGCGGGTGATCTGAACTGGGAAATCGATCTCTGGGGACGGCTCCGCGCCAGCATCAATGCCGCCGAAGCGGATCTCGTCGCGGGTGAAGCAGATCTTGCTTCGGCGCGCTTATCGCTCGCCGCGCAAACCGCCTCCGCCTGGTTCGACTTGAATGAGGCGCTGGCTCAAGAACGAGTCGCGGTTGAAACCTTTGAAGCGCGGACCCGGGCGCTTGAACTGACGGAGCGGCGTTTGTCGCGTGGATTGTCATCGGCGCTCGATGTCCGGACGGCGCGGACAACGCAAGCGTCAGCAGAAGCGTCAATTGCCGGTCGACGCCAAGCCAGTGCGAATGCCGTGCGTCGCCTTGAAATCCTCCTTGGCCGTTATCCAAGCGCAGAACTCGAAGCGCTTGCCATTCTGCCAGAACTGCAACCCATAGATGCCGCCGGTAACCCAACACTCTTGCTGACCCGGCGCCCGGATATCGCTGCGGCTGAGGCGCGCTTGACGGCCGCAGGACTGCGAGCGGAACAAGCGCGCCTGGCCATGTTGCCGAGTTTGCGGATTACCGGCACCGCCTCGACCACCGAGGTTGATCTCGCCGATGCCTTCGATCCGTCGCGTATCGCCGCGCGGCTCATCGCGGGTCTCTCGGCACCGATCTTCAATGGTGGGGCGCTTGATGCGGATCGTGACGCTGCGGTCGCGCGAGCGCAAGCCGCGGTTGAAACCTATGCTGCAACGACGCTTACCGCATGGCGAGAAGTTGAAGATGCCATCGCCGCTGATGCGCTCTTGGCGCAGCAAGAAGATGCACAGTTTCGAGCCCTCGAAGAGGCCCGTCTGGCAGAGGAATTGGCCACCCGCCAATACACCAATGGCCTGGTTTCAATTTTCAACTTGATTGATTCCCAAACACGTCGATTGAACGCCGAAAGCAATGTGATTGCCGCTCGGTCAGCGCGTGCATCCAATCGCGTCAGCTTCCACCTTGCTCTCGGTGGTGGTTTACCCGTTCCCGAACCAGAGGCGCCTATATCGGCCCTCACTAACAGCCCGGAAGAGGCCATCCTCCCATGAGTCGAATTATCTCCATCATCATCACGATAGCGATTCTCGTCGGGCTTGCGGCCTTAGCGTTCACGACCATCGATGTTTTGGCGCCGGAACCCGAACAGGCGGACGAGAAGTTTACCGGACTGTCCGTTTTTGCTGAGCAGATCTCGCGCGAGGATCTCGATTTCGCCGTCAATGCGCAGGGCGAAGTTCGTCCACAGCGTGAGATTATCGTCGCGCCGCAAATTTCGGGCCGGATTGCCTATGTCTCGTCAGACTTCATCGATGGCGGCTTCATCCGTCGCGGGCAAGTCTTGGTGCAGCTCGAAGCGGCCGATTACGAGCTTGCTGTGGTGCGCGCGCAATCGGGCGTTGCCAGCGCGGAGCAACGGCTTGCTCGCGAACAGGCTGAGGCGGAGATCGCGCAGCAAGACTTGATCAATCTCGGGATAACGGATTCAAGTCCACTCGCGCGCCGCGAGCCGCAATTGGCGGAAGCGCAGGCGGCACTCGAATCGGCCAAGGCACAGCTGGCTGACGCAGAGCTGGCCCTGGCGCGCACCGCTGTCATTGCTCCCTTTGATGGTCGCGTGCGTCAAGAAACCGTTGATGTCGGGCAGTTTGCCTCGCCGGGACAGTCGCTCGGGCAAATCTTTGCGACGGATATTGTCGAAGTCGCGCTGCCGATCACAGACGATGAGTTGGGCCGACTTGGACTGCCCTTAGCGTTCGCCGAAACCTCGACGCAGCAAGGCCCTCGCGTTGTGTTTTCAGCGTCTGTGGCAGGCGAACCGCGCGAATGGATTGGTCGCGTCACGCGAACCTCCGCTGCGGTGAATGCCCAGACGCGCTTGATCAATGTGATTGCTGAATTGAGAGATCCCTATGGGGCAAGCGCTGATGATGGCGCGCCTATGGCTCCCGGACTGTTCGTGAATGCGAAAATTGCAGGCACCAAAATCGAAGACCTGTTGGTGGCGCCGCGCGCCGCCATTCGCGGCGGCGATAACATCTTCGTCGGCGATCCCGAGGTCGGCGCCTTACGAATTCACCCAGTTGATCTAGTGTTTAGCTCACAAGACGGAGCGTGGTTCCGAAGCGACGATGTCGATGTCGGTGACCTTGCCATTGTCAGCCCGATCCGAGGGTCAAATGATGGTATGGCGATCACTATTCTTGAGCGCTTGCAAGATGGCAGCATCAAGAACCATAATGAAGCTGCGCAAGCGGACCGCCGAGGCGTCGACGAAACGGGAATCGCCAATGTTTCGTCTGCGTTAAGCGCATCCGGCGGAGATGGAGGCTGATAATGTTTGGCATGGTGTCATGGTTCGCACGCAACGCCGTCGCTGCAAATCTGGTCATGGTGGTGGCGTTTATCGGCGGGGTGCTCGGTTTCAACCAAATGGAACGCGAAATGTTCCCAGTGGTCTCGGTTGCCGGGGCAACTGTGACTATGGCCTGGGAGGGCGCATCCCCGCAAGACGTCGAAGAGCAGATTATTACGCGCATCGAGGAAGCGGTTGCCGATATTGACGGGCTGGATCGGATTACCTCGATCGCCACTGAGGGCGCCGCCATCGTCAACATTAAGGGTCGCGATGATATCGATATGCAAGAGTTTATCGATGAGATCAATTTGCGCGTCGACCAAATCAATAATCTCCCGCAAGCGGCATTCCAGCCACAGGTCAGCCGCTGGGAACAACGCGATTGGTATTTTGGTATGGCCGTCCATGGTGAGGTCGACCCGCTGACCCTGAAGCGCGTCGCGGACGACGTCCGCGATGATATCGCAGAGATTAGCGGTGGCGAACTTGCCGTACTACAAGGCGTGCTCGACGAAGAGGTTTCAATCGAAATCTCGGAAGATGCCCTCCGACGTTACAATTTGAGTTTTACAGAAGTCGCTCAAGCGGTCCGGCAATCGTCACTCAATTCTTCCGGCGGACAGATTCGATCAAATGTCGGCGATGTCGCGATGACGGCACGCGCGCTCGCGGATACGAGCGAGCAATTCGAGAACATCATTATCCGACAGTCAAACGCGCAAGGCACAATCCGCGTCGGCGATGTCGCGGAAGTGATCGATGGCTTCATCGACGCGGATCTAAAATCAACGTTCGATAATCGCCCGACCGCCTTCGTCTTCGTGGTCCAGCCGGATGAGATGAGCATTGTTGAGTATGCCACGAACTTCAACGAATATATCGAACGTGCCAATGATCCGGCATCGGGTATTTTGCCGGATGGCATGGCCATTGATGTGCTTTGGGACAATTCCGAACCGTTTCAGGCGCGGATGAAACTGATCTCCGAATCCGCCTTGCTTGGCGCGGTTTTGGTGATGTTGGTCCTGGTTCTTTTCCTGCGCCCGATCGTCGCCTTCTGGGTCACGGTTGGGATCATCACCGCCTTTGCCGGCGGTATTATGCTGATGCCGCTTTTCGGTGTCTCCTGGAATGTCTTGTCGACCTTCGCCGTGCTGCTGGTGATCGGGGTGATTGTCGACGATGCGATCGTGGTCGGGGAAAATATTCACCGCGAAGTTGAGAGCGGCCGCCGAGAAGGCTTGGATGCTGCAATTGTCGGCACGCAGATGGTTCTTAAGCCGGTTGTTTTTGGCGTCATCACGACCATCATTGCCTTTGCGCCCTGGGCAATGCTCACCGGACCGACCCGCGCATTCACGCAACAAATCACATTTGTTGTCATCGCCTCGCTCGTCTTCTCGATCATCGAGTGCATGTTTATTTTGCCGGCGCACCTGTCGCACTTGAAGCGTGAGGATAAGACCAAGCAAAATGCCTTGGCTCGGTTCCAGCAGCGCATTGCGGATAGCCTCTTATGGTTCGCGCAGAACATATACAAACCCACGCTCGAGTTTGCCCTGCGGATGCGGTATGCGACGATCGTCTTTTTCTTCATTGTCTTCGGTTTTGCAATCGCGCTCGTGGCAACCCGGATCGTGCCGTTTAAGTTCATGCCGGAAATTGAAAGCGACTTGGTGCAAATCACGGTTGATTTGCCAGATGGCACGCCGTTCTCTCGCACATTGCAAATTCGGGATCAGGTGCAGTCTGGTGTGGATGCCGCTCAAGCCGAATTAGATGTCAAATGGGGATCCCAGATTCTGCGAGTACAAGGCGGTTATGATGGCGGCGTGATCGATGGCGCATCAATTGTTGCCTCGAACAGTCAAATCCAAGCCTGGGTCGGATTGGTGCCCCCCGAAAACCGACCAGAACTCCTGTCGACGCGCGAAATCTCCGAAAAAGTCCGGGAGCTGGTGGGTCCCATTCAGGACGCTGAGGAAATCACGTTCCAATTTACTGATAATGAAAACGATACGGGCATTCGGTTTGCGCTAAACCATCCTGATTTGGACCGCTTGCGCGAAGCGTCGGTGGTCGTTCAAGCACAGCTCGCAACCTATGCAGCCGCCTATGATATTGGCGACAATCTCACCGCCGCTGCAGACGAGTTGCGCATTGAGTTAAAGCCGGGCGCGGAAGCACTTGGCGTCACTTTGGCGGAAGTGTCGCGACAGGTCCGCCAGGCCTATTTCGGAGAAGAAGTGCAGCGTTTGCCGAGAGATGGCGAAGATGTTCGTGTTATGGTGCGCTTGCCGAAATCCGCCCGGACTGACTTGGACAGTATCGACAATTTACGCATCCGGACGGCCGATGGTCGCGAGCTACCGCTGACACAAGTAGCGGATTTCACATATGCGCCCGGCATTAATCGCATTTTGCGTCGCAATCGCACGCGGTCTGTCTCGGTCTTTGCAGATGTGCTCGGCGATGGCGGCCGCGGACAGATTATGGATGATATGAACGCCAATTTCTGGCCTGACTTTGACGAACAATTCCCGGACATTGAACGCAGCTCCGCAGGCGGATTTGAAGAAGAAGAGCGGTTTTTTGAAGAGCTTAACATTTTAGCCGCCGGTGCCATCATCTGTATGTATATCGTCCTCGCGATTGCCTTCCGATCTTATGCGCAGCCGCTGCTTCTGATGACCGCGATTCCTTTCGCACTGACCGGCGCCATTCTCGGGCATGCGATCACCGGCACCTCGATGGCGATGTTTTCGGTCTTTGGCATCGCCGCTGCGGCCGGAGTTGTGATCAATGACAATCTGGTCTTGGTGGATTTTGTGAACCGAAAACGGGCGGAAGGGATCGGCGCCGTGCAGGCATTGGTCGATGCGGGTGTCTCGCGGTTCAGGCCGATTTTGTTGACGTCGGTCACAACCTTTGTCGGCATCTTGCCGCTGATTGCCGAACGGTCGATGCAAGCGCAGTTCTTAAAACCGATGGTCATATCATTAGGTTATGCGGTCGCCTTTGCGATTTTTGTATCGCTCTTTTTGGTCCCAACGATGTATGCCGTTGGCGTCGAAATTGGGCGGGTTTTCCGCTGGACTTGGAGCGGTCGTCCGTATCGTCGCATCGGCGAAACGTATAGTGGGCAAGTGACGGTTGATGAGGAAGAGCTGATCGGGACGAGCGCTGGCCAACCCCGTCCAGCGCCAGCAGAGTAGTCCGTATAAGGTCGAACCCAGCCATGCGCCGCGTCTGCCGATCGCACGCAAAACACCGCTATATTTATTATCGGATCGTTTTGACGAAGCATAGATCAACTGGATGGAGAAAAGGCGGGTTTTTACGCGCGTTTTGGATTTTCTGAAAAAAACGCAATCTACCTCTGGTATGTGCGCCGCACCCTGAGCTATTAAACATTTCGGGATCAAAATGATGGGGAGCGGAAATGCCGAAGCCAAAAACGGTTAGCGCTTACTTTGACGGTCTGGAGACGCATCAGAATACGATTGCGCTCGCTTTGGAGGATGTCATCAAAACTCATTGGCCACATTTGACCGTCAAACTGGCTTGGGGATTTCCCTGTTGGAGCGGAAATGAACGGGTCTTCTCTGTTATGGGGCAGGCCGACCGCTGCAATCTACAACTTTGGCAAGGCGCGCGTTTGGCCGATGATTATCTCGATCGCATCGAAGGCACCGGCAAAGCTTTGCGACATGTCAAAGTCTATGAGGTGGGCGAGGTCAATGACGAGTTGATCGATATCATGGATCGTGCGGTTCGGCTTGACGCAACCGCCCCACAACGCGTTCGCTGACCCCAGCCCGAAACCGATGCGCGATATCGACGAAGTGTTGACTTGACGACAGGCCGTCTTCGACGCCATGTTTTCGCAAGTGCACAAAAGAGATAGGTGCGTAAGCTTCAGGAGGGCTTAAAATGTCGAACACAGATCCGGTCGTAATCGTTGGAATGGCACGCACGCCAATGGGCGGATTGCTCGGTGATTTGCAAGCTTTATCAGCAAATGAGCTTGGTGCGATTGCGGTCAAAGCCGCTGTCGAAGAGGCTCGGCTGGGCGCGGAAGACGCCGATGAGATCATCATGGGCAATTGCCTTCCGGCTGGGCAAGGCCAGGCGCCAGCGCGGCAGGCCGGCTTCAAAGCGGGTATGGACAAGGGCCTTGAAGCGACGACGATCAATAAAATGTGCGGCTCTGGACTACAAGCTGCGGTGATGGGCCGTCAATCGATTGCCTCCGGCGACGCCGATATTGTGATCGTGGGTGGCATGGAAAGCATGACCAATGCGCCGCATCTCCTGGATGTACGCAAGGGTCATAAATATGGCGATATAGGCGCGAAGGATCACATGGCCTTGGACGGACTAACCGATGCTTATGCGGGCGGTCCGATGGGCGCGTTTGCCGATATGATCGCTGAAAAATATCAGTTTACCCGCGAGCAACAAGATGCCTATGCGCTGGAAACTTTGAAACGCGCCCAAGATGCGACTGAGACTGGCAAGTTCAAGCGCGAAATCACCCCAGTAACGATTAAGGGCCGTAAAGGCGAAACGACGGTGGATGTGGATGAATTGCCGCGCACCGCGCGTCCGGATAAAATTCCGACATTGCGCCCCGCTTTCGGCAAAGATGGGACGGTCACCGCGGCCAATGCGTCAGCGATTTCAGATGGCGCGGCCGCCCTTGTGCTGATGAAAGAGTCTGAAGCGAAGTCGCGCGGCTTGTCGCCGATTGCGAAGATTGTTTCTTCATCGAGCCACGCGCATGAGCCGGAAAACTTCACCACAGCGCCGGTACCAGCCATGGAAAAGGCACTGGCCAAAGCCGGCTGGTCGAAAGATCAGGTCGGCCTTTGGGAGATCAATGAAGCGTTCGCGGTGGTGCCGATGATCGCGATGAAAGAGCTCGGGATCAGCCATGAGATCGTAAATGTGAATGGCGGCGCCTGCGCGATGGGCCATCCCATTGGAGCCTCTGGCGCTCGCATTCTGATCACCCTGCTGGCAGCAATGGAAGACCGCGACATCAAAAAAGGCGTCGCATCGCTTTGTATTGGCGGCGGTGAGGGCATCGCAATGTGTGTGGAGCGGGCATAAGTTTATTGCTCGCCAATACAAAAATTTACGATCACTTCGTTGAACAAGCGACATGGTGTGAGGCGCTCGGATCCCCCTTTACGGCCAGCTTGAACGCGCGGTTTGCGCGCAACTATCGAGATGGGGGTCCCGTTGCCGAAATTTGCGCGGATTGGTCGACCAATCCGCGCAAGGATGCGCTTGGGCTGCGCCTCGCGGGTTATCTGCACTATTCGGTTTTGTCAGGAGAGTGTGGCCCACTCGCGGCGGCTTATCCGCGTGACCGAAACGATTGGGATATGGATGAGGTTTGGCCATTGGCTGAAACCTGGTTGGGGTCTGACATAGATCGCGCGCGCGCATTTTTGCACAGTCCGCCACAAACCAATGAGCCGGGTCGCTCGATCATTTTTTTGCCGGGCTTTTTGCGATTGGCGGCGCGCTTTCAGCAGCCAATGCATTTGCTGGAAATCGGGGCCAGTGCTGGCTTGAACCAGAATTGGGACCGATTCAATTATCAGACTGGCTCCTGGTCCAGGCCAGGCGACAGCGATGTTAAGATCGGCACCGAATGGCGCGCGCCGATCCCAGCGCATTTAAAGGCTCCGGTCCAAATCGCCAGTCGGAGCGCTTGTGATCTCAATCCCATTTATTTGACCGACCCTGATCAAGCGCGGCGATTGAAATGCTATACCTGGGCCGACCAACCGCACCGGTTGGAGCGATTGGACGCCGCAATTCGCCTCGCGCAGCATTCCGGGACGAGCGTTGAAAAAGCCGATGCGCTCGCTTGGTTGGTGGACCGTCTTGCCAATCGCCCCGCCGACGGGCTCACAGTGATCTATCATTCCGCTTTTCTGATCTATCCGCCTCAGGACGTAATTGCCGAAATTATGCAGACCATTCGCGGCGCCGGTGCGACGGCGACGGAGACTGCGCCGCTCGCATGGTTGAGCTTTGAGTCGGAAGCGCTGTTCGGAGGCGATCGACAAAGCCCGAAAATGCGTGCGCGCCTCGAAGTTTGGCCGGGCGGTTCTGTTAGTGTTTACGCGGAGTCCGACGGACACGTGACCTATGTCGACCCTTACTCTGCAGGGACATAGTCGCTGACCAAGCCGAGTGGCACCGCAGTTGTCCGTTTCGAGACATTGATAATGATCCGTGACTGGACATCGGAGACCAGCGCCGAGCCGAGCAGCTTTTCGCGCAGAAACCGATCATAGGCGTACATATCCGTTGTCGTGACGCGAATGATGTAATCGACGGCGCCGGTGACCGTCATGCACTCCATCACCTCAGGCCATTTGCGAACCAGGGTTTCAAATGCTTCGAGATTGTCATTGCTCGGCAAAGCCAGTTTGACGTTCGCAATCACTTCAAAGCCAAGCCCGAGCGATTGGCGGTCTAAGAGCGTGACGCGGCGTTGAATGATTCCAGCTTCCTCCATGCGCTTTATCCGACGCCAGCAGGGCGACGAGGACAAACCGACACGCTCTGCGATATCGGCGACTGAAAGAGACGCGTCTTTTTGAATCAAGTCGAGAATCTTGGCATCAATACTATCGAGTGGTTCAGACAAGTTATCCCCCAAAATGGGCTTTCCTGGGCAAAATCTTGCCCAAAATAGCCCATACTCAGCAAACAAGGCAAGCTATTTCGGTATATTTTTGGGACAAATGACCAAATACAACGCAAAAGAGGTGCGCTTTGGAACATCGAGAGGTCACGCTGGACGACAAATACAATCTTGTCGAGGGAAAAGCATACATGACCGGGATCCAGGCACTGGTGCGCCTGCCATTGGATCAAAAGCGGCTCGATCTTGCGGCAGGTCATAACACAGCCGGTTTTATTTCTGGCTATCGCGGCTCGCCCCTCGGCGGCTACGATCAGCAATTGCGCGCGGCTCAATCCTGGCTCGACGCCCACGATATTCGCTTTTGGGAAGGCCTCAACGAAGATCTCGGCGCGACAGCGGTGTGGGGAAGTCAACAACTCGGGCTGTTTCCTGGCGCCGAACGTGATGGGCTATTTGGCTTATGGTATGGCAAAGCCCCAGGGGTCGATCGCACAGGCGACGTCTTCAAGCATGCGAATGCAGCGGGCACTTCGGCGCTTGGGGGGGTCCTGGCCGTACTCGGGGACGACCATATGTGCAAATCCTCAACTCTGCCCTCGCAATCGGAATTTGCGATGCAAGATGCAGAGATCCCGGTGCTCAATCCTGCCAGTATCCAAGATGTTTTGGATTATGGACTGCAAGCTTGGGCGATGAGCCGTTTCACGGGCGGTTGGAGCGCGATGATCGCGCTGGCCGACACCATGGATAGCGGCGCAGTCGTTGATGTGTCATTAGACCGACTACAATTCGTTCGCCCGGACTTTGAGTTCCCAGAAGACGGAGTGCATATGCGCCGCTCTGACCCGCCCCTGGAAAAAGAGCGCCGTCTTCGCGAATTTAAGATCCCAGCCGCACATGCCTGGGTGCGCGCAAACCGTCTTGATCGCGTGATCTTAGAAAGCCCGAAGCCAAGAGTGGGGATTATCGTCACGGGTCAAGCTGCCCGTGATGTCTTCGAGGCGCTCGCAGCGCTCGGCTTGACGCCGGAAGATGCGGCAAAGCTCGGTCTGACAATCTTTAAAGTCGCCATGCCCTGGCCGCTCGAACCGAACGCCATCCGCGACTTCTGTTCCGGGCTGGAGCGGGTTTTGGTGATTGAGCACAAACGACCGCTCATCGAAGATCAATTGCGCGCTGTTTTGTATCCCCTGCCAGAGAAAAAGCGCCCACTGCTTGAGGGCAAGCGCACAGCCGAAGGGGATCCCTTATTGAGCCAAATCGGTGCGATCACGGTTCCGGAGATGGCTACGGCTTTGAACCGGGTGGTGCCGAAAGGCTGGGATATGTCGACGGCAAATGCCTATTTCGAACGCGTGGGACGCGCCAGCATGACGGCACGCAGCAATGCGAGCGAGACGATTCGTACGCCGCATTATTGCTCAGGCTGCCCACACAACACATCCACTGTCGTTCCAGAAGGATCACGCGCTTTGGCGGGGATTGGTTGTCACTATATGGCGAACTTCATGCCCGATCGGAAAACGGATATGACCAGCCAAATGGGCGGCGAAGGGATCGCCTGGATTGGCCAGCACTTCGCCACAAGCGAGGACCATATGTTCGTCAATTTGGGCGATGGGACGTATTCCCATTCTGGGTCTCTCGCCATTCGCGCAGCGGTCACGTCGGGTGCAAATATCACCTATAAAATCCTGTACAATGATGCGGTGGCAATGACCGGCGGGCAGACTGTCGAGTCAGGGCAAACCCCGCAGCAAATTGCCATGCAGGTCAAAGGTGAAGGCGTCGAGACGATTGTCATCGTTACCGAAGACCCGATCCGCTATGCGGCAGTGAAAGGGTTGCCACGATCGGTTCGGATCTATGATCGATCTGATCTTGATAAAGTGCAAAAAGAGTTGCGTGCGACCCCAGGTGTCTCGGTCCTGATTTATGACCAAATCTGCGCCACGGAAAAGCGCCGCCGCTCAAAACGTGGCTTGCGCGCGCCGGACCGGACACGCGTTCTCATCAATACCGAAGTGTGTGAGGGCTGCGGCGATTGCTCGATCAAATCGAATTGCCTATCGGTCGAGCCGATCGAGACGGAGTTGGGCCGCAAGCGCCGTATCAATCAATCGACTTGCAATACGGACATTTCATGCGTGAAGGGGTTCTGCCCAAGTTTTATAACCATCACGGACGGGACGTTTGCTGCCAAGGATCAGTCGCGACCTGAGGTCGATGCCAGCAATCTGCCTCTGCCGATGCCGGTCAGCTTGGCGCAACCTTGGAACATCGTGTTCACCGGTGTGGGCGGCACTGGTGTGACGACGGTGGCGGCGATCCTGGCAATGGCGGCGCATGTGGATGGGCAAGCCGCCTCAAATCTCGATATGACGGGATTGGCGCAAAAGGGTGGACCCGTGCTGAGCCATTTGCGGTTTGCGCGAGCGCCGGAAATGATCTCGACGGGGCGCGTGCCGCCGGCAAGCGCAGATTGCGTGATTGCGTGTGACCTGGTGGTCGCGGCGGGCGGCGACGCCTTGAATCTAATGAATACGGGTCAGACTCTGGCCTATGCCAATAGCGACGTCACGCCGACCAGCGCTTTCATCCGCGACCGCTCCAAGAAGTTTGAGAGCGATATGTTGGCTGCGCGCGTGAAGCGCCAAGTTGCGGACTTTGCCGCGATTGATGCCGAAGCGCTAGCGATTTTGTATTTCAATGATGCCATTTACACCAACATGATTATGGCGGGCTTTGCTTGGCAGGATGGCAAAGTGCCAGTTTCCCTACGCGGCATTTATCGCGCCATCAAGCTGAATGGCGTCAAAGCTGATGAGAATATGGCGGCGTTCGATCTCGGGCGTATCGCCGCCTATGATCCAGATCGATTGGAGCCCGCCAAAGACCCGCGCGGTCATTTAGAGCCCAAGACCCTAGACGAGCTGATTGATGATCGTGTGCAACGGCTGACCGCTTATCAAAGCGCAGCTTATGCCGCGCAATATCGCGCACTGGTTGATCAGATCCGCGCAGTGGAGCGCGATCGAGGCTTGGGCGAGCGTCTGACGGAAGCGGTGGCGCGCTATGCGTATAAATTAATGGCCTATAAGGATGAGTACGAAGTTGCTCGTCTATGGACTGACGGCCAATTCGACGCGTACCTCGAAAAGGCCTTCAAGGGCGGTAAGATCAATTATCATCTTGCACCGCCGCTGCTTTCAAAAACCGACGAGAACGGGCATTTGAAGAAAAAACAGTTTGGGCCATGGATGAAAACCGCGTTCCAGGTGCTTCGACGTTTCAGAGGATTGCGCGGCACGCGCTTCGATCCGTTTGGGTGGACAGAAGAGCGGAAAATAGAGCGCAAACTGCGCGATCAATATATCGATAATGTCACCCGGATGCTCGAGCATTTGAATGCGCGAAACATCGATCTCGCGGTCGAAATTGCACGCTTGCCGGACGAGATTCGGGGCTATGGTCATGTTAAGGAGGCGGCGATCGCTGAGGTTGCGGCACGCGAAGCCGAGCTGTGGCAGCAATGGCCGCATGGGACATTGCCGCGCGCAAGAGCAACGCTGATCGCTGCGGCTTAAGGACTGTCCCCCCAAAAAAACCCCCACGCGTGTGGAGGTTTTCTGAGGGTGCCACCGGCTTGGATCAGTGCGAGATGCGCAAATCCGAAATAGACGTGGCGATTTTTCGATACGCGTCGGTGAGCTCAGCGGCCGTTTCAGGCTCGAAATAATAAGTGCTGCCCGAGGCGCAATAACTCAAAACCTGTTTGCCCGCATTCGGCGCGTTGAGGGCCACGGAATAAACCGTCAGGCCCGATCCTTTCATATTATCGCACAATTCGCGAGCTTGTCCGGCTGAGTCACCTTGCTCCGGATAGATCTCCGAATTGAACGCACCATCGGTCATTAGAATAACCACTTTTGCAGAGTCGGGTTCGAAATATGGCATCGGTTCGGCCGGGCCATCAAACACCGTCTTCCAGTTCTCAGACACCATATACCAGGTCCAAGCGATGCCGAGATGTCCAGCCGTCCAACCATCCGCGGTCAGTGAGGTGACATAAGTATTCAGCGTGCTGCGATTGTTGGTAAGTTCGACCGGTTCAGCATCACGGCACTCGTCGCCGTCATACTTACCGTCATTGGGGCGGTTCGGATGCCCAACTTCCCAGTCGCCACCATCATCCTCGTCCGCATCCTCGACAAACCAGGCCTGTTGGTGGGCGAGATACTTGCCGGGGCCGGGCCCCGCATCTGTAAACTTTTCGGTGCCATCACGTTCCCAGACGCAGGTCGATGTCAGCGTGTAAGACGTGGTTGTCGGTTCGAGATCATCTTCTTGCACGAGTGTGAAATCAATCGTTTCGTCGAACAATTCGGTGCCACTTAAGTTTCCGCCTGAATAGGCCCGCAGCCGGAGCGTAAACTCGCCCATATCCCAGGCTTGTCCGTCCATATTGTTGATATTGGTATCGCCATAAAGCGTGTACGGTTCAACATTCTCAGTTTGGTTCCGTGATTCGGTCCCCGAAAGCTCCAAGCGCATGCTATTGACGTCGCCGTAAAGATCATGGCTTGGGTCGATCGTGATCGCAATGGTCAGGTCATCATCCTGATTGTCTTCAACTTTTATGACCGCCCCGTCGCCGAATTCGGAGATCATCTCGCTGCTGCCCGCATCGTAAAGACCGAGCTGAAACTCGCCGAACGTGCTGCCAACGGTTAGATCGCTCTGGGACACCGTCGCGGGGATCGTGTGCGTATAGGTGCGTGTCGCTGGAACGCCCGCGACCGCCTGGAAGAAATCGCCCGCATTGACCATGCTATTGTAAGAGACCATGGCGAGGCGCGTGCTCTCGATTAATTCCGGCGAGGCGTCTAAAGGCAGCAAAATCTTAATCGCTTCTTGCGCCGCGGCTTTGAGGTTGGTGAGGCGGCTGGCACTGTTCATAGAGCCGGAAATATCGAACATGAAGGCGACATCAATTTTATCGATGCCGTAATCGGACCCCGATTTCACCCGGAACGCCACTTCGTTACGGCCGATGACCCGCATTAAAGCGGTATCCTGACGACACATCATATCAGCATCAATCGACTCAGACCCGGTGGCGACGACCACTAAGGCAGGATCGCATGTCAGCCCATAAAGGCCGTTGAGCTGCGCATCCATGAACTCTTGAACGGAAGCCTTAACCGCTGCATCGGTCGCCCCTGTTTGTTTGACCCGCGCCGCTGCAAGGACAGCAGAGTCCATGATCAGTTGGGCCTTCTGCTTCCGTTTTACGGTCTGCTGAAAGTCGATTGCAAAGCCCGCAACTGCGACCAGCGGAATGAGACAGAGCGCGAAGACTATCGCGACTTGTCCACGAGTATCTCGATGAAGCGTCATAAGCATCTTATTTTCGCAAAGCGCCGAAGCCACCTAACGTCCCTAATTTTCTAAGATGCTACCTCAGCGTGTTTTAAGCCTCGTTAGATTTCAATTAAGGATTGAGCAGGCCAGTTTTAGCCTTGGCTAACCATAAGACGCGGTCTGTAAACGAAGGCTTAGCGGGCGCTCTGGATCGAAAAATGCATCAGTTTGAGAGCCGCAATTCCGACAAATACAATGCGATCTCGCGATAGGCATTTTCGAGCTCCGCGCGATTTGAGGCATCGAAATAGAATTGAGGATTGGTCGCACAATATTCCAATAATTGCTCACCTCTGGCGGGCGCGCGAAACGCGATCGTGTAAATCTCGATGTCCTTCGCTTTCATATTGTCGCAGAGCTGCCGGGCTTGATCACTGGCGCTGCCCAGTGAGCTACGATGCATGGCGAGATTGAATTCTCCATCGCTCATCAAGACGACCGCTTTGGTGAGGTTTTCCGTGCCATATGGCATTGGCGTCGCCGTGCCGTCGAAGACCCCATCCCAGAGATCCGAGATCATGTACCAAGACCATCCAACGCCCAAGTGACCGGCGGTATAACCATCTGTTTGTAGACCTCTCAAATAGGACTGCAATTGCGGTCTTTTATTGGTCAACTCGAGCGGGGAAGGCGTCCGACAGCGAGAATCTCGCTCGCGGCGTTCCCCGTTGGGATTGAAACCAACCTTCCATTCGCCGCCGTCTGGGTGGCTTTGCTGTTCAACAAACCAGGCGGAATAGTGATCGAAGTAATGGCCGGCGCTCGGCGGTGCATCGGTGAACGCCTCGGCGCTGTCGCGGGCAAACACGCAAGTCGATGTGAGCGTGTACGACCGATGCGTTGGAATCGGGTTGCCTTCTTCCAGCAGAGTGAAACTGATCTTCTCATCGAAAACCCGATTGCCGCTTTGATTCATCCCATCATAAACGATGATGCGCAGATCATAGTCGCCAGCGCTCCACGGCCGACCGCGGAGATTGTCGATACCTGAGTCACCATACAGTGAGAACGGGGTCACCGATTCGTTTTTGTTGGCGTTGACGGGGCCGCTCAGTTGCAAGCGCATACTTTTATTTTGGCCATCCATTGTATTGGTGCTGTTAAACGTGATCGCCGCCGTCATGTTTGCCAGTTGAGACGGCGTGACCAATATTTTGGCGCCATCGCCAATCTCGCTGAGGAGCGTCGAGCCGTCGGTTTCATAAAGACCGATATGCATTTCATCGAAAAGCGATCCAGGCGCGAGATCGGCGGCGGTAATGTCTCGATGCGTTGTGTGATAATAGGTGCGCGTCGGCGGGACATTGGTCACGGCTTGAAAGTAAGGGCCAGCGTCGAACGTGCTACCATACGCGGACATTGCGACCCGGGTATTGTCGATGATCTCTTGCGGCGCACCGGGCGGCAAGATGATGTCAACGGCTTTACCAGCGGCATTGCGGAGGTCTCTAATGCGATTACCGCGCATCGAATTCGAAACGTCAAACATGAAAGCAACATCGAGCATACCGACCGTATAGGCGGCGACCGATTCGACCGTATATGTCATCGCATCCTGTCCGAGGACCTGCATCAGACTGGTGTCTTGCTGGCACGATACGACGCTCCGGATCTCCTCATCTGAGGCCGAAATCGTGAGCGTTGGCGGTGTGCATGTATGCCCGCCCTGGTCGCCGCGTTGCGCAATATAAAACGCTTGCAGGGCGGCTTCCACCTCCGCTTCGGTAGCGCCGCTTTGCTTGACGCGGGCAGCGGCAAGGACGGCGCCGTCTAAAACCGCTTGCGTTTCGAGGATTTGGTTGGAGGTCAGATGAAAGTCGAGCGACAGACCGGCGACACCGCAGAGTGGCACCATGGCCACAGCAGTGATCACCGCGACATTGCCGCGAGTGTTTTTCTTGAACGGGGATATAGGCATGGCGGGGCATCCAAGCGTTAGCGCGTGAGCGCCCCTCTTCAACCTGAGGTAGAATCAAAAATTTGATGAGCGGTTAGATCCAGAATTTGAATTTGCCAGGATCGCGTAACCTTTTGCACACTTTGTTGCGGCGTCGCCACTGGCCTTGACGCGCGAGTCATGGTTTCGAGACGGAATGCAACAGTATCACGATCTTCTTCAGGACATTCTCGACAATGGGGTCGCGCGCGACGATCGGACGGGCACCGGAACGCGGGCGGTCTTTGGACGTCAATTGCGCTTTGATCTGTCGGCGGGATTTCCGCTTGTGACGACCAAAAAGCTGCATTTGCGATCGATCATCGTCGAGCTGCTTTGGTTCCTGCGCGGGGACACCAATGTCAAATGGCTGCAAGATCGGAAAGTTTCGATTTGGGACGAATGGGCCGATGAGCAAGGTGATCTCGGGCCAGTCTATGGCAAGCAATGGCGCAGCTGGGCCGCACCGGACGGACGCGTGATTGATCAGATCCAATGGGTCCTCGACGAGATAAAGGCCAATCCAAACTCTCGCCGCATGGTCGTGTCGGCTTGGAACCCGGCCGATGTTCCATCCATGGCGCTGCCACCGTGCCACTGCTTGTTCCAATTCAATGTCATGGCGGGACGCCTCAATTGCCAACTCTATCAGCGCTCTGCCGATGTCTTTCTAGGTGTCCCGTTTAACATCGCCTCATATGCGCTCCTGACTTTGATGATGGCGCGCGCCACGGGCCTGCAGCCGGGCGCGTTCGTGCATACATTTGGCGACGCACATCTTTATGCCAATCATATTGATCAGGCGCTATTGCAATTGACGCGAGATCCATACCCTGCGCCAACGATGCTATTAAACCCTGATAAGACGGACCTTTTTGGCTGGGACTATGAAGACTTCACAGTGCTGGACTATCAGGCCCATCCGCATATTAAGGCGCCTGTCGCAGTCTAACCCAATTTCGATATAGCCGCGTTCGCGGACCTTTGCTAAATTGCCTTCGACAAACGGGAGAAGCCCATGTCGAACGCGACTTTCGAGACATTTATGGTCTCCGGCCTATTGGTTTTAATCGCTGCGATCGTCTATCTCGCATGGTCCGCTTGGCGGTGGGTGGATCGCGAACGCGATATGGAAAAACGCGCCTTGAATGGCATCGGTTATGAAATGCGCGTCAATCTAGAGCGTATGCTGTCGGAACTCTCAGGGCTCGCCAATGGCACACTGAAAAGCGAAATCGACTTGGTGCCGGTGATTCATCCACAGCTCGATGCGCTTTTGGCGCGCCCAAACGAAGTGAACCGGCGCGGACTGACGATTTTGCGCGATAATTACAATCAACTCAGTGCGCACAAGCAATCCATGCGCGCAGCCCTAATGGCGCGTGAAAACCCCGACGCATCGGCGCATGTCGCGACACGGGCTGTCATTGGGTCAATCGCGACGCTTTATCTATGGGACGAGCACGATGCCCGGCCGCCTGACTTGGCGCGCTCCACGCGCAGCTGGCATGTGCGCGACTGGATGAAAGCCCAAGGCTTCAAAGCCGACAGTCTGCCCGACCTGCATTTGCGCGATCAGGTGGTCGAGTATCTTCGGCAAGCGGGCATGGTCTTAACGCCAAAGCCGCTGACCCACACCGCCCACGAATTCTATTCCATGCAATATGATCGCAAAGCCGATCCTAACGCGCCGTTTTGGAAGCGTCGCCAAGCCAAACAGGACGTGTCCGAAGCTGCCGAAGCGCCAGAGCTTGAAGTCGACCCAGATCCCGATCCCGCGGACGCGCCGCAGCCGCAAGAGAATTTGTCGCCAGAGAACGCAACGGACCCCCCGGAGACGAAGGGCGCTGCAGATGAGGGAGCCGCCGTATCGGCGTCCGAGACTGAAGACACGGTTGAAACCAAGGCCGAGTCAGAGCCAGAAACGAAACCGCAATCGTCAGGTTCGACAGTTTAAGGCATATGGATTTCAAACAGTTTATTCGGACAATTCCCGACCATCCGGAGCCGGGCATCCTATTCCGTGATGTCACAACTTTGATGTCGAATGCGACCGCCTTTCACGCCGCAATCGAAGCGATGGCAGCCCCTTTTCAGCAGCAAACCATCGCGCAAGTCGCCGGGATTGATGCGCGAGGCTTCATTCTCGGCGGGGCGCTGGCGATTGAGCTTGGGGCCGGCTTTACGGCCCTACGGAAACCCGGAAAGCTGCCTTGGCACACCTACCGCCAGTCTTACGAACTCGAATATGGCACGGACGAGCTACATATGCATACAGATGCGCTCCAGCCGAAAGATCGCGTCGTTTTGGTCGACGATTTGATTGCCACTGGCGGCACGGCTGAGGCCGGTGTAAAACTTTTGCAAGCGGCGGAAGCTGAGATTGTTGCGGCAACGTTTTTGGTCGATCTGCCAGACCTGGGCGGTGCAGATCGTCTGCGCGCTCACGGGCTGAGCGTCAACGCCCTCATGGCATTTGAGGGGCATTGAGGAAGGATTTTACGGTCATGTCTTTGAAACCCTGTTTGGCGGGCATAGCGCTCGCGCTTGTGGTCGTCGCATGCGATTCGGCGGACGATGCGGGTGATCCAGCAACCACCGCGAGCGATGATGCCATCTACCAATCCTTCCTAAGGTTCGCCGACGAGACCTTTACGGCTGAAAATGGCATGGCAGCGGATCTCTCCGCGCTGGCGGATGTGCTACCGGATTATGCCAGTCTGACCTGGGGCTCAGAAGTCTTTGATCCGAGCAGCGGCGCGACCACATTCGAAGACCTCAAGCTGAGCTTCGGGGACGCCCCAAATCAGTTTGGGGTGGCGTTCTCGGAAGCGAAAATATGGGGGTATGATGACACGCTGTTGATCGCTCGCTTGAATGGCGAGCGCTTTGATGAATCCGGCCGATTGTTTGAACGGTTTGACGCAACTGATATGTCCTATTTCGGCTTTGCGGCGGCGTTGAATGATGTTGTTCAGAGCGTGTTCGCAGAGTTTGAAAGTGATCTGCCGCCGGAATTTGATTTCGGGTTCAACACACTCGAGAGCACTTCTGCCCGAATGGTGCTGTCTGGGGTCGAATTGCGGCCATGGGAGCTGTCTTTGCTGTCGCAAGACTCGCTTCCAGAGCTTGCTGACGACATCCCGGAAGAAGCGTTCGACGCGATCCATGCCGGACAATGGCTGATTGCGGTCATTCGATCGATCGGCATCGAAAAAAGCGTCACTTTGGATACTGATGTGACCGTCGACATGCGCCAACCCGGCGCTGAATACACCGCTGAAATTCAAGTTGATTTCGCCGCAACGGACGAATTGCGAGGGTTCGATCTCGCGACAAATTATAGCCGCGGCTATGAGAGTACGGACACCAGTTTGTACACTGATGCGAGCTTGCCAGGTGAGGTGCTGACGCTGTCAGGGTTTCCAGCTGGTTTCAGCCTGGCTCAATATGAATCGTATGACAGCGCCAATATCAGCGATATGCGGCTCGATCGCGTCATGGGTTATGTGGCGCGGGCGGAATGGCCAAGCATGGATGCGCGGGACTTACTCAGCTTCGGGCGCTGGACTCTCTCAAACTATGCGGCTGAGTTGAACGATAAGAGGGTCCTCACGGCTGAAACCGCATATTTCAATGCTGATCAGTTTGATTGGTTTATGCCCACTGAGATCGATTTTGGGATCACGGGTGCGACGCTGAGCACGGGCGAAATCGTCGATTTTTTGTATGTCTTCTTCGATGCCTTTATGAATGAGGCGGCGCTTGATGAGATGAACGAAGCAGATCGCGCTCAAGCAGAATTGGTCAAAGAGGGCGTTGAAAAAGCAATCGAGCTCCTACCAGAGCATGGTCTAGACACACTGCCTTTCGATGCCTCATTCAAAACCAATTGGATGGCAGATACGGGACCAACGGACGTTGCTATGCGGCTCGATGCGGAGGGATATGGCGAAATTCAATTCGATCTCGCCTTCACGCTACCGGTTTATCGCGACATCCAAACCGCTTTCGAATCTGACACTCGTGAAGCGGACATGGAGCGCGCTTTCCAAGACGCGTTTGCATTTCGGGGGCTGCGCTGGTTTGAAGAAGACAAAGGCGGTTACGATAAGCTCTTCGCGTTTGCGCACGCGCTCGGCAAAGAGTATCCGGATCAGGGGTGGGGGGCGATGCTTGGCAGCATGGAGCCCGCTCAATTGCGCGGCTATCTCGGCACCATGACACGAATGGGAAAAAGTGCGGCGATGAACGAGTTTCCGCCAGCTGCAGATTGGATCGAAGCCTATGCGACTTTCCTGGAGTCCGGCGGATCGATCGAAGTTGTTTCTGATCCACCGGACCCGATCACGTTCGATTTCTTCGACGACTTTGACGCCGAACCGGAACCGGAAGAAATCGTTGAGATCTTTGGGTTAAGCGTTTCCCACACAAAATAGGCACCTGGCTGCTTGACCGCAGGGCTCGCGCACCTCAAATCACACGCCTGGATATTTGCGGAGCGAGCATGACACGCCTTGATGATGAAGCCGAAGCCAAACCGATGAGCGAGCCGAACGCGTTTCTGGAAGAAGCGCTGTTCAATGCACGCACGATTATGCTGACCGGTGGCGTCGACGATAAATTGGCGCGCCGTGTCTGTGAACGCTTGCTCGCCCTATCATCAGACAGCGCCGATCCGATCCTTTTGGTCATTTCGTCGCCCGGTGGTCATGTCGAGTCCGGCGATATGATCCATGATATGATCAAATTTGTCGGCGCGCCGGTGAAGGTTTTAGGATCTGGATGGGTGGCGAGCGCAGGTGCACTGATTTACGCAGCTGCGAAGAAAGAGAATAGATACTCCCTGCCGAATACACGCTTTTTGCTGCATGAACCGCGCGGCGGCGTTGGCGGCCAAGCCTCAGACGTCGAGATCCAAGTGCGCGAAATCGTGCGTATGCGCGAACGCTTGAATAAAATCTTCGCCGACGCCACCGGGCAGCCGCTGAAGAAAATCATTGCGGATACGGATCGCGACCATTGGATGAGCGCCGAAGAAGCGGTTGAATATGGCCTCGTAAGCAAGATCGTTTCGCACCATAGCGAGATCAAATAGCAAAAAAATCAGTATGGTTTGCAAGCCGTAAAGGAATTGCGGTCAATTTCTCGCACTTGAGTGTAGAGTGCGAGGGACGAGCCATGTCGGTTTGTTTGGGTGATTTTGTCGAGCGTGCAAGGCCGATTTCGGCAACCGCGCCGCTGTCAAATGTCGTTGATTTGTTCCAGCGAGATCCGTCCGCTCATTTTTTTATCTTGGTTCGCGACAAGCGCCCCGCCGGCTTGATCAGTCGCACACTCGCCTTTGAGTTTGCCATCACCGCAGGCACGGGGCGTCAACTTGATCTTCCGATTGGGGACTTAATCACGGCTCGGGCCCTGGTCCTGAAATCCTCCACGACGGTCCGCGATTTCGTCGCCAAAGTTGGCAAACAAATCGATGCCGTATTGGCGCGCGGCTGCATTGTGGTCGAAGATAAACGATTCAAAGGGGTGCTGAGCCCGCTGAAACTGCAAGAAGCGCTGATCGCCTCGGTTTCCGATGCGCCCGTGGAAGCGCTG